>JBBSDH010000007.1:0-40524 GCA_038249605.1 Chitinophagales bacterium | reverse complement strand
TGGGGCACCACGCGAACGCCTTTTTGGGCGAAACCCGTTTTTAATGGAATTTTATCGTGGTATTCAAACGGCCCCACCTCAATGGTTTGCATTTCCTGGATGGGGAAGTACAAAATCACGGCTTTTTTCACCCACTCGTGGGTAATCCAATCGCCCGTAATTCCCGGTTCGGCCACGCGCAGTTCGCCGGCATCAAGGGCGTCGATGACCTCACGAATAGCTTTGCGGGTTGCTTCTTCCTGTAACAGGCTGCGGTCATTCCAGGCAGCTTCGATGATGTCACGCATGTTTGAAGTTTAAAGTTTGAAGTTTGAAGTTTAAAGTTTAAACTTTAAAGTTTGAAGTTTGAAGTTTGAAGTTTGAAGTCTGTTGGAGTTCAGAAATTAACATATGAAATAATTCAACCTATTGGTGTGGCCCCAAACTTTAAACTTTAAACTTTAAACTTTAAACTTCAAACTTTAAACTTCAAACTTTAAACTTTAAACTTTAAACTTCAAACCAATCAGGTTAACATTACGGCTATCAGGTAATCTGCGAGGAGGATCAAAATATCGCTGTAAACTACCGCTCTTGTGCTGGCCTGACCGAGCTCTATGCTGCCGCCGGTAACGTAGTAACCCTGGTAGCACGACACGGTGGTAAGGATGTAGGCAAACACCAGCGATTTGATGTACATGAGCGTCACGTTGCGTTCGTTGAAGTAAACACGAAGTCCGCGCACAAATTCATCCTCGGTGATCAGGTCGGTGGGTACGCTTGCGAGGTAACCACCCAGAATGGCAACGAATGCTGCAAAAGTAACGAGCAAAGGAATAACCAATACCGCAGCGATGGTTTTGGGCATGATGAGGTATGCGGCGGTATTTACGCCCATGACCTCCATGGCATCGATGTGTTCCTTTTGGCGCATGCCGCCTATTTCAGCGGCCATGTTGGAGCCAACTTTGCCGGCGAGCACCAGACAGGTGATGGTGGGCGCCAGTTCGATGATGGCCAAGTCGCGAACGATGTACCCGATGTAGTACCTGGGCACAAGTTGACCGTCGAGCTGGTAAGCAAACTGTACGGCCGTCACGGCGCCGATAAAAATAGCAATCAGGCAAACGATTATGAGCGAGCCCACCCCGATGTCGTTGAGCTGTATCATGGTTTCCTTCCAGTACATGCTGAATTTCTCGGGCCTGCTGAACGTCTGACGCATCATGCCCAGGTAACGTCCGAGATGGAACAGGTAATTGTAACGGGAAAATGAATTCATGCAGTTTTTGCTTCTTATTACGGACCCAAAGAAACGTACTTTTGCCGAAGGCTGCTTAACTTAATCTCACTTAAGGGTAGTTTGCAACTCTAAACAAGGACCATTTTTAAAATTGTGTAAATCCAGATGAGAAATTTCATTGTTGTAACCGGGGGCACCAAAGGCTTGGGCCGAGCCATTTCCGAAAAATTTGCCATCCATGGCTTCGATGTTTGTGCTTGCGCACGCACGCAATCCGACCTTGATGAGATGCGCGCGCACTTCAATGAACACTTTCCAGACATTGAATTGCTCACCTATGCCGCCGATTTGAGTAAAAAAAACGATGTCTCCCATTTTGCAGCTTTTGTGCGCAGCAAAAGAAACAAAATCGATGTATTGGTAAACAACGCGGGCCTTTTTCTGCCTGGCGCCGTTGCCGATGAAGCCGCAGGCTCCCTCGAATCCCTCATCGAAACCAACCTGTACAGCGCTTACTACCTTACCAGGGCCCTGTTGCCACAAATGACAACCTTCCGTCACGGCCACATTTTCAACATGTGCAGCATCGCCAGCATCATAGCCTATCCCAATGGCGGTTCGTACACCATCGCCAAATTTGCCATGCTGGGTTTTTCCAAAGTCCTTCGGGAAGAAATGAAGCCACTTGGTGTGAAAGTAACGGCCATCCTGCCCGGCGCCACCTGGACCGATTCCTGGACCGGTATCGATTTGCCCGAAGACCGTCTCATGCAGGCATCGGACATCGCCAAACTTGTGTGGGGCGCGTACGATCTTTCCGATTCGGCTGTGGTGGAAGAAATTTTGGTCAGGCCACAATTGGGTGATTTGTAAGCTTTCCGCTATCTACCACCTCCTTCTTCCCAGCGACAGTACTGTTGCCGCAAGAAACAATACGATTATCGACAGGAAATACACCACATCGCGTGTGTCGATCACCCCGCGACTGATGGAACTGTAGTGGTACTGGATGCCGAACGACTGCACGATGTCGTCGGTTTTGCCGTAAAAAATGGGCAATGCACTCAGGAAATCAAAGGATAGGTACACCAAAAAACAAAGAAAGGTAGCCAATACAAACGCCACGATCTGGTTGTTGGTAAGCGAGGAAGCAAACACGCCTATGGCCGAAAAACTGCCGGCCAAAAACAAAAGTCCGATGTACGAACCCAGGATACCACCCGAATCAAGGTTGCCTTGAGGCTGTCCGAGCAAATAAACTGTGATGTAGTACAACACGGTGGGTAGAAGCGCAAACACCACCAAAGCCAGGCATGCGAGGTATTTACCGGCTACAATCTGCCAGTCGGTCACAGGGCGTGTGGTTAAAAGTTCTATCGTACCGCTTTGTTTTTCCTCGGCGAAGCTGCGCATGGTCACCGCCGGTATAAGGAACATAAAGATCATGGGCGCCATGGAAAACAAGGTTTCCAGGCTCGCGTAGTTGCTGTCGAGCACACTGTAATCCGGGAAAACCCACATCACCAGCCCCATGATAACCAGGAACACTCCGATCACCATATATCCGATGAAAGAGGCAAAAAACGCGTTGATTTCTTTTTTGTAAATCGCCGAAATGCCTGAACGGAAAAACCGTGGCACCAACAGCAGGACGGAAAAAGCTGCAACGACGAGAAGTATTTTGAATAAAGCTGTGGTTGGCATGGTTTCCTAACGGAATGACAAGGTCCCTAATGGGATGACAAGGTTAACGGGTGAGTTGTTGGAAGATGTCTTCCACACTGAACACTTCTTTGTGCAGTTCGAGCAGGGTAAGCTGGTTGGAAACGGCGAAAGCAAACACGTCGGCGCGTACGTCGTTTTTTACATCCGACACCAACTGCCAGCGGCGCTCCCCGAGTTTTTTAACCGATTGGATGTGGCTAATGCCCAGGAGTTGTTTTTCGTTTACGCTTTGGGAAAACTCTACGGTAACCAGGTTTTGTCCGCTGAACTGTTGTTTGAGCGCTTCAATGGGCGAGTCGGCCACCAGTTTGCCTTTGTTGATGATCACCGCGCGGTCGCAAACCGCTTCTACTTCACCGAGAATGTGGGTGGAAAGGATCACGGTTTTTTCTTTGCCCAAATCGCGGATGAGTTGACGTATTTCGACAATTTGGTTGGGGTCGAGGCCCGAAGTTGGCTCATCGAGGATGAGAACTTTCGGATCGTGGAGCATGGCCTGGGCCAGGCCCACACGCTGGCGGTAACCTTTGGACAGTTCGTTGATTTGTTTGTGGCGATGGCTTTGCAATCCCGTGCGTTCGATCATTTCGTCGGCACGTTTGTTCACGTTTTTTACGCCGTGCAGCCCGCCTGCGAATTGAAGGTATTCCAGAACATACATGTCGCGGTACAGCGGATTGTGCTCGGGCAGGTAACCCACACAGGCGCGCGATTCGATCGATTGCGATACCACGTCGAAGCCACACACCTGAACGGTACCGGACGACTGTGGCAGGTAACCGGTGATGATTTTCATGGTGGTGGTTTTTCCGGCGCCATTGGGGCCCAGAAAACCAAGTACTTCACCCGCATGCGCTTCGAAACTCACATCGTCGACGGCGTGTTGGGTATTGTATGTTTTGATGAGGTGTTGAACTTTTACCGACATAGAAAAGGTAAACGGCCGACGGATGGTTAGATTGTTCGTTTCCGTTGTTTCGAGGCGCGAAGTTAAGCCATGATTTGCAGGACTTGTTCCGATTTTTTGAGGTATCCAGTTTTACAATCCTTACTTTTGCCCTGCCTACCACGTAAAACCGAAAAATCACAACCAAAACATGCAATCCGATACTTTTGAAGTTATAGGCGGTCATCCGCTGAAAGGCGAACTGACACCCCAGGGCGCCAAAAATGAAGCGCTGCAGGTCATCAGCGCCGTACTGCTCACCGACGATGTGGTGACCATCTCCAACATCCCCGACATCCTCGATGTGAACAAACTCATCGAGCTGCTGCGCGGACTGGGGGTCACAGCCGAAAAAACCGCGCCCGACACTTACCGGTTTTGCGCCGGCACCATCGACGTGGGTTATTTGAGTTCCGAAAATTTCCTGCGCGATGCCCAACGGCTCCGCGGCTCGGTTATGCTCATCGGTCCGCTGCTCGCCCGCTTCGGTCGCGCCACACTACCCAAACCAGGCGGAGATAAAATCGGCCGTCGACGCCTCGATACCCACTTCTTAGGTTTCCAAAAACTGGGTGCAGAATTCAAATACGACGACGAAAAAGACATTTACTACGTGCAAAAACCTTCGGAAGGCCTCCAGGGTACTTATTTGCACATGGATGAAATTTCCGTCACAGGTACCGCCAACGTGCTGATGGCCTCCGTACTTTCCAAAGGCAAAACGACCCTTTACAACGCCGCTTGTGAACCATACTTACAGCAACTTTGCCACATGCTCGTACGCATGGGCGCCCGCATCGAGGGCATAGGATCCAATCTACTGCACATCGAAGGCGTGGAAAACTTGGGCGGCGCCAACCACCGCTGTTTGCCCGACATGATCGAAGTGGGCAGCTTTATCGGTCTGGCTGCCATGACCGCTTCCGACATCACCATCAAAAACGCAGGCGTACAACAGCTCGGGCTCATACCGCACAACTTCGAACGCCTCGGCATCCAAATCGATGTGGTTGGCGACGACCTGCACATTCCTGCCCAGGAGCATTACGAAATCCAGACCTTCATCGATGGCTCCATCATGACCATTTATGACGCACCATGGCCCGGATTCACGCCCGACCTCATGTCGATCATGCTTGTAACCGCTACGCAGGCCCGGGGCAGCGTCCTGATCCACCAGAAAATGTTTGAAAGTCGCTTGTTTTTTGTAGACAAACTCATCGACATGGGCGCCCAGATCATCCTTTGCGACCCCCACCGCGCCACCGTCATCGGTCTCGACCGCCGTTCGCAACTGCGCGGCATCGAAATGACCTCTCCCGACATCCGCGCAGGACAGGCTCTGCTCATCGCCGCACTCTCCGCAAAAGGCAAAAGCATCATCCACAACGTACACCAGATCGACCGCGGCTACCAGCACATTGATGCGAGGTTGAATGCCATTGGAGCGAAGATTTCGAGGGTTTAGGCAGGTTGGTTGACCACCGACTAATTTACCCTTAAAACCATGATGCCCGATTGCCCGGGTTGGCTGCGCACGTATGCTCCAAGCGGTTGGGAGGAAACGATTACCCGTTTGCTGAGGGAGGAGGCGTGCAACAAATGGATGCGGCCGTTGCGCAGTACTGCGAAGCCCTGGTGTGCGATGTCGAGGCCGGATTTAACGGAAGTGAGCAGAATGATGTCACCTTCAAGCAAATGTTTTTCCACCGTTTCGATGCGGTTTTCGGGAATGTAGTACCACTTATGGCGGTTGATGCGCGCTTCGGCATCTTGGATGTCTTTTCTGTTTTTTTCCTGTTGCAACGCCGGGTATTTGTGTGGGCGGGCCGACATGTAACCGATCTGTTTGTTGTAACTTATGCCGCCGAGTTGGGCGGTAATGTCGTTAAGGTACCCGAGTTTTTCGGCTTGTATGGTCCAGCCGGTAAAATAATGAATGCGCGAGCCATAGCCGTTGATCGTGCCGCCCCAATAGCGGAGTTGGCGCAAGTATTTTTCGTAGGCGGTGAGGCAGGGTTGTTTTTCTTTCGAAGCCAGTGCGATGGCCAGGCTGCTTTCCACCAGAGTCCAGCAATCGAGTTCGCGTAGGTTGACGACAAGTTGTTCCGTGGTGTTAACCTCAAGCGTTCCGGAAACGTATGGAGCGCCCAGAAAAGATTGCGCAACGGCGAGGGTACGGGCAGACAGGTTCAATGGTCCATCAACCATAGCCAACTTGGAAGCAACCAAATTTGCGTCGCGTGGATCAACATCCTGCGCGGTTGCGCGGATGGCCGAAATGAATGACAAAACGAAAAAACAGCATATGTATCGCACCATGAGATAAAAAAAGTCTGTTTTTTTGTTACAAAAGTACATTTTTTGCGTCTCGATCCCTGAATTTTCCCTTCTACGCCTTTTTCGTGTTTGCAGTTGCGCGCCGAAAAACGTACTTTTGTATTTTCATCCGAACCGACTTACGCACAATCATCCTCCTTACCCATGAAGTTGAGACCACTCGTTCTGACTGGCATTTGTTTTTCCATGCTTTCGATCATGCCTTTGGGCGCGCAGGATTTTCGCGTTCAAGTTGCTGCATATGCCGATTCCGTTTCGTCGTCGTACTTTAAATCGCGCGGCGTGGAAGGCGTGATTTCCACCGTTGATCAGATGGGCATGCACCGTTATTTTTACGGCTCTTACCAAAACAGGGAGCAGGCCGAACAAGTACAGAAGCAACTCGTGGACAAAGGTTTCCCCTTTGCGAGCATCATCGATCTAGAAGAGCAACGCATCTTGTGCGGCGCCAATTGTCCTTATTTCCGCAACGACGGCGCCGTATTTGTTCAGGATAAAAACCGCAGCTCCACCCTCCGCAACATTTATTTCGACTTTGGTCGCTCCAACCTTTCGGCCGCTTCCAAAGCGGAACTTGATGTGGTGGCCCAAAGCCTGCGCGAGCATCCTACCATGAAGCTCAAACTGCTCGGCTACACCGATGCTGTAGGCAGTGCCGAGAACAACATCCTCCTTGCCACAACCCGGGCACGAGCAGCGCGCAATTACCTCATCAATAAAGGTGTTCGTGCCGACCGCATGTACATCAAAGTTTTCGGCGAATACGATCCGGAATTACCCAACGAAGACTTTGACGGCAAGGACGTAGCTGAAAACCGCAAGCGCAACCGACGCGTGGTGCTCGCCATCGTCGATGAAGCAGGCGAAGTAAAGACGAACAAAGACCTCGGAGGCTCGTTTTAAAGTCCGAAGTCCGAAGTATTTTGATTGACGAAATACGAAATATGATTTTTGAAATATGATTTTTCGTCAATCAAAATACTTCGGACTTTAAAACTCCCATACCAAACAGTGCAAAATCGTATTTGACCGGATCTTCCGGGTCGAAAAGGCGTAGGTTTTCGGTGAGTTCGAGCACGGCGCGCCAGTCTGTTTGTGTTCGTGTTAAAAGACCGAGTTGCCGGGCCACCCTTTCCACGTGAACATCCAGGGGCATCAGCAATTGGGAGGGCCGTATTTGTTTCCATATCCCGAAATCGACACCGGCTGCATCGTTGCGTACCATCCAGCGCAGAAACATGTTGAGACGTTTGCAGGTGCTGCCCCGTTCGGGTGTGGCCACATGTTTGCGTGTGCGCTCGGGAGCGTAAGGATGGTCGAAAAAATCGCGGTGAAAACCCGTCAAAGCGCGTTCCACGTGTACATCGCCGGGCAACAGGTGCCTGACAAAGGCGTTTTCCAACGACACTTGTATCCGGTAGTAATTTTGAAAAAACTCCAGAAAATACAAGGTGTCGGTGGCTTGAAACGTGCGATGTTTGAATTCCAAAAAGCGCTTTCGGTCGTGTTCCTGGTGGTTGAGCACAAAATCGTACGGCGCACCGTCCATCAATGCAACCAGTTTTTCCGCACTGCGAATGATGCTGGTACGGTTTCCCCAGGCAAGCATAGCCGTCCAAAAAGCCATGATTTCACGGTCCTGCAACCCTTCAAACCGGTGTGGGATGCGGATGGGATCATCGGGAATAAAATCGGGGGTATTGAAGCGCCGTACAGCTTCGTTGAGCCCGCGGTGCAAATCCTCATGTTCGGCCATGGCCAAAATTAGGCAACCTCTGCAACCACTTTTTCAACTGCAGGCTTTTTCTTTTTTGCAGCTGCTTTAACTTTTTCGTTTTGCTGCTCTACCCAGTGGTACAAACGGAACTGCGCCAATGCCAAAGTTTCATTTTCGTATGCACGCATGAGTTTCGCCTGTCGGAATGCGGTAAATTTTTCCATCAGTGCAACCTGATCACCGGCCTGAAGCAGCTCCCGGTAGGCCGCTTTGGCAGCTTCTTTTGATACAGTTGCAGCTTCCAACAGCGCCTCAGCGACCTGGACTTCTTTGGTCAGTGCTTTAAATCGGGCATGCGTTTTGATTTGCTCCGACTGGAGCAGTTTGGCAATTTTCTTCTTCATGATGTTTTTAAAGTTTGGCAGCACTCCGGCTGCATAATCTAGGTCAGGAATCTAACTGAGCGCAAAGTTCTAAAACTTAACAATTATTTAATGTTAAGTTTACACGAAATTAAAAAACTTAACATTGGGTAGCGCTTTCAGTCCGCTAATGCTCCAAAGGAAATAATTTCAGCGGGGTTTCAAAAAAAGTCCTTTCAAAGCCCGAACTTTGCCACCCGAAAACCAGCGGCAGGGCAGGTCGCATTCCACAAACACATGGGCAAAGCCATTCTACTTCTCGAAGACGGTACCGTATTCCACGGCAAAGCCGCCGGCAAAACCGGCACAACCACCGGCGAAATTTGTTTCAACACTGGTATGACCGGCTATCAGGAAATTTTCACCGACCCTTCCTACTTCGGGCAAATCCTTGTTGCCACCAATGTGCACATCGGCAACTACGGCATCAAAAACTCCGAAGTTGAAAGCGACGGTATCAAAATCGCCGGCTTTATCTGCCGCAACTTCAACATTCAGTACAGTCGTGCCAATGCCGATTTAAGCATACAGGACTACTTCGAACAACAAAATCTGGTGGCCATCGAAGGCGTCGATACCAGGGCCATCGTGCAACACATTCGCCAGCGTGGCGCCATGAACTGCGTCATTTCTTCGGAAATCGACAACATCGACGAACTTCTCGGCATGTTGAAAAATACGCCCAGTATGGACGGCCTCGAGCTTTCCAGCCGCGTGACCTGCTCCGAGCCCTATGAAGTCGGCAATCCGGATGCGCCTTACCGCATCGCTGTGATGGACTACGGCGTAAAAAAGAACATTTTGCGCTGCTTTGACGACCGCGGTTGCTTCCTGCGCGTTTTTCCTGCCAAAACACCCTTTGAAACGGTGAAAGCATGGAATCCGGACGGCTACTTCCTGTCCAATGGCCCAGGTGACCCTGCGCCCATGGACTACGCGGTGGACAACATCCGCAAAATGCTGGCCGAAGAAAAACCGTTGTTCGGCATCTGCCTCGGGCAACAATTGCTTGCCCGCGCTGTAGGCCTGCCTACCTACAAACTCCACCACGGCCACCGTGGCATCAACCACCCTGTGAAAAACCTCATCACAGGCCGCAGCGAAATCACCAGTCAAAACCATGGTTTCGGTGTGCTCGAACAAGCCGTGTACGACTCACCCTCCCTGGTGGAAGCCACCCACATCAACCTCAACGACAACACGGTGGAGGGCATCCGCCTGAAAAACAAACCGGCCTTCTGCGTGCAATACCACCCCGAAGCGAGCCCCGGTCCGCACGATGCGCGGTATTTGTTTGATGCGTTTGTGGAAATGTTGTAAGAATACCGATGGTTGCTGGCCAATGATTTGTCCGCATTTTACCATTTTTTGCAAATAGAGGGCATTGAAGATTTTATCAAACGCTACCTTTGCCGAAACTTATTTCGTTAAAGCAGCGCATGAAACATTTTTACCTTCTAACCTTCCTTCTTTGTTTTGCCCAGGGCATTTTTGCCCAAAACAACAGCAATCCCAACGCCCGCGTAACAGGCAACCTTCAATCGAACGGCAATTTCTTCATTTCCGACCCACGTGTGGGTGCCAGCAACACACCACAATACGATTACCAGAAATTCGGCGCCGAGACCTGGATGAACCTCAATTATTCCAACTGGGGTTTCGATTTTGGTCTGCGTTTCGATATGTTCAACAACTCCAACCTGCTGAACCCTATCGGTTCGTACTCCGATGAAGGCATAGGCCGATGGTATGTGCATAAAAACATCCACAAGTTTGAGTTTACGGGTGGTTACATCTACGACCAGATCGGTGCAGGCATTATTTACCGCGCCTACGAAGAACGCGCACTCATGATTGATAACGCCCTAAAAGGCGTAAAAATCGGCTACAACATCAACGACAACTGGCGCATCAAGGCCTTCACCGGGCGTATGAAAAGACAGTTCGATGAATACAGCACGGTGGTGCGCGGCGGTGCCCTCGACGGCTTCATCAAACTCGATTCGGCAAGCAAAGTCACCTTTGCGCCCGGCATCGGTGTTGTGGCCCGCACCTACAGCGAAAGCACAGTGAACCAAATAGCCAATACCATTGCAACATACCCACCCCAGGACAGCATCGGGGTGCAGTTCAATACCTATGCAGCTTCGTTGTACAACACCATGACCGCAGGCAATTTTACCTGGTACGCGGAAGGCGCCGTAAAAAGCGACGATGTGATGTACAATCCTTTCGAACCCACTGCTACCGGCGGAAACGGGAAACTCATCAACGAACCCGGATACACAGTTTATTCAAGCCTCACCTACGCCCAGGAAGGCTTCGGCATCACGTTTGAAGGCAAACGCACCGAAAACTTCGCTTTCCGAAATTCACCCGACCAAATTGCCATCCAAGGCACCATCAACTTTCTGCCGCCCATGGCCAGGCAAAATACCTACCGCCTGACCACCCGTTTTGCACCCGCAACCCAGGAACTGGGCGAACAAGCCTTTCAACTCGACAGCAAATACGCCATCAACAAACGCATGTCGGTAGGCATCAACATTTCCGACATTTACCTGCTCGACGGCACCGAAATTTACCGCGAAATTGCACCGGAATTTACCTTTAAAAAAGAAAGGAAATGGCAGGTGCTTGCCGGTGTTCAAATGCTGAAATACAACATCTTCGTTTACCAGGCCAAAAGGGATGAAACGGACAGGGAAGATGTTCTCGGCTTTTTGGCCAGCGGCGAAGCCGATTATGTGGAAGCGTTGACACCGTACGCCGAATTTCTTTACAAACTCTCCGCGAAAAAATCGATCCGAGTGGAAGCACAATACCTGCGTACCGACGACGAGTTCGGCTCATGGCTCAACGGCGTGGTCGAATTTGGCTGGGCGCCACACTGGCTGATCTATGTTTCGAACATGTACAAACTGAAACACGATGAAAGTAAGGAATACTCGTCCGACAAAACCAAGTTCGACGGAATCCACTTCCCTTCCATTGGTGCTGTTTATTCCTACCGGGCCAACCGATTTTCCATGGCGTACGTCAAACAAGTGGAAGGCATCAACTGCGCCGGCGGCATCTGTCGCTACGAACCAGCGTTTAATGGATTCAGACTGAACGTTAACTCCTCCTTTTAACCCGCTATTTGTTAACCACCAACCACTAAAAAAATGTTCAACAACATAAAATTTCTGCCCCTTTTTGGCCTGTGTGCCTTGTTGCTCGCTACCGCTTGTGAAGAGGAGCCCTTTCCGATTCCTGAACTGAGCGTCGGCAGCCGACGAGTTTTGGTGGAAGAACTGACGGGTGTAGCCTGCACCAATTGTCCCGACGGCGCAAAGGAGCTACAAAGCCTCCAGAACTCCTTCGGCAAAGAAAACCTGATCATTGTTTCGCTGCATTCTGCGGGTTTTTTCTCCAACCCACTGCCCGACTCAGAATTGGATTTCCGCAACCCCAACGTAGATGCCTTGGTTAGTTTTCTTGGTGTAGCCGAAGGTTATCCCACCTCTGCCATCAACCGTTACTTTAAACCCGGAAACCAGTCCATCTACCTCAACCAACCCAACTGGGCGGGCACCATTCAGGAAGAATTTGAAAAAGATTTCGGTTTGGGTTTGTTTGCAACCACAACGTACGACAGCACCTCACGCGTGCTGAACATCAAGGTGAACATCGCACCAGAAGAAACACAACCTGCCGACGTAGAAAACAGGCTCACCATCCTCATTGCACAGGACAGCATCGTGGATGCCCAGATTGACAAAGGCGTTAAAATCTTAAACTATGTACACCGCCACGTTGTGCGCGACGTTGTGACCAAATCCGACGGCGATGTGATTACCGAAGCGCTGCCCGCAGGCGCTTTGGTAACCAAAACATACTCCTATACGCTTCCGGCCGACTGGGTAGCCAAAAAGTGCTCCATCATCGCTTACGTCCACCACGCTGGCAATCCGGACAAAGAAATTTTGCAAAGTGTAGAAGTAAAGGTGATTGGGAATTAACAACCTAACTTATAATCGTTCTAAAAAACTGGTTTGAGCCAACCATTTCCCAAAAACTCCCTTATTTTTTGTTTTTTTGCATCAAAATAGCCGTTTAGCGGCACCATTTCCAATAAAACAACCAATGGTCGGCGAACTTTCGTCCGCCAAAATCCACCATAAACACCCACACCACGATGTTCAACCTAACCGAAGAGCACCTCAGCGTTAAAGAGGCTGCGCGCCAATTTGCTCAAACCGAACTGAAACCAGGCGTCATCGAACGCGACAGCCACATGAAATACCCCACCGAACAGGTCCGCAAAATGGCTGAACTCGGCTTTATGGGCATGATGGTTTCGCCCGAATATGGCGGCGGCGGCATGGATACCCTTTCCTACGTTTTGGCCATGGAAGAAATCAGCAAGGTTGACAGCTCCTGCTCGGTCATCATGTCGGTGAACAACTCCCTCGTGTGTTGGGGCCTCGAACTCTACGGCTCCGAAGATCAAAAACGCAAATACTTGCCCAAACTCGCCTCCGGCGAATGGATCGGCTCCTTCTGCCTGTCCGAACCCGAAGCCGGTTCCGACGCCACGAGCCAGCGCACCACGGCTGTCGACATGGGCGACCACTACATCCTCAACGGCACCAAAAACTGGATCACCAACGGCGGCACTTCCCATATCCACCTCGTGATTGCCCAAACCTACCCCGAAAAAGGGCACCGCGGCATCAATGTGTTCATTGTAGAAGCCGAATGGAAAGGTGTGGTCATTGGCGCCAAGGAAGATAAACTCGGCATCCGTGCTTCCGATACCCACACCATCATGTACAACGACGTGGTGGTACCCAAAGAAAACCGCATCGGTGAAGACGGCTTCGGCTTCAAATTCGCCATGAAAACCCTCAGTGGTGGTCGCATTGGCATAGCTGCCCAGGCCCTAGGCATAGCTGGCGGCGCTTACGAACTTTCCATCGCCTATTCCAAAGAACGCGAAGCTTTCGGCAAACCCATCAGCCAGCACCAGGCCATCGCGTTCAAACTGGCCGACATGGCCACCGACATTGAAGCCGCTAAAATGCTCGTGTACCGCGCCGCTACGATGAAAGACGAAGGTCGCGACTTCACCCAGGCAGCCGCCATGGCCAAACTGTTCGCCTCCGAAGTAGCCATGAAACATACTGTGGAAGCCGTTCAAATCCACGGCGGCTACGGATTCGTGAAAGAATACCACGTAGAACGCCTCATGCGCGATGCCAAAATCACGCAGATCTACGAAGGCACTTCGGAAATTCAACGTGTGGTGATTTCAAGAGGAATTTTGAACGGGGAGCTTTACGTGTAGTTTTTTACTACATGTGTCCCCTTAGAAATACAACATGAGTCATCCCGAATATTTTTCGGTAAAGAGCATTTAATTTAAAACATTTTTTTCTTTAAATAACAGAAAATCAATGTAGTAAGAAAAATAGCCCCGGCGGGGCGGCAATGTCTGTAGAAGGATTAAACCTCATACATGGTCCGAGCCTCAGCGGGGCGGCAATGTAAAAGAGCCAAACCATCGATCCCTACAGAGGCATTTTAGATGGTATTTATGCTATTACATTCGATGGTTATGGTGACATTTTCACATTGCCGCCCCGCTGGGGCTCCGATTATGGGGTCGCAATTATTGCTACAGACGTGACCGCCCCGCTGGGGCTTTCATCTACAAAATATTGATTTAGTGTAGTTTGTGTTAGCCTATGGCTTCAAAAAAAACATGAGTCGTCCCAAAAAAATTCGGGATGACTCATGTTTTTTTGGGTAAAACCCTAACAGTTCAAAGCTCCACAAACCGAAATGACCTGCCCACTCACGTATGCGCCCATATCGGAGGCGAGGTAAATACAGGCGTTGGCTACGTCTTCACCGGTGCCGAAACGTTTCATGGGAATGGCGCTGAGGTAACCTTCCTTCGTTTTTTCATCGAGTGCATCGGTCATTTCCGTGGCGATGAAGCCGGGCGCCACAGCATTGCAGCGGATACCTCGTGAACCGTATTCTTTGGCGATGGATTTGGAAAAACCGATGATACCAGCTTTGGAAGCGGCGTAGTTGGCTTGTCCCGCTTGTCCAAACACACCCACCACCGAGCTCATGTTGATGATGGCTCCTCCCCCGCGTAGCATTGGTTTGAGTCCGTGTTTGGTGAGGTTAAAAACTGATTTGAGGTTGGTTTGGATCACCTCGTCCCACTGTTGTTCGGTCATGCGCAGCATGAGGGTATCGCGGGTGATCCCGGCGTTGTTGATGAGTATGTTGAGTCCTCCGAAATCTTTCACGACATCGTTTACGAGGGCTTCGGCCTGGGCGTAGTCGCCAGCATCGCTCTGATAGGCGCGTACGTTGTCGCCGAGTTCGGCGGCGAGGGCTTGTGCGCGATCGGCCGAACCGGACGAAACGTAGGTAAAGGCTACGCGGGCGCCTTGGGCAGCCAGGCCGCGCACAAGCGCCTCACCGATGCCGCGTGAGCCGCCGGTGATGAGTGCAATTTTTCCTTCAAGTAATTTCATAACATGCTTTGCATTCGGGATGAATAAACGGTGTTTCCAGATGCAAAGGTGCTCATTGGCGCGTGTATTCTGCAACGCGAAGGAAAAAATCAGATGTAACGAAGTTTCAAGACCATGTCGCCAATCTCCAAGATACCGTCGTTGGCCGGAAAGATTGCCCTTCCATTTACTGAAACAACTTCCCAGGCAGTTTTACTGGCCAGATCAAACGCTTCGGTGGGTACGTCATCTGCATCGGCTTCGAACAATGTCAAGATACCATCGTTGTAGACGGCGCGTTTTTGGAATGTTTCCCGGGTGATGAGCAACTCGCCACGTCCTTCAATTGCGGCCTTGTAAATTTCGGCAGGGTCGGTGAGCACCATCCCTTCGCTTACTGCTTGTTGCATTTCAGCTACGGCATCGCGACGGCTCTCAAATTGCTGTTCTTTAACCAGTTCCCACGACTGGCGGGCAAGGGTGTGGGGTGCGCTGTCGTTGTAGTTTACAGGACTGAAACCGATGTACGTTTGGCTCTTGTCGGTTACCTGTTGCAGCATATTGTAGTTTCCCTCCGTACATACCACGACCACAGACATCTCTTTTTCCTTAGCCACTTTTTGCAGTGCTTTATCCACTTTGTTGAAATATTCGCGCAGCAAGTTGTCGCCTTGTTTAGCATCGCTGATCTTAAACTTGTCGGTTTGGTAATGTCCCGACTCATCAAACGGGAAATCATCGTTTTTAACTTCATCCAAAACGGCATCGTTCACGGCTTCAAAGAGGTGTACCCCGGAGCGGGAAAGCAGCATGATGAGGTAATGCTCTGTCCGATTCAGGTCGAGAATCAGGGATCGAAGGGCAAACTCATTGCCTACCAACACGGCATCCAAAGGGACGGGCCACATCGAGCGCACCATTTCCTGTGTGTTGTTTGAAACAAAAACACTCAGACTTTCGAGGTTGTGGTTAACATCCACTTCACCGGGCAGGTTTTGAAGCTTGGTGATCAGGTTCAGTACATCACGTTTGTTGTGGCTTTCGAGAACCGTTTTTTCAGCCTCGGCGCAAAGGTTTTTGAGCACCGTGGCGTCTTGCACACTGTCGGGGTGGGTGCGGTGGGTATTCAGGGTTATGGTTACACAAGGACCTTCTTGTGGTAGATTAAGATCAGCAATACGTTGTTTTAACAGCATTCGAATTGGTTAATAAGGTTGAAAATCAATTTTTTAAAAATTCATCTATAGTTACAATAGCCGTTAAGCTGTTATTGTTGCACCAGTTTCGTTCTTTTACACGAATTTCTCAGAATGAGCAACCCTGACGCTTACGCAGCGCTCCGTCGTGCAGATTACCGTTTTTTTCTCGCCACGCGTATGACCACGACGCTGGCCATCCAGATCATGTCAGTATCTGTAGGATATTTCATGTACGACCTCACGGGCGACCCGCTGATGCTTGGTCTTATCGGCCTGGCCGAAGCCGTACCCGCCATCAGCATCAGTTTGTGGGCTGGGCACATAGCAGATAAATACAACCGGCGCAACCTGATGGTGGGGTGTATTTTATTACTGCTTATGTGTGCTTTGACGTTGTTGGGGTTGATTTGGCAACGCGAAAGTTTGCCACAGGCCACCGTTATAGCGGGCATTTACACCATTATTTTTTTTACAGGCATCGCGCGCGGCATGTTTAGTCCGGCCAATTTTGCCCTTTTACCCCAATTGGTAGAGCGCCACGAACTTCCCAACGCCATTGCCTGGAACAGCAGTGTGTGGGAGGTGGCCAGCATAACAGGTTTGGGTGTGGGCGGGTTGCTTTACGGTTTTGCAGGAGTCGAAACGGCGTTTGGCGTAATGAGTATCCTTTTGGTTTTGGCCCTGTTGTTTGTGGTGCAAATCACGCCAAAACCTGTGCCGCCTTCGGATCAAACCGAGCCGGCTATGTTGCGCATACGCGAGGGATTGCGTTTTGTGTTCAGCAACAAAATCATCATCGGGGCCATCGCACTCGATTTGTTTGCCGTTTTGTTCGGCGGCGCCGTGGCGTTGCTACCGGTTTATGCCAAAGATATTTTGAAAGTGGGTCCGGAAGGATTGGGCGCCTTGCGCGCGGCCATGTCGCTGGGCGCCATATCGATGGCTTTTGTCATCGCCCACCGTCCGGTTGGTAAACATGCAGGCAGGCTGATGTTGGGATGTGTGGCCGGGTTTGGATTGTGCATCATCGGCTTCGGGTTGTCGACCGTTTTCTGGCTCTCTTTTCTCTTGTTGTTCCTCGCAGGCATTTTCGATCAAGTGAGCGTTTACATCAGGCAGTCGTTGCTACAGCACCTCACGCCCGACAACATGAAGGGCAGGGTGTCGTCGGTAAGTTCCATCTTCATCACCTCATCCAACGAACTGGGCGCCTTTGAAAGCGGCCTGGCGGCCAAATTGTTGGGTACAGTGCCGGCAGTTTTGTTCGGCGGCACCATGACGCTTTTGGTGGTGGTCATCACCGCCTGGAAAGCACCCAAACTCAGGGATCTGGACTTCAGGGATTTGGAATAAAAGTCGACAGTCGACAGTCGGCAGATATGCTCATGGTAACGCTCGACTGTTGACTGCCGACTGTCGACTTATTTCCCGACGAAGGTTTTGTAAGCTTCGGCGTTCATAAGACTGGCGAGGTCGCCTGAATCCTGTATTTCTATTTTAATGATCCAGCCTTTGCCGTAGGGATCTTCGTTGAGGAGCGAAGGGTTGCCGCCGTGGGCATCGTCGAGGTCAGAATTAAACTCGAGCACTTTGGCGCTGAGTGGCATGAAGAGATCGGAGGTGGTTTTAACGGCTTCCACGGTACCGAAAATACCGTGGGCATTTACAATCTTGCCTACGGTTTCCACTTCAACATACACCAGGTCGCCCAGTTCGCTTTGGGCAAAATCAGTGATACCTACGTAGGCGGTGTTGCCGCTTTCGATGCGTACCCATTCGTGGTCTTCGGTGTATTTGCAGTTGTCAGGGAATGTCATAATTAACTGGACGAAAAAGGTGAAAAAATAGTGAAGTGTTTGGTAGCCGTATGGCCGGGCCAAAAATACAAAAAAGTCGGTAATAGTCGGTTGGTTGATAAAATCGGGTGTCTCGCTATGGCTTGACATAACAGGCCGCTCGATCAACCGACCAACCGACTATTAACCGACTTTTTTGTACTTTGGCCCATCATTCAGCCCTACCGTTTAAATTGCTTGTTTCTCATGAAATACCAGCCGCTTAGTCCCGATCTTTTTCAATTTAACCGCAAGCGCTTTGTGCGTGAAATGAAGGCCAGCAGCATTGCCGTGTTCAATTCCAACGATATGATGCCACGCTCGGGCGATCAGTTTTATCCTTTCCGGCAAAGTGCAGGATTGTACTACCTGTGCGGGATCGACCAGGAAGAAACATTGTTGCTGCTTTTTCCTGATTGTCCGAAGGAAGGTTTCAAAGAGCTTTTGCTCATCAAACGCACCAACGAGCACATCGCCGTTTGGGATGGCCATAAATACACAAAGGAAGAGGCCCGTGCCGCTTCGGGCATCGAAAAAGTGCTGTTCCTCGATGAAGCGGATGTAATATTGCACGAGCTTTTCCTGTTGGCCGAAAACGTTTACGTTAATTTGAACGAAAACGACAAATTCATCACCGAGGTGGAAACACGCGAATTGCGATACACCCGCCTGTTGAAGCAAAAATACCCTGCCCATACTTACCTGCGTGCACAGCCGATTATGAAAAAGCTGCAAATGATCAAAAGTCAGCATGAAATCGATGCCATCCAGCACGCCGTAAACATCACCGGCGACGCTTTCCGACGGGTGTGCGAATTCGTAAAACCAGGGGTATGGGAACACGAGGTGGAGGCTGAGATCATCCACGAATTCATCCGCCGCCGCTGCACGGGCCACGCATACGAACCCATCATCGCCACAGGCAAAAACGCCTGCGTTTTGCACTACACCGAAAACAACAAACAGTGCAAAGACGGCGACGTTTTGCTCATGGATTTCGGTTGTGAATACGCCAACTATGCCGCCGACCTCACGCGCTCCATTCCCGTGAGCGGTATGTTTACCGAAAGGCAAAAAGCCGTGTACAACGCCGTGCTGCGCGTTATGAAAGAAGCCAAAGCACTGCTCGTGCCAGGCAACACCATCGACGAGTTGAACAAAGAAGTGGGTAAAATGATGGAAAGCGAATTGCTCGACCTAGGCCTCATCAGCCGCGACGAAGTGGCCAACCAAAGCAAGGACAAACCTGCCTACAAAAAGTACTTCATGCACGGCATCAGCCACCACCTCGGCCTCGATGTACACGACCTCTGCCTGCGCTACGAACCTTTCCGCGCCGGCATGATCTTTACCTGCGAACCGGGAATCTACATCCCTGAAGAAAACCTCGGCATCCGTTTAGAAAACGACATCCTCATTACCGACGACGGCCCAGTCGATCTCTTCGCCAACATTCCCATCGAAGTGGAAGAAATTGAAGCAGTGATGCAAAGTTTAGTTGGTTGATCGGTTGGCTAATTAAAATCCACCAATCCTATGTCGAAAACCATAACCGCGTCTTTGCGGACGCCTTGTGGCGGATTGCTGCCGTAGCAAAGTTTGGAAGGTATCCAGAACTTTCCTTCACCGCCTTTTTGGAGCAAAGGAATGGCGATTTGCCACCCTTCAATGAGGCCGCCAAGGGTAAATTCGGCGGTAGCACCGGGATTTGTTTGGTCAAAAATATCGCCGTCGAGGTAGGTGCCTTTGTAGGTCACTTCCACGGTATTGGTAGGCAGTGGGTGACCACCCGTACCGGGATCGGAGATGATGTAATAGATGCCCGATTCATGGCGGGTTGCTGTGGTGATGCTTTTGGCAGTAAGGTCGCTCAGGATGGCGGCTTCATCTTCTTCTGAACGGTCGTCGTTCTTGTTGCAGGCGGCCATGGCGAGCACTGCAAGCAGGAGAAAGGTTGTTTTTTTCATAACGAAAAAGTTGTTTTAGTGTTTAACCCTTTGTGTTAGCACGGGATTAAAGATGTATCGGCCTGTTCGCTGTGGCGGCCAGACAAGCCTCTTTAATAGCTTCGGCGTAGGTCGGGTGGGCGTGGCTCATGCGTGCTGCATCTTCGGCCGAAGCGCGGAACTCCATAAGAGCTACGCCTTCGGCAATGAGGTCGGCTGCACGGGCCCCTACAATGTGAACGCCGAGAATCTCGTCGGTGTCTTTGTGCGCAAGCACTTTAACCATACCGTCCGTATCCATACTGGCGCGTGAACGGCCCAGGGCGCGGAAGGGAAATTTACCGGCTTTGTAAGGCGTGCCGGCTTCTTTGAGTTGTTCTTCGGTGTTGCCCACAGCGGCTACTTCGGGCCAGGTGTACACCACACCTGGAATAAGGTTGTAGTGGATATGCGGTTGTTGTCCTGCAATGGTTTCAGCTACAAAAACGCCTTCTTCTTCTGCTTTGTGGGCCAACATAGCGCCCTTTATCACGTCGCCGATGGCATAAATACCAGAAACGGATGTTTCGAGGTGGCTGTTCACGGGGATACGACCTTTTTCGTCGGTAACGAGGCCTATGTTTTCCAGACCAAGGTTGTCGGTGTACGGCTTACGACCAATGGCCACGAGGCAGTAATCCACGTCCCAGGTCATGGTTTTGGAAGCGTCGTCACGGCTTTCGGCTTTGACGTTCACTTTTAATTTGCCGGCTTTTACTTCGGTCACCGAATGGCGCAGGTGAAATTGTATGCCGATGCTTTTCAGCGATTTCATGAGTTCGCGGCTGCAATCGGCATCCATGGCGGGAATGATGCGGTCGAGGTATTCCACCACATGTACTTCGGTGCCGAGGCGTGCGTATACGCTTCCCAGTTCGAGACCGATGTATCCGCCACCGATGATGAGCATGGTGGAGGGAACTTTCTCGATGTTGAGTGCTTCGGTGCTGGTGATCACGCGTTTTTTATCGTACCCGAATTGTGCGAGCATGATCGGTTTGGAACCTGTGGCGATGATGGTGTGCTCGGTTTCAATTTCCTGAGCGGCGCCTTCGTCAGCCGTGATGCGGATCAGGTTTTTGTTGACGAAAGAGCCGTGTCCGCGGAACACGTCAATTTTGTTTTTTTTCATTAAAAACTCGATGCCTTTGTTGTTTTCAACCACCACCTCACTTTTGCGGGCGATCATTTGAGGCATGTTGATTTTGAGTCCGCTCAGCTCAATACCATGTGTTTTAAACTTTTCTTTGGCGGCATGGTAGTGCTCACTGGAGTCGAGCAGGGCTTTCGAAGGAATGCAACCAACGTTGAGACAGGTGCCGCCAAGAACGGCATAACGTTCGATGATGGCTGTTTTAAAACCCAATTGAGCGCAGCGGATGGCTGCAACATAACCTCCGGGACCGGAGCCGATGACAACGACGTCGTATTTCATGAATGTTTGTTGATTTAATGTAGACGCAAAAGTACCCTGAATGAACGGCTAAGCCAAAAAGAACTCAATCCTTTTTCGGTCCTCTGCCTTTGAAGCGGCGACGGTCGCGGTTGCGGTTTGATGGAAGTTCGGCGTTCGGCGTTTGTTGATCCGGGTTCGATGGCGTTTGATCGCCGTTGGTTGTTTTGTCAGCCTGTGAGGGATCTTTTTTCGGTGGACGTTGACCGGGCTGGTTGCGGTTTTTGCTCTGTTGGTCGTTTCTCGGTGGGCGTGGTTCGGCGTTCGGCGTTTGTTGATCGCCTGATGGTGGACGTGGCTCGTTCCTGGGCGGACGTGGCTCACCGGAACGTGGCTCATTCCTGGGAGGACGTGGCTCACCGGAGCGTGGCTCGTTCCTGGGCGCGCGTGGCTCACCGGAGCGTGGCTCGTTGCTTTTTGGTTTGCCATCCGGTGTAGTTTCGCCTTGTGGCCTGCTTGGTTGCTGTGGCCTGCGATCGTTGCCGCCGCGCTTGTCATCGCGTGAGGGCTCTCTTTGTTGGGTGTTGCCTGCCTGGTCGCGGCCCGCTTTTTCCACGGCAGCGGCCACACTTTCGTCGGTACGGCCTTTTTTCTTCTTTTTGCGTTTTTCGATGGGCAGCTCGATCACATTGTCGACGCTTGCATAGTCGAATTCTTCCTCTTCCGGTTCTTCGGTTTGAGCAGCGGCCATGGTGAGTGCCTGGAGGTCGTCGAGGCTGGTGGGTAATTCACCGCGTTTGATCATGTCGAGCGCTTCCCACACCTGGTCTACGTGGAGGGGAAAAAACTTACCCCGGTTTTCGGCGTAAGCGAAATACATGAGGCGTTTGAAAACGTCAGTTTTCATCAAAACAGCGAGTCCGGCCGTTGTTTTGAATTTTTCGGCGCGGCTTGGGAAATCTTCGAGGGCGTCGATGTAGGTATCGAGTTCGTAGTTGAGGCAGCATTTGAGGCGGCCGCACATGCCCGAAAGTTTGGTTTGGTTGATGGCCAGGTTTTGGTAACGCGCGGCTGCGGTATTCACGCTTTTAAATTCGGTAAGCCAGGTAGAACAGCACAACTCACGTCCGCAGTTGCCGATGCCGCCGAGGCGGGCCGATTCCTGGCGGGCGCCAATCTGGCGCATTTCAATTTTCACCTTAAAATCCTTGGCGTAATGGCGGATGAGCTCGCGAAAATCGACACGTCCGTCTGCGGTGTAGTAAAACGTACATTTCCGACCGTCACCCTGAAACTCCACGTCGCCGATCTTCATGTTCAGGTCGAGCGTGCGTGCGATGGCGCGGGCTTTGACCATCACGTCGCGTTCCTGTTTGCGCACCTCATCGAGGCGTTCCATGTCGCGTTCGTGGGCTTTGCGGATGACGGCTTGCAATTTGGCATCAGATTTCACGCGTTTGCGTTTCATCTGCAAGCGTACCAGTTCGCCCGAAAGCGTTACGGAGCCCAGGTCGTATCCGCCTGAAACGGATTCTACCAAAACCCAGTCACCCGTAGTGGTGCGGGTATGCGACGGGTTTTTGAAAAATTCCTTATGCGCGCCGTTTTTAAAGCTCACTTCCACAACCTCGAAAGGTTGCGGGTCGCGTATGCCCATGGCGGTAATCCAATCGTACGTATTGTGGCGGTTACAACCGCCGGTGGAGCAACCACCGTTGCTTTTGCATCCGCCTGCCGAGTCTTTGCTGGTGGAGCATGATGTACAGCCTACACATCCCATAATCAGTTATTTTTAAAAATGCGGTTCATTTTTATGGAGGTATCGAGGAAAAGCACTTTGGGGTTGGCGTTTCGTTCGATGTGGTAAATGTTGTTGTTGAGCAGTTTGGCCATGCGGTCCACCTGGTTGAAACCGAGCAGTTTGGCCATATTTTGAGCAGGTTGCATTTCTTCCTGGCGAAGACGTGGTGGCGTGTAGCTTTTCACCACAAAACCCATGATTTCACGAAGGAAGTACAAACTGTAATGCAGGAATTGTTTTTGATTTTCGCGGCCGAGTTTGGCAAAATCTTCGGTACATTTTACAAGGTCGGGCCCAAAGCCGCGGTAACATTTGCGCATCCAATCGATGAGCATGTGGCTGTCGTCTACTTCTGGATTATCGGCCATGGCAAGGGCGGCATTGAGGTTGCCGTCGGCAAGGAAAGCGAGTTGTCGGCAGCGCTGTTCATCGAGGCCGCGCAGGCGCTTGAGGCCGTCCACCACTTCATCGTCGGAGAGCGGATCGGTTTTTACGAGCTGGCATCTGGAAAGAATGGTGTTGAGGATGCGGTCCTGGGCTTCGGCAACGAGCAAAAAAACCGTTTGTTCCGGCGGTTCCTCGATTAGTTTCAGCAGGCGGTTGCCTTCGTTGCCGAGGTATTCGGGCAGCCACATCAGCAGAATTTTGTACCGGCCTTCAAAAACTTTCAAACTTAGTTTTTTGATGATGGCATTGCACTCGTCCTTATTGATGTTGCCCTGTTTGTTTTCAGCGTTGATGCTTTGCAGCCACTGGTTTACGTCGAGGTACGGATTGGTGTTCAGTGCCGTGCGCCACTCTGCAGCATAATCGGTGCTTACGGCTGGTCTGTCGTCTTTTTTCTTCACCACCGGATACGAAAAATGGATGTCGGGGTGGATAAATTGCTGTGCTTTATGACAAGCGCCACATTGTCCGCAGGGCTCTGTAAGTGGTTCGGACGCACCAAACATGTCCCCTTCACCCGACGCTTTTTCGCATTGCAGGAGCTGCGCCATGGCAAGCGCAAGCGCCAAACTTCCGCTTCCAGTGGGCCCCAAAAGCAGCAACGCATGGGGTACCCTGCCGCCCTGGTGCAGCTGTTGTAAAAAAGCCTTGGTACGGCTTTGACCTATGACGTCTGAAAAACGCAAGAAGCTCGTGAATAATGGGTTAGCAGATTTTCTGTTCTGCGACCAGCTTCCAGCAAGGCGTACTTTTTCCGAATTTTGTACCAAAAAAATTAAAAAAAAAGGTGTGTTATGCTTTCAAACAGCACATTCACACGGCAAATCGGCACAAAACAACCGCAGCGGAGGTTTAATAACACTGTGGCTCATGCGGGTAAAAAACCCGGCTTGTATGAAGAAAAACACCTTCGGCATTTTTCCCGGAAATCGAAACATGGCCTGTTTCTATAAAAAATGCGTCAAAACAGGCGCAAAGAATACCTTTTCTGTAAGCCAGCCGTAGCCGGGCGCCGGGCAGCCTCCCCTCAAAACATTCCGCTCAAACCTAGCCATCCGAACAACACCTGCGAAGGTAGAAAAAAAGTCCGAAGTGTGAAGTCGATTAAATTTCTCAACGTGATGTAGAATCGACAACCAATTTCCTTCGAATGGTGTTTCTTTGCTCTGATATCGATGGATGTCTTTCTAAACTTCGAACAATACCTAAAACAGACTTCGGACTTCGGACCTCGGACTTTATTTCGACTTCGGACTTCGGACTTCGGACCATGAACAGAGTTGCCGTTATCCGCAAAGCCCATTTCAATGCCGCCCACAGGTTGTACAACCCAACGTGGAGCGATGAAAAAAACGACCAGGTATTCGGGTTGTGCAACAACCCAAACTGGCATGGACACAACTACGAACTCGAAGTAAGAGTAACAGGAGAAATAGATCCCGATACGGGCATGGTGGTGGACTTGGGCTGGCTGGCCAACGTGATCAAGGAACACGTGGAAAAACGGTTCGACCACAAAAACCTGAACCTCGACGTGCCCGATTTCAAAACGCATATCCCAACGGCCGAAAACATCGCCGTGGTGATTTGGGAAATTTTGCGCGCGCAATTGCCTGCGCAGTTCGATCTGCACGTACGCTTGTACGAGACGCCGCGGAATTTTGTGGAATATCCGGCTTAGTCCGATCTGCCGCATCTGCTACGCCACACCCTATGCCTGCAAATCACCCCTTTTTTCCCAACGCATCCACAATGTTGCCGTGGTTGCTCGCGTCCCGGTTTTGTGAAAGTAAATGACATCATTACTTTGAAAGACGTTTGTACAGGATGGCTCTTTTGTGCTCAGACACAAAAACCTGCTTGTAGGCGACTTTCAACTGGTCAAAAATTTCTTTGGTATAGGGGTGGCCAGCAAATTCGTCGCGGTACGACAACATCAACACGTAATCGATGTTTTTGCCTCCAGTTCTTCGGCTGTAGTCCAGGATGTTGGCGCGTGGCGGACGGTGGTCAAAGTTGATCCCGTCTTTATCGGTTTGTTTGTACATGTTGGTTTCCCAACGTTCGATGAGCGGGAAATACCAAAAATTGGCCTCGTAGTTGTCCGACAACACGAGCGATTTGCCTGCGCCCAGGTACCCATCAACATGCATGAACAACCAAATATCCCTGGCTATTGGTTTACCATCAGGCCTTTTGCCCTGCCAGTCATAATTCAAAACAAGCACCGTGGAGCCTTCGTCAATGGCAGCAGAGCAGGAAACCACTTCTTCGGCCAAATCCGATGCTCGCGCCCATACCGGCAAGCGCAGAACAGTAAATACAAGCAGGATGCCAAGCGCCGAAAAAGCTGCGATTTTGTAGGTTTTTTCTGAAAAAGGAAGCGTTAAAAGCCAAAAAAATAGGGTCATGAAAGGCAAAAACGCCAGTCGGGTATTCACTTCAAGTCCTCCTGATATGGCTGTCGGCGGATTAAACACCCAATAAACCGTGAGAAGCCAGAACACCAACAAACCATCGGTGACCAACCATTTGCGGGTCTGCCAACGTCTGTACAAACCGACGCCCAACAATGTCAGCATCAGGGTTGCAGCAACGATGGCGGGTATACGGTCGACTGGTGTGAGCCACATCGTTTTAAGGGACAATAAATCCAGCAAATTGGTATTTGCAAGACGGGGATCCTTTTCCTTGGACCAATTTTGCCGCAGAAAAAAATGTATTATCAGTAAGATCGCCGGATGTGCTACAAGCAATCCTATGGCCAACTGATCGGTAACAAACAACCGCGCCTCGCGAAAACCATCTTTTCTGTACAAGCCCACCCCTTTCCAAATCGTCAAACAAACAACAGCCACTAAACTGAACACCAGTCCGATGGGATGGGCAAAAAACAGCATCAAAAACAGCATGGCTAGGCGAAGCAAATCGATGGTCCGGTATCCGTGCCACAGCTTGATCCAAGTACCGATGACCCAGGGCAAAAGCGCAAAACTCAGGGAGTTGTTGGTAAACCCCTTAAAAACAAGCTGATTCCAGGCAAACAACATGCCCAATGGAACAAGCATCATGGCCGAAGTACCAAATTGTCGGGCTAAGAAACGCAGTCCAAAGGCAAAAATGGCGATATAAGTGGCAAAAAATGCCTTTTCAGCCATTGGTACCGGCAAAAAACGAAGCAGGGGGATTTGGATCAGGTTGGTGAGCCAGTTGGGATCAATCTTGTCGTTGATTTGCAGGAATGGCGTGTAAATGGCCCTCAATTCGGGCGACAACCAATCCAGAAGGATGCGCGAATTGTACAAATGGCAGGGACCGTCGCCTGTAACCAAATACGTTGTACCCAAAAGAGGTGCTAGCAGCAGCAACAAACCTGCCCCAAAAACGGCATCATAAACTTTGATCTTGTTCATTCGGTTGGGAGGCCATTGGTTTGGGAGTACGAGCTTGTTTGAATTTCAGTCACGGGGCTACAAGCGGCAAAACACTTCTTAAACAAAAAACGCTTGCCGGCGACACAACGCTGTCTTGGAAAAGGAAAACATCCAAAAAACGTTTGGCATCAACGGCAAGCGAAAAGGGTACTTAAACTTTCATGGATTGATGCAAAACTTTGCAACCGTCCACACACAGTTTTTTTACTGCTTGTTAACCTGAACAGCCTGAAAAATACGGCCGGAAGCGTCAACCAGCGAAACGATGTACAAACCGGCAGGTTGAGCGGCGATGTTGTAATTGTGGTCGGCAGAAGCGTTGAAAAACGCTACCTGGCGGCCTTCGAGACTGTAAACACCTACGGCGGCTACATCCTGGTCGTTGCTGAGGGTAAACTGGTCAACCACAGGGTTGGGGAACAGTTTTACATCGGCGGCGGGCAGCGGGCTGCTGGTGCTGCTGGACTGGTTGTAGAGGTAAACACCCGTCACAAAATCGACGGTGGGGTTGCCCAGATTGGAAACCTTGATGTGTACGATGGCCGAAGCGGTAATTTCGAGGGGGTTGAGGAAGTGGGCATCCATGGTAGCGGAGTCACCAGTAGTCAGCACAAAATCTTTGGTACTGACGTGGGAAGCCCAGCAAAGGTTTTTATCACAAACCATCGAAGAAATTTCAGCGGGAAGTTCAATGATCGTACGTTCCCAACGCATGTTTTTGATGCTCTGGGTCTGGTTGATCACCAGCGATTTAACGGCGGCATCAAAAAGCGTAGGAGGCGCTGTTATGGAAGCCGGATTGGGCTCAACGGCAAAAGTAGCCTGGGCCATAGCCACCTGGAAAAACAGGAAGCTGCATACTAAGGTAGTAAATACTTGTTTCATAAGCGGTTAATCACTTTTAAACGGATGGCAGAATAACAGAACAAAGGTAAGCCGATTGCAGCTTTCCACGTTCTATTTTTATTCGATATTAACACCAATGTTACGGTGCCGACAAAATTAGCAAAAATCGGTGGAAAACTCAATACCTATTGCCCTGTTTTTGTTGCTGCTGCAACCTGTATTTGTACAGGTGCATCCCTTTTCAGCTTCGCTTGATGCTTCCCTGCTGAACCTGTATTGAAACCGGCAGGTTGATTTTTACATTTTCCCTTTTCAGGTCGGCCACACCCGCTTAAACCCCATTGGTCGAAAAAACAGGCCGTTGGGAACCGGAAGGCCATAGTTTTGTTGCTACTGAAAATTGAACTACCACCTTCTTCGAAATGAGAATCCTTCTTACCCTTCTGCTGCTTGTTTTTGCCCTTTTTGCCCAGGCCCAATCTTCTTCCCTCCAAGGCGTATTGAAAGACGCTGAAGGTGCACCTGTGGTGTATGCAAACATTGCCCTTTTTCAAGCCTCCGACAGTGTCATGGTTAAGGCGAGTGCCAGTGACGATGCCGGAAAATTTGAACTCCAGGGCTTGAAACCTGGCAATTATTACCTGAAAGCCATCTATCTTGGTCTGAGCGACCTTTACGCTACCGACCTAAACCTGTCCGAAAGCCAGGACCTCAATCTGGGCGTACTTTCCTTTTCGCCAAGCAGCATTGAACTGGCCGAGGCTACCATCACCGCCTCACGGGCCCTGGTGGAAGTGAGAGCCGACCGCATGGTTTTCAACGTGGAAGGCACCATCAACAGCGTGGGCTCCGACGCTTTGTCGCTGCTGCGAAAAGCGCCCAGCGTGACGGTGGACAACAACGACAACATCAGCGTGCTCGGGCGTTCGGGAGTGCTGTTGTACGTGGACGGCAAACGGTTGCCGCTCACCGGCACCGACTTGTCGAACTACCTGCTCAGCCTGCCCGCCGAACAAATTGACCGCATCGAGATCATTTCCAACCCCGGCGCCAAATACGAAGCCGAAGGCAACGCGGGCATCATCGACATACGGTTGAAAAGAGATAAAAGCTACGGCGCCAATGGCTCGCTCAACAGTACCTACAGCCAGGGCGTGTACCACCGCGCCAACCTCAACGGCACCGGAAACTACCGCAACAAACTTTTCAACACGTTCGTGACTGGAGGCATCGGCGAAATTGAAGGATTCCACAACATGGATTTCGATACGTACCTGAACAACATTTACCAACACGAAACCAACAACAGCAAAAACGCCTCGAAGAACTACAACTTCAGGGTGGGCACCGATTTTTTCATAGGCAAAAACCATACGCTCGGTTTTCTGGTGAATGTCGGCGAAAATACAAGTCAAAACACTTCGACCAACCGCATCACCCTCTCCCCCGAAGAAACCCCAACCGCCATCGACAGTATTCTCATTGCCAACAACAAAGCCGACAATAACAATAAAAACCAAACTTACAACCTGAATTACCGCTTCGACAACGGCAAAAACCGCACGCTGAACATCGATCTTGATTACGGCCGCTACCGCAATACCAGCGAACGTTACCAGCCCAACCAATACTACAACGCCACGGAAACCATCCTGCTTTCTCAAAACATCAACGCTTTCGATACACCCACAGACATTGGTATTTATTCCGTTTCCGCCGATTACGAAGACAACCTTTGGGGCGGCAAAATTGGCGGCGGTTTCAAAATTACCAATGTTGTTTCCGACAACACCTTTTTGTTTTACAACGTAAACGTAGAGGACGGCATGTACGTGCAAAACGACAGCTTGTCGAACATTTTCAAATACGACGAAAAAGTATACGCAGCCTACGTAAACTATTCACGCGCTTTCGGCAAAAAATGGAATGCTCAGGTAGGTTTACGCACAGAAAAAACCGACGCCGTGGGCGACTTGCAAACCTTCCGCCCCGAGCTTCAGGAACCACCCGTTGTTCAGGACTACCTGAGCTGGTTTCCCAATGCCGGCGTAACCTGGGAAGTAGCTCCCCAACATGCCTTTGCCTTGAACGTCGGCAGGCGCATCAACCGTCCGGATTACAACGTGCTCAATCCATTCAACAACCGGCTCAGCGAACTCTCCTACGAAAAAGGCAATCCTTTCCTGCTTCCCGAAATTGTGAACAATGTCGAACTGGGCTACACCCTCGCCTACCGCTACAACCTGAAAGTGGGTTACAGCGTCACGACCGACCAGATCACACGCCTCATCGCTCCGGACGAGGACGATCCCCGCGCAAGTTTCATCACCTGGGCCAACCTAGCAGAACAAAAGATCCTCAGCATGAACATCAGCGCGCCAGTGCAAATCACCGAGTGGTGGAACGCTTATTTCAACATCAGTGGCTCGTACATCGACAACCAGGCTGATTACGGCGACGGCGCCGTAGTGGACGTGCAAACCTACAATTACGTCATTTACCAGCAACATACCTTCAACCTGCCCTGGAAACTCACGGGCGAGGTTTCGGGCTACTACTCCGGTCCGGGCGTTTGGGGCGGCGTGTTTATTTACGAATCCAACTGGGGCCTCGACCTGGGCCTGCAACGCAAGTTCCTCGAAGACCGCCTCAACATACGCCTGAGTGCCAGCGACCTTTTTTACGAAAACGGCTGGGATGGCTACTCCGATTTCAATGGCATGTATTCCGAAGGCGGAGGCCGTTGGGACAGCCGCCGATACAGCATCAGTGCAGGGTACCGTTTCGGTAATGAAAACGTGAAGTCGAGGAAACGCAGCACGGGTATTGAAGCAGAGGCCGGAAGGGTTGGGCAGTAAAAAAAAGTTTGGAGTTTGGGGTTTGGAGTTTGGAGTTCGGAGTTTGGAGTTTGGAGTTCGGAGACGCCTTGTTGCCGGTGCTTGTGTTCTTAAACTGTTGACTTTGCATGAAACAGCGTTATTTGTCCGGAATAAGGCCCAACTGTATCATCATGGTCAAATCGTCGGATAACGACCAGTGCTCCACGGCTTTGCCGGAGGCGTCGAAACGGATAATTTCCACCTGTTTCACATTGAGGGATTTGTTGGTGGCGGGCATGCCCATAAATGTACCCTTGTTGGTGCCGGTCCACGTGCTGTACAACATCACCATGTCCCCTTCGGCTACCATTTTTTCAATGACAGTTTTGCTGTCCGGAAACGATGTGTGTATGGAAGCAATCATCATTTTGGTACGCTCAAAGTCAGATTTGCCTACGCCCATGTCAGGAGGGAAAGGCATGTGTTCTTTTATGTTCGGGCTGACGTATTTCCCAAAAGCATTTACATCACCGGCGTCAACGGCACGCAGGATGTTCGTTGCTGCTTCTTTGTTTTGTGCCGGTGATTGTGCGTTTAGCCTGTAGGCAAACAGAAAAAGGGTAATGAAAAAAAAGCAATGGATCGTTCTCATGGTATTGGATTTTGATGAAACATTAAGGATTTTTGCTTCGGGGCGACATCGAAACCACATCCAAATACCCACTAAAACACAACGCCGCCGGAACGAACTTGAGATATAGCGTTGTTTTCCAAGGATAAAGTTAAGAAAAGGCACCTTGCGATGCAAGTTTTATTGTCCAATCCGTTCTGCCTTCGCGTCGTTTGAAAAAGAAAAAGCGGGACAACATGCCTTCCGTGAACTTTTCCCCCATCCACGTTTGTTTAACCCCCATCATGAACACCTCAACCCTGCTCACCGAAATTGTTTACCGCACCTCCCGCTCGGGCGGCGCCGGTGGACAAAACGTAAACAAAGTAGAAACCAAGGTGGAGGTCCGCCTCGATGTGAACGCTTCCACTGCTTTGTCGGACGAAGAAAAGGCGCTTATTCTTGAAAAACTCGCCAACAAAATTTCAGCAGAAGGTTTCCTCTCCGTCACCAACCAAACCGAACGCTCCCAACTCGCCAACAAGGAAAAGGCAGAAAAAAAACTTGTTGCCCTAATGAAAAAAGCCATTACGTTGCCTAAAAAGCGCAAACGAACGCGGGTTCCTGCGGCAGTAAATGCCAGAAGAATAGAGGGCAAAAAACGCAGGTCGGAGGTGAAAGAAGGAAGGAGAAAACTGCTGTGAGAAGCTTTTGATGGTGGGTTTTGATTGACGATTGATGGTTAAATAATCGTCAATCATTTCAACCCCAACTCCGCCTTGTCCGCCACATCTTCCCCGCCCGAAACCTTGAATTTTTTCCTTTCAAAAAGCCGCCGCATGGAGCCGTTGGTTTTGAGGAACGACGCCAGGATTTTCTGGTAGCCCTGAGCGCGGGCAATCTCGATGATGTAATCGGTGAGGATGCCGCCGAGGCCCTGGCCATGCCATTGGTCGTCCACCAGGATGGCGTATTCGCAGGTTTCGCGCCAGCCGTCGCCCACAATGCGCACCACGCCAATGATTTGCTGCTTGCCATTTGTTTCCACCAAGGCCACAATGGCCATTTCGCGGTCGTAGTCGATGTGGGTGAACCGCGAAAGCATGCGGTGGTCTATCCCCGATACGTAGCCGAAAAAGCGGAAATAAAGGCTCTCCCGCGAGGTGCGCTGCACAAGCTCGGCTTCCATGGGTTCATCTTCGGGACGAATGGGGCGCAACAGCACTTCCTGCCCTTTTTTCAGTTGGACGGTTTTGACCCACTGCGTCGGGTACGGCTGTATGCTGAGGTGTTCGAACGGATCGCGTTGCCGGCTCGGATTGTTTTCCAGGGTAGCCACCGCATCGAGGGCCACGCCGCCTGTGGCATTCATGGCAAACGGATTGATTTCGAACTCACGCAAATCGGGAAAATCCATAAGCAAGTAAGCAAAACGCACCAAAACTTCGTGCAACAACTCGAGCGGCACGCCCGGTTTGCCGCGGTAGCCGTGCAACAAACGGGCGGTTTTGGTGCCTTCCACAAGGTGACGGGCAAGTGCCAGGTTGAGGGGTGGCAGACCAATGGCACGGTCCTGCCAGATTTCGGTATCGATGCCGCCCGAGCCGAACACGATGACCGGTCCGAACACGGGGTCTTTCATGCTTCCGATGAGCAGTTCGTGCTTGTTGTCGGCCATCCGTTCTACGCCTACACCCAGGAGGTGGGCATCCGGACGTTTGGAACGCACGTTTTCCATCAAAAAACGAAAAACTTGCCGCACGCCTTCTTCGGTTTCGATGCCCAGGCGTACGCCGTGCACATCGGTTTTGTGCCAGATGTCGGGCGACTCGATTTTAACCGCCACGGGGTAACCGAGTTTTTGCGCGGCAGCTACGGCTTCTTCTTCGGTGGCCGCAGAAATGCTGTGGTTGACCGGTATCCCGTAACAATCCAGCAGTTCCCGGCTTTCGTTGTCGCTGAGGTGCACACGGTTTTCATCCCGCACCTTCGCGATCAGTTTTTGCGCTTTTTCCCGTTGGATGCCTTTGAGGTCGATGGGCAAATCGGGCGGTGTTTCGTACAACAAGTCCAGTGTTTCGCGGTAGCGGGCCATGTGCATAAACGTCACCACAGCGCGTTCGGGAAAAGGGTACCAAGGAATTTTAGCCGCTTCGAGGGCAGTCCGGCCAGTGGCTACGCTTCTTTGACCCATCCAGGAAGCGTAGACTGGTTTGCTGTACACCCCTTTGGCCTCGGCAGCTACGGCGCGTGCCACTTCAGCCGAATCGATCATGCTTTGTCCGGTAAGAATGACCAAAACGGCATCCACGCCGTGATCGTACAGACAAGCCCGAACGGCGATCCTAAACTGTTCGACGCTGCCGTCGCCGAGTATGTCGATGGGGTTCTGTAGGTTTACCGGGCCAGGCATGGCGGCTTTAAGTGTGGCGGTGGTTTCGGGCGTTAGGTTGGCGAGTGCTCCGCCGCGTTGGGAGAGGGCGTCGGTGGCCAGCACGCCAGGACCACCGGCGTTGGTCACAATGGCCAGGCGGTTGCCGGCGGGCAGTGGCTGGGAGGCCAGTGCCTGGGCGCAGTCGAACAGTTGCTGGATGGTTTGCACCCGAATTACGCCGGCCCGACGGAAAGCGGCGTCGTACACCGCGTCGTTGCCGGCCATGGAACCCGTGTGTGAAAGGGCAGCCCGCGCACCTTCGCGGCTCGAGCCGGCTTTTAAAATCACGATGGGTTTGGAACGTGCAAAAGCGCGCGCGGCGCTCATGAATTTGCGCGCATTCGCGAGGTTTTCCATGTAAATAAGGATACACGTCGTGCGGCTGTCGGCGCCGAAATAATCGATGAGTTCCTCAAAACCGATGTCGGCCACGCTGCCCACCGACACAAAATGACTGAATCCCACTTTTTTCTCCGCCGCCCAGTCGAGGATGGCCGAACCCAATGCACCGCTTTGCGATAAAAAAGCGACCCTGCCCGGCGCGGGCATGGAAGGCGCAAATGTCGCGTTGAGTTTGAGGGACGGCGTTACGAGTCCCAAACAGTTTGGGCCCAAAAGTCGCACCCCGTTTTTGGCGGCTTTTTCGCGCAATTCGAGGAACAGTTTGTCGCCTTGCTCGCCCGTTTCTTTAAATCCGGCCGACAAAATCATGGCGCATTCGCAGCCTTTTTTACCTATTTCTTCAATCAATCCCGGCACCGTAGCGGCTGGTGTGCAAATGATGGCCAAATCGGGCACCTTCGGCAAATCTTTGGCGCGTTTGTAACAGCGCAGCCCTTCCAGTTCGCCGTATTTCGGGTTCACAGGGTACACGTCGCCTTCGAACGAAAGCAAGTTGCGCAAAATGGCAAAACCGACCTTGTTTTTGTCCCGGCTGGCGCCAAAAACGGCAATGCTTTTGGGGTAAAAGAATTTATCGAGGATACGTTGCATACCATGATTTTAAGGATTTTCAGATTGGGATTCTTAGGATTTGTAGATTGAGAAGATTGGATTTTGGGTCCCGCGATTTGCTGGGATGACAAGTGAGATTGGAACCCAAATCCAATCCAATCTTCCCAATCCCCAAATCCTAAGAATCCCAATCTTAAAATCCTTAAAATCCTGGTCAGAATTTCCACTTTTTGGCCAACAAACTGGCGGCCATAAACAGGTGCATTTCATAGGTTTCCCACAGGCGCAAACCACTGGTGGTGGTTTTTTCGGGAAAAGGCATTGCTGTTTCACCATTTACGCCGGCCATAAAATTGGCCACGCATTTGGGCAATTCTTCCACGTTGTAGCCGCCTTCAAGCACGGCGAATACTTTGCCAGGAAACAATTCAGACATCAGTTTGCCGATTTTGTAATAAAAATGCCCTGTGGCATTGAGTTGCAACAATGGGTCGAACTGGTGCGCATCGAAACCCGCGGAAATGGCCACCACATCGGGCTCGAACTGCACCGCGATGGGCAACATGTAATCGATGGCGTGCCAAAAAACATCGTCGCCGCTGCCGGCGGGCAGGGGTATGTTGATGGTGTAGCCAAGTCCACGGCCCCGACCAATTTCGTCGGGAGCGCCGTTGCCCGGGTAGGTGGGGTATTGGTGGAGCGACCAAAAAAGGACTTGGTCGGATTCATAAAAGATGTCCATGGTACCGTCGCCGAGGTGCCCGTCGATGTCGAGGATGAGCACTTTTTTGCCGTCGTTCACCGCCTTTTGCACTGCGATGGCGATGTTGTTGAACAGGCAAAAGCCGCGTGCTTCAGCTCGGTAGGCGTGGTGACCGGGCGGGCGCACGAGGGCGAAACCACCGCGTTCGAAGGCCAGCATGGTGACCGCTACGGCGGCGGCGGCGGCTTCAAAGCTGGTCGGACAAGTGAGCGTGTCGTTGTCGAGCGGAAGGCTCTGTGCGCAGGCTTTTTTCACATGATTGATGTAACTGCGCGGGTGCACCAGTTCGAGGAATTCGGCGCCGTCGGGCAGCTCCGGCTCGGGCACCACGTCGGGGAAAGCCTGGATGCGTTTTGGACTTTCAGGGTGCAGGCCCGTATGGTGGAGCAATACAGAAGGATGGTAAATGAGCTTCATGGGGTTAAAGGTAAGCAACGGACGACACATCTTCGGTGGGCAAAATGGAGAATAAGTCATGCAATGAAACAATACAAATCATCGGCAAAACCCATTAGAGGTATTGCGACGGTGTCCAACTGGCTACACCCGGCAACACTTCGCGAAGAAACCAAGGCAAGGAACAAATGGTGATGCCATTTTGCAATCGGATCGGCTCGCTTCCAGGTGTGATCACGTAGGTATGTTCAGGTTTCAGGTCCTCAATACTGTTGTAAAACCCTTTGGTGAGCTTTGGGGTGTTGGAGAATTTGATTTCAATACCCATGTGTTTCCCATTGGGGAGTACAAGCAGCAAATCCATTTCTGCTCCAGCTTGTGTCCGGTAATGAAAAAAATCGGTGAACTCGGGCGCTTCGCGTATGATTTGCTCGGTAACGTACCCTTCCCAGGAGTTCCCAACATCAGGATGCCCAACCAGATGTTCGTAACTGAAAATACGCAGGAGGTGGTGCATCAGTCCGCTGTCGCGCACAAAAATTTTAGGAGATTTGGTTAATCGTTTTCCAATGTTGGAGAAATAGGGCGGTAAACGCCGAATCAAAAAACTGCCCTCAAGGATTTCAAGGTATCGGGTTGCCGTAGGTTGGGAAATCCCCAGGCTTTTGGCCAATTGACTTGCATTGAGCAAACCGCCGTGAAGATGCGCCAGCATGCTCATCATGTTGCGAATGGTATCAGAAGGTAAGCTGTATCCCAAAAGTGCCAGGTCGCGGAAAATGAAGGTTTCTACAAAATCATCCATCCACTTTCGTGCAATGGTCGGAGATGGCGCCATTAATGCAAGTGGAAAACCGCCTCGCACCCAATGGTCTTGCAGGGTGTATTGTGTGGAAACCTCGGAATAGGAGAACGGGGAAAGTTCGTGGTAAACAATGCGCCCGGCCAGCGATTCGGTCACGTTTTTCACCAAATGCGCCGCTGCTGAACCAAGCAACAGAAATCGTCCCGGATCGCGTTGCTGGTCGATGAGCCCCCTCAAAATGGGAAACAATTCAGGCATCACCTGTACTTCATCCATGATGACACAAGCGCCGGCATGCATGGACAAATACGATTGGGCATCGGTGAGCTTGAATCTGTCGGAAGGCAGTTCAAGATCAAGGTAAATGCTGTTTTTTTCAAGTTTGGACTGTAGGTGTTTGGCCAGGGTAGTTTTTCCAACCTGCCTTGAACCAACCAATCTTACTACCGGTGACCAAGCCAGGTCGCGCAACAAAAATGGTGTAAGAAAACGTTCCAGCATATTTTTTCCTTGCAAATTTAAAATTAAATTTTAAATTTACAAGGATAATATCATTTTTTTCCTGCCAAACGATCGGCCATGCCGTTGAAAATGAAAAAATGGAATGGCAGCATCAGGTACCAGTACAAACGTCCCCAAAGGCCCTGGGGCCTGAACGTAGCCGTTTGGCGCAACATCAGTTTGTTGTTGCGGCGCATGATGCGGAACTCGAGCCAGGCCTCGCCGGGTAGTTTCATTTCGGCAAAAAGTAAAAGGCGTCCTTTGGCCTTTTGTGCCACCAACACACGCCAAAAATCGAGCGCGTCGCCCGGGTGAATGTCGGTGGGACTGCGCCGCCCACGCCTAAGGCCCACGCCGCCCACGATTTTGTCGAGCCAACCGCGTATTTGCCACAACGTGGTGGCGTAATACCAACCGTTTTTATCGCCGATGCGCCAAATGCGGTCCATCGCAGGATCCACTTCGGTGATTTCACGCCATTTCAAATCCCTGAAACAACCCAACGTAGGCACTTCCACATGGTCCATCATTTTCTGACTGGCGCCGGAAGCCACAAACGCATCTTTCCAACTGCTGATCACGGCATTTTGGTCGATGCGCTGGAATGCCAATTCCACCGATTCCCGGTAACTCAGCAGTTCGATGCCGAGTTCCTTTGCAAGGTTGTTGGGCCGGCACACCACGGGCACTTTCATGCTGTTCACCAAGTGCACGGCGAGCGGATAGGAAGTGGAGGTGATGAAATACAACCAGTACGACGACAAGCGTGGCGTCATGACGGGCAATGTGAAAATCCAGCGTTTGAGTTTGCGCACGGAAGCAAACTGAAGCAGCATGTTTTTGTAACTCAGCACTTCCGGTCCGCCGATGTCGAACACATTTCCAAAGGTGCTTTCGCGCATCAAAACGCCCGACAAAAACTGGATCACATTGCGTACGCCAATGGGCTGGCAGAGGGTGTCGAGCCACTGTGGCGTAACCATAACCGGCAGTTTTTCCACCAAATCGCGCATGATTTCAAACGACGCACTGCCCGAACCCACGATGATGCCTGCGCGCAGGGCCGTAAGCGGTAGGCGTCCTGCTCCCAGGATATGCTCCACCTGAAGGCGTGAGGAGAGGTGTTCGGACAAAACGGCCTCGTTGACGATGCCGCCGAGGTACACGATCTGACGGCAGGTGGTGGATTCAAGCCGTTGAATGAAATGCCGCGCCGCCTGGGCTTCCTTTTCAGCAAAATCGCCACCCGAGCTCATGGAGTGAATGAGGTAATAGGCGACGTCGATGTCTGTCGGGAATGGCGAGCCTTCACCGGTTTCAAAATCAATTTCCAACACGTGAACACGCTCTTGGATGTGCTCCTCTTCAAACCGCCGACGGTTGCGAACACAGCAATACATGGTGTGACCCTGCTCGAGCAAAACAGGTAAAAGTCTTTGGCCGATGTAACCGTTGGCGCCGGTAAGGAGTATGTTCATGTGTTGAGTTCAACAGAGCCGGATGATTTGTGTTCAATGGTTGGATTTTTCGCAAGAACAGGTTTTTCCCTTAAATTTTGGCCCACTGGTTTCCTTTAAGCCCTTAGGCAGGGTTACTCAGCTTTTGGAAATAGGGTTTGCAGGAAGATTGGGTATGATTTTAGAACCTGTCGCAGTAAATGTCCAAAATCCCATTCCGTCATTCGTTATACCCAACAGAAAGTGGGCGGAAGGCGCTATGCGGCACCACCTGATTGGACAGATATTGTTGATTTATAGAAAACTATGCTATTGGAACACTTAGATAAGTAAAACAAATCCATTGTAAAAAACTCATTCAAAAGCTTAGCTGGACCTTAGCCACTTAAGCGGCGCGAGTGGCTAAAGTCCAGCTAAGGTTTCATTAAACTGGCAGAAACCAGCATGCTGCGGTACAGACAGTCTTGGTCGGTATTCATGCCAAAAATCAGCACGGTTGCTCTTCCCTCTGGTGTTTTTCCAATAATGCTTCCGTGCTGCATGTAGAAATGATCGTCCCAAAAATGCATTCTGGGATTAAAAAACCGGATCACCTCACCGGAGGACTCTGGCAAAAGGGTTCCTAAATCGCTTCCTTTATTCCCGTTACAAATTGGACACGACAGTGCCAAATTATTTTCCTTGGTCTCACCGCCATGTTTTAATGGCACGATGTGGTCAATTTCAAACGTGAAACCAGCGTATTGCTGTGGAGACCTGCAATATTCACAGGAATTGTCTGCCCGTGCAACCACGAGTTTTCGCAAGGCCTCAGGAATGTACCTGCCCATGCCTTAATAGCAATGCCGCATGCGCCTTAGCCAAACGAATGATACGTTCCAGGTTGAACAGGTGGTCGAGTTCTTCCTTTTCGCTTGTAGAAAGCTCCGTTTTTTGTTTTTTTTCCAACAAGGCCGACATCCTGTCCTGTAGCCTTTCGGAAGGCTGAAAGGCCAAAACCTTTTCAGGGGCTAAACCTGCAAAAAATTCGGCGAGATCATCGTATATCAAAGCTGCTGCATCACCCATGGTTCAATGTTTCTACAAATATACGTTTCCTTGGGTATTTTTGCAACAAACTACTCAAGTTATGCGACTCACCCTTTTGTTTTTTGCTTTCCTCCTTTCCCACACCCTCTCCGCCCAAAAAACCTACGTGCACTGCGGACGCCTCATCACCATGTCCGGCGGCAAAGCCGAAGTACAAACCGCCATGACGCTTGTGGTCGAAGGCGATAAAATCATCGCTGTGGAAAAAGGATATGTCACTTCAGCAGGCCTGGCGGAAATTGTCGATTTGAAAAACAAAACGGTGATGCCCGGGCTCATCGATTGCCATGTGCATTTTGAATTCGAGCAGAGTCGCACATCGTACAACGATAAATTCGTGCTCAACGACGCCGATGTGGCTTTCCGCGCGGCCGTGTACGCCAAACGCACGCTCGACGCCGGTTTCACCACCGTGCGCGACCTGGGCGGCACCCGAGGCGTGAATATTTCGCTGCGCAACGCTGTGAATGCCGGACTCACGCCAGGCCCCCGCATCATCTGCGCCGGTAGAGCCCTGAGCGTGACAGGCGGCCACGGCGACCCCACCAACGGAGGGCACTGGGATCTGTTTCACACGCCTGGTCCGGAAGAAGGCGTAGCCGACGGTCCGGACAACTGCCGCACGGCCGTACGCGCCCAAGTGAAACGCGGCGCCGATTGCATCAAGGTGTGCGCCACGGGCGGCGTGCTCAGTCTTGCCCGCGACGGCCGATTGCCCCACTACGCCGAAGACGAGCTGCAAGCCATCGTGAGCACCGCCCGCGACCTGGGCGTGGATGTGGCCGCACACGCGCACGGCGACGAGGGCATGCGCCGTGCGGTGGAAGCGGGTGTTATCAGCATCGAGCACGGCACGTTTATGA
>JBBSDH010000006.1:0-42271 GCA_038249605.1 Chitinophagales bacterium | reverse complement strand
CGGCGCTTTGGCGTCTTCAACTTCCGTAACCGTGACCTCAGTTTCAGCAGTTTCTTCGCCAGCCATTGCTTCGTCGGCTTTTTTGGCCTCTTCAAAAATCCCTTTGCTGAGCATGAAGTTGAACCATTTGATGCACTTCTTTATGTCGTTGATGTGCACACGGTCTTGGTCGTGTTCGGGCAATACCGTGGTAAAATACGCCCGCAAAACGGCACTGTTGGCGTTCACGTCGGCTGGCGGTGTCGTTTCAAGCAGGTCAAGCATTTTTTGAAACACTTCCGGCAGCGGCACGGTGCCTTCTTCGGTGTCGGTGTACACCGCTACCGTAGCCAGGGGCGTGATCTGTTGCTGACGAACAGGCACAAAACGTGTGCGTCCTTCATTGCGGTCTTCAATCACCAGACCGTTGCCGCGAGAAGCAATGAGTTTGTGGACGCCCGGAACACCGGTAATCACAAGGTATTTTTCAAGATTCATCTTAGAATGCTGTTGAAATCAATTAAAAAAGCGCGCAAAGGTACAGTTGTTATCTCCAGTAGTATACCCCACGCGTGCAAAAAGCGGGTTTATTTGTGGTGTACAGAGCGACGACGACACACTGTACACCACAAACAAACCCGCTTTTTTACAAGCACCATTTCAAACCGTTAGTATCTCCTTTTCTTTGGTAGCCACCACTTTGTCCACCTGCTCTACAAACTTGTTTACCATGTCCTGCAATTCGGTTTCCTTCCGTTTACCCATGTCTTCAGGCATACCGTCCTTCACGGCTTTTTTGATGTGGTCGAGTGCTTTGTGGCGGGCTGTACGCACACCCACCTTGCTTTCTTCTCCGGCATGTTTTGCTTTTTTTACAAGCTCCTTTCGACGTTCTTCGGTAAGTGGCGGTATCATAAGACGCACCACCTCACCATCGTTGGAAGGTGTTACTCCCAAATTGGCATTGATGATCACGCGTTCGATGGGGCCCAGCATGTTGCGCTCCCATGGCTGGATCACGATGGTGCGGGCATCTGTCACCTGCAGGTTGGCTACCTGCGTCATGAGTGTTGGCGTACCGTAGTATTCCACCAGCAAATCCTGAAACATGGCAGTAGAGGCTTTGCCGGTGCGCAATTTGCTCAGTTCGTGGTCAAGGTGTTCGAGGGCTTTTTCCATGTGGGCCTTTGCTTCGGCCATGGTTTTACTGACTTCTTCCATAACGTAGGTTTGTTGATCTTTTCCGATGCTTGTTGGCTTCAAAATAAGAGACCCAAGTGTAAGGGGCCCCAATGCAGCGGCAAATTTGAGAAGTTTTGTCCTTTAAACGTTGTTTATGCATGAAAATTCTGGGAAAAATTGAATTTCAGTCATTTGAAAATAGCACAACGCTTTCTGTGTTTGGCAAATGTGGCGTACCTTCCCCCTTGTATTTTACACACATGCCCGAACTCACCGAAATCAAACGCACGTTGTCGCGGATAGAAAAACTAGAACGCGAGGTTAATCTGAAACAGCTTCAGATCAACAGCCTGCTTGCCATCACGCAGGCCATCAACGAAAATGTAGCCCAGGAAGGCTTGTTCAACATGTACAACTCTTTCCTGCGCTGGGAAATGGGCATCCGTAAAATGGCGCTTTTTTTCAAAGAAACAGGCGCATGGGAGTGCAAAACCCACCTCGGCATCGAAGAAAAATTGCTCGAACACGACATCAACGCCGAGCTCAGCAAATACCGCTCAAAACAAGGCCTCGAAAAATCAGACCACCCGCTCATCCGCGAATTCGACCTCGTGGTGCCCGTGCTTCACAAAGACGTACCCATCGCCTACGCTTTCATCGGCGGTTTCCAGGACGATGAAGACGTGTACAACAAAGTGCAGTTTGTAACCACCATCACCAACGTGATCGCCGTGGCCATCGAAAACAAACGCCTGTTCAAACAACAACTTCGTCAGGAAGTGCTCAACCGTGAGGTGGAAGTAGCCGCCGAAATACAACGAACCCTCGTGCCGTCGCGCCTGCCGTCCGGCAAAAACTACCAGCTCTCCAGCATTTACCGCCCCCACTTTGCCGTGGGCGGCGATTATTACGATGTCATCGAATTCCCAGGCGACAACATCGTTTTTTGCATCGCCGACATCACCGGCAAAGGCGTTTCCGCAGCCCTGCTGATGGCCAATTTCCAAGCCAACCTGCGCGCCATAGTGACCCGCACCACCAACCTCGAACAAATCGTACACGAACTCAATGCCGCCGTGCACAGCATAACCCAGGGCGACCGTTTCATTACGCTTTTCTTGGCCAAATACGACCCGAAAACCCGTACGATCCACTACGTAAACTGCGGCCATACACCCCCGCTGCTCATCAGCAAAGGTGAAGTGATCCCACTGAAAAATGGCTGTACTGTGCTGGGTTGGCTGCCCGAACTACCCTTCCTCGAAATCGGAGGCATCTGCCTTACCGACGAATCGCTTATTTTCACCTACACCGACGGCCTCACCGACGTGCGCAACAAAAACCACGACGAATTTGGAGAAGACAACCTCATCAAATTCCTCTTGGAACATGCAGAATTGAGCGCAGAAGATCTGAACTCCCAATTGCTCGTGCACATTGAACGCTTTCGCGAACGCGAACCCTATCCCGACGACATCACCGTACTTACCTGCAAGGTTTTTTGCTGATAACCAACACCGTCTATGCCCACCAAATCCGAACCGTTCAACCTCAACGTCAACGGACGCTTCCAGTTTGATCTCCAACCCTCCGAAGTGCAAAACCTCGACTTGCACTCCGACGGCAACGGCCACCACCACATCCTGATCGATGGCAAAGCGTACCACGTCGACGACATCGAGCTCGACTTCCACAACCGCCATTTCATCTTCCGCATCGGCGGCAACCGCTACGAGGTGAACATCGCCGACCACTACGACCGCCTCGTGAAACAACTCGGACTGCAAAAAGGCGGCCACCAAAAAATCAACGCCGTCAAAGCACCCATGCCCGGCCTCGTGCTCAACATCCTCGTTGAACCCGGCCAGGACATCCAAAAAGGCGACGCCATCATCATCCTCGAAGCCATGAAAATGGAAAATGTGCTAAAAGCCGCCGGCGACGGACGCGTGAAAGCCATCAAAGTGCAAAAAGGACAACCCGTTGATAAAGGACAGTTGCTGATTGAAATGGAGTGAGAAAAGTCCGAAGTCCAAAGTCCAATAAAAAAATGCCCCATCACTTGTACAGCAAGCAATAGGGCATTTTTTTCGGATTTCGGACTTACTCACTTTCTTCCGTTTTAAACGGAAACGTCAAAATAAAACTGCTTCCCTTCCCTGGTTCGCTTTTGACATCCACCAAGCCTTTGTGTGCCGTCATGATGGCTTTTACATAGCTGAGGCCAAGGCCAAAACCTTTAACGTCGTGGAGGTTTCCTGTGTGAACGCGGTAGAATTTATCAAAAATATGTTTTCGCGCTTCCTTGCTTATGCCGATGCCTTTGTCGTGCACGGCCACTTCTACGCCCATGGGTACGTTGCGGGTATCGATGGTGATGTTGGGCGCATCGGGTGAATATTTGTTGGCGTTGTCGAGCAGGTTAAGGATGATGCTGAAAATATGGGTGCCGTCGCCTTCGATCACCGGTCTTTCGGCATTTGCAACCACATTTAAAACGCCGCTGCGTTTTTCCACCTGTAAACTGAAATTTTCAGCCACCTGCTGGATTACAACGTGCAGGTTCACTTCATCAAGCCTGAGTTGAAAATCTTTTTTGTCGATCAGCGCCATCTGTAGCACACGTTCCACCTGGCTGTTCATGCGCCGGTTTTCCTGCCGGATGATGTCGGTAAAACGTTTGATTTTATCCGGATTGTTCACCACCATCGGGCTCCCGATACTGTCGGCCGCCAGCGAGATGGTTGCGATGGGTGTTTTAAACTCGTGGGTCATGTTGTTGATGAAGTCGGTCTTCATCTCCGACAGTTTTTTCTGCCTGAAAATGACCACGATGGTATACCAAAAACAAAACAATATGATGCCCGTGAACACCACCGAAAGCGCCAGGGTTTTCCACACCGATCCGATAACCAGACTGGTTCGGTTCGGAAAATAGATGGCCATATAGCCAGGAGATTCAATATCTTTTTGGAAAAGGGCCACGCGGTACTGCGAGTTGTACAGCGACGAAGCGCCGCCCTGCGTGATCTGAGGGGAGTTGTCCACCACCACATAGTGGTCGTTCACCACCACAAAACTGTTCCGCGCTTTGGAATACACGCCGTATTGGTAGGTTGATACAAACCCGCGGCTTTGGAGTTCTTCGCCCAGCGACTGGGCCATGATGTCGAGCTGGATGCGCTCGGCAAGGGGTTTGGAGTTCACCATCTGACTCACCTTCATGTACTCCCACATGGTCACATTGTCCTCAAAACTTTGTCCCTGGGTGGTGATGTTGGGCAGGGTAGTGTCGGACTTGTTGAGGCGACGGCTGGCATATCCGTTTTCAAGGTACTTGGCGGCATCCCGAATGTTTCGATCTCCACCACCACGAGAAGCGTTCAATGCTTCGAGTACGGTCACGTCTTCGTAGTACTGCAGCTTGTCGGCCACGCGGTTGAGCGCTGCATACACGGTTTTATCAAACTGCTCCTCATTGAGCCTGATGCTCCAGTTGATCCAATAAATTTGAAGGCTGATGACCCCGATCAAGGCCGCCGACATAAGTGCGATGATGATTTTTATCCGTTTGGCATCCATTCCAAAGCAAAAGTAGGCTTTTGAAACGAGCCTGTGGCAATCCTCAAAAATCTAACAATCAATCCTGCTTATCCATAAATCCCGTAAATCCTGATCTACCTTTGTACCACATGACTTTCCCTTCAGCCATCGCCCAGTTCGACGCCTACCTGCAACTCGAACGTTCGCTCAGCGCCCACACGCGCGAAGCGTATGGGCGCGACGTGGCCCATTTCGCGCGCTTCCTCGAACTCGAAAACCTGCCCCTCTCCCCTCTGGCAGTAAAACCCGAACATGCCGAAAAATTCGTGCATTACATCAACGAACTGGGCCTCGAAGCCAGCACCCAGGCGCGTATGATTTCCGGTTTGCGCGCCTTTTACAAGTTTATGCTCGTAGAGGACCTCATAGACGACGACCCGACGGAGCTGCTCGAAGGTCCGCGCCTGCGGCGCAAAATGCCCACGGTACTCTCCATCCGCGAGGTGCAAATGCTGCTCGACGCCGTAGACCTGAGTGAGCCCCAGGGCACCCGAAACCGGGCCATGCTTGAAGTACTTTATGCCTGCGGCTTGCGCGTGAGCGAACTCACCTCGCTCAAAATGAGCCACCTATACCTTGAAGCCGGATTTGTAAAAGTGCGCGGTAAAAACGATAAGGAACGTCTGGTACCCATCGGTGAATCGGCCGCCAATCACCTGCGCAATTACATCGACCATGTGCGCAAACTGCAGGACATCAAACAAGGCCACGAAAACAGCGTTTTCCTCAACCGCCGCGGCGCTCAATTGACCCGTGTGATGGTGTTTTACATCGTTAAAGAAATGGCAGCACGGGCCAGCATCACCAAAACCATCTCACCCCACGTGTTCCGCCATGCATTCGCCACCCACCTCGTGGAAGGCGGCGCCGACCTCAAAGCCGTGCAGGACATGCTCGGCCACGAAAGCATCACCACCACCGAAATTTATACCCACCTCGATACCGAATATCTGAAGGAAACGATCCTGATGTACCACCCAAGGGCAAAGGCAGTCAATAGTCGACGATAAACAGTCGACAGTCATTCGCTGTATTTGATGGGTAAAAATTGACGCAGGACTCAAGATTTAATCAGGTGGGTGTGATTCAGTCCAAAGCATTTGAACCAGAATATCGCCATCCTGTTACCTTTACACCATTATTTTTGAATTTCTTCTTCTACACCAACCACTTTAGACTGTCGACTGTTGACTTTTTATGAACTATTGGCTTGTAAAATCGGAACCTGACGTTTACAGTTTCCAAACCCTGCAGGAGGAAAAAGTAGGCCGTTGGGACGGCGTGCGCAATTACCTTGCCCGCAACAACTTGCGGAGCATGGAAAAGGGCGATCTCGTGCTTTTTTACCACTCCAACATTGGACTGGAGGTGGTGGGTATCGCACGGGTGGTGCGCGAACATTATCCTGATCCCACGGCTGAAAAAGGCGATTGGTCGTGCGTCGAACTCGAGCCTTTTAAACCGCTAAACAAGGCCGTACCACTTTCCATCATCAAGGCACATCCGGATTTGCAGGAGTTCGGATTGGTTCGTACGAGCCGTTTGTCGGTAATGCCGGCCACTTTCGACGAATTTTCCATCATACTTTCACTTGGCGATACGCAACTTTAAGCCATGATCTTTACATCTTCCCGCCGGGCCAACCCCGTGGGCTGCCTCATCGGCAGTGTACTTGGCCTCGTTCTTGTGTATTATTTGCTTAGAGGTCTATGGACCCTGCTCTATTGGGCCGCGCCCATCCTGGTTGTTTTGGCCGTCATCATCAACTGGCGCGCTGTGGCCGATACGGGCAAAAGCTACCTCAACTTCCTGCGCACCAATCCGCTGGGCGGCATCCTAGTGCTCATCGTCAGCGTGTTTGCTTTCCCCTTGCTTTCACTCTATCTTTTTCTGAAAGCCATCGGCAACCGCCAATTGGAAACCATGGAAAGTACATTCGGACAAGCTCGCGGAACCCATAAGCGAGAGCCCGAACCTGAGTTCACCGATTTTGAAGAGCTGGAAAGCAGGCTCAAAAACCCGCCGCCCATGGCGAAACAGGAAATGCCCGCGCAAGAACCTGACGTTCAGAAGCCACCCAAACAAGCTCCCAATCCGTACGAGGATCTGTTTAAGTAATCGTACGTCGTATCTCGTCAATCAAATTCCACAGACCTCCCCCTTCTTACCGCCGCACCTCAGCAACCGCAATCCTCGAATCTGCCGTGCCGTAGTACAAAAGCCATCGGCCGCCAAAATACACCATACCTTCCACGAAGCATACGTTGCCTACTTGTCCTCCAATTTCGTAGGATTTTTCAGGTACCATAAAGTTTTTGTCGGCGCGTGCCAGCAATCGTTTGGGATTTTTTTTATCAAACAAAGCTTGTCCCACCGAATAAGCATCGGAAGCCAGGGTTTTATCGCCATTGGAGGCACTGTTGGCGCTGTTGTAAATCATCAGAATACCGTCGTTGGTGGTAAGCGCAAACGGCCCGGGTTCCACAAGGCGACTGTCGAAATAACCCGGACGCGGCTTGAGCACCGAAACCAGGTTTCCTTTTTTGTCCTCCACGGGTTCCCATCGGATACAGTCGTCGGATGTGGCCATAAAAAGATCGGTATCGCCCCAGTACATCCAGTATTTACCGTCAATTTTGGTGGCGATGATTTGTCCGTTTTGCAATGAACAAACCAAAGCGCCCGATTTCGACCAGCCGTCGATGTACCGTTTGGAGTTGAAGGCCAGGCCTTCTTTGTTCCATTCAATCAGGTCGCGCGAGGTAGCCACGGCCAATCGGGCTATTTTGCCATCGTAAGCCGTATAGGTCATGATGTACAGGCCGTCGTCGCGTTTAACGATGCGTGGATCCTCGCAACCACCCTGCCATTCGTAATCTCTCATTTTGTCCTTATCGGGATACAACACCGGAATGGCGTTTTTCCGGAAAGCAAGACCGTCACGGCTGTTGGCCAGTCCGATGCGCGACGTACCCGCCACCAACTCCAAATTATCCTCGGCACGGTACAAAAGCCAAACACGATCGTCGCGAACCACTGCCGCCGGATTAAACACGTCTTTTTCTTCCCACCGTACATTTTCCTTGCGCATTGGACAGTAAAAGACGGTAGAACGGTCGGGCACCATGATGGGGTTGTACTCATCAAGCTTCACCATGGGTTGGAACATCCAACCTTCGCCGGTGGGAGGGGAGCTTTTGGGGCTACATGCAGCAAGCAACATGACCGTAAAAAGCGCTGGCAGATATGTTATTTTCATTTCGGATAACTTTTCAATTGGTGAACGTTGTTGACAAACCATAAAACGTAAACAAAGCAAACAAAGGGTATCAGCAATGCCCAACGCATGCCACCCACCGTGGACAACAATCCTGCCAGTGGCGGCATCACGGCGCCGCCTACAATGGCCATGATGACCAGCGACGACGCCAGTTTACTCTCAGCTGGTGGCAATCCTTTGGTCGACAAGGCAAAGATGGTCGGAAACATGATGCTTTGGCAAAAATAAGTCAGCATCAAACAAACGATGCCTGCAAGTCCGCCCAAAACAAATGCCAGTACAACCAACACCACAGCAGCTGCACTGTAATACAACAATACCTTGCGGGCATCCATGCGGCTCATGAGCCAGGTGCCCAAAAAGCGGCCCAGCATGAACAACACGAATGCAAACGATGCATGAAAACCGGCAATTTGTTCGGGTGTCATGGTGTCGGCCACGCGGTACATGCTGTTTACAAAATCCAAATGCTGCGTCGGTGCAAAATCTATTTTAAAATCGACAAAATAGCCCCAAAGTGTCGCCTGGGCGCCCACATTGGCAAACTGTGCCAAAACGCCGAGGGTGAGGTGGCGGTAACGGCCAAACAGACTGAAAATAGAAACGTCGCCTTCTGCCTGCTCTTCTTCGCGGCCCACCTCGGGCATGCGTGTAAAGGCAAACAACAACGCCATCAACAGTACCACACCGGCTACCACGAGGTAAGGGCCTTGCACCGACAAGGCTTGTTCTACCCTGGCCGCATCAATTTGTTCAGCACTCATGGTGGCAAGTACTTCTGGGGTAAATTCCGTTTTGGAAAAAATAAACAACGACCCGATCACAGGGCCGAGAATGATGCTGATGCCGTTGAACGACTGGGCAAAATTGATGCGCCATGCAGCATCTTTTTTATCACCCAAAACGGTCACATACAGGTTGGCTGCCGTTTCCAGAAACGCCAGTCCGGAAGCTATGGTGAACAAAGCAAACAAGAAAAACGCATACACCCGCACCCCGGCCGCAGGGTAAAACAACAATGCACCGGCTGCATAAAGTACCAAACCTGCCAGAATACCGCGTTTATAGCCAAATTTACGCATGAAAATACCCGCAGGAATGGCCATCACAAAGTAGCCGAAATAAAAGGCCGAATCAACGATGCCTGCCTGCCAGCGTTTGAGATCAAGCGCGAACTGAAAGTGCCGTATGAGCGAGCCATTGAGGCTGTTGGCGATGCCCCAGAGGAAAAAAAGGCTGCACACCAGAGCAAAAGGCAGCAGATACGGATTGCGGGTAGAGGAAGTTGGCATAGTAGTAAAGTTCGCAGTTTGATTTAACGGTATTGCAATTTGAGATTTTTCAGCATATCCACCGTCATTGCATCAAGATCGTACTCCGGTTTCCAGCCCCAATCGGCGCGGGCGGCCGAATCGTCGATGGAGCCGGGCCACGAGTCGGCGATGGCCTGGCGAAAATCGGGAGCATAGGCGACTTCAAAGCCGGGAACTTGTTTTTGGATGCTTGCGGTGATTTCGGCGGGTGTAAAACTCATGCCCGAGAGGTTGTAACTGGTACGCACGGTGAGCTTGTCGGCCGGGGCTTCCATAAGTTCCAGGGTAGCCCGGATAGCATCAGGCATGTAGAGCATGGGAAGGGTGGTGTCGTCGCGGAGAAAACAAGTGTAAGGTTTGTTTTGCACGGCGGCGTGGTAGATGTCGACGGCATAATCGGTGGTGCCGCCGCCTGGCAGACTTTGGTAACCGATGATGCCCGGATAGCGCAAAGAGCGCACGTCGAGACCATAGCGACGAAAATAATAATTCGCCCAGTTTTCACCTGCAACTTTACTGATGCCATACACCGTTTCCGGGATCAGCACTTCGTGTTGGGGCGTGTTTTCGCGTTTGGCTTCGCGGCCGAAAACAGCGATTGACGAAGGGAAATAAACTTTGTGCATTTCCAAGGTGCGCGCTGTTTCGAGCACGTTGAAAAGGCTGCGCATGTTGATGTCCCAGGCGCGCTGGGGATCCTTTTCGCCAGTAGCGCTGAGGATGGCGGCGAGGTGGTAGATCTGGGTGATGCCTTTTTTTTGAGCCAAAGCGCTGAGGGCGGCGCCATCCAGCGCATCAAGTATCTGGCTGGGGCCCGTTTGGTCGGTTAAAGGGCGTAGGTCGGTGGCCAAAACGTTGAATTGGCCAAAAGCTTCGCGGAGTGCTTCGGTCAGTACAGCGCCTATTTGGCCGCCGGCGCCGATGATGAGAATACGGTCTTGTTTCATGTAATTAGGAAAGGGCACGGTTTGAGGGCGAAAAGTAGGGCGACTGCGCCAAAGCGCCAAGTGCCGCATTCAGCCAAAATGTCATTATGGGTAGTTTGGCCGTGAACTTTAGTGGTTCTTTGCAATTTTATCCCCTATGGTTGTTCTGCATTTGCTTTTTTTTGCCGTCGGGCAGGCAACCCGCAGGACATTTGCAGCGCCATCATCACACGTACTTTGCACGAACAGACAAAGATTTTATGAATCGACTTACCATCTTGTTGTTATGCGCTTTTTGCGCCACAGCCCTTTCGGCCCAAACAACGTACAACCTTCAACGTACCCTCAATTGGGCCAACGAGCCTTTCCGCTCGCAGCTTACCAACGGTGAGATGACCAGTTATTGGCGTTTTGACGGTTGCAGCTACGGCGAACAATCGCCCACCTTGCCCTTGGTTACCGACCGCTTCACGCTCGCAGGTGCTGCCACGCTCACCGTTGAACTCACCGATGTTCAATACGAAAGGTTTGATTTCAAGCCAACAGCCGCAGAAGAAGCCGCCATTTCTTCCGAATTGAACATCGACGTTCGCAGCGAACAGGAACGTTTGCAACACTTTGGTCGCCTGCGTTTCATCCCCATACGCAAAAATGGAAATTCGTACGAACGCGTGCTTTCTTTCAACCTCACCGTGCGCATTGCACTACGCCCCATACCACCTTCAGGCGGTGTTTCCGACCGCGGTCCCACCACCTCCGTGCTCAGCAACGGCAGCATTTACAAATTTGGAGTTGCCCAAAGCGGTATGTACAAACTCGATTTTAATTACCTGAAAAACGAGCTCGGCATAAGCAACCTCGAAAACATCGAGCCGCGCAACATAAAACTGTACGGAAACGGTGGAAACATGCTTTCAGAAAAAACAAACGATGCCCGTCCCGATGATCTGCTGGAAAATGCCATTTTTATCTCCGGCGAACAAGACGGCAAATTCAACGACGGCGATTTTATCCTTTTTTATGCTCAGGGACCGGCACCGTGGCGCTTCACACCCGACCTTACGGGTACCCAACTCAACATTCGCAAACACCTTTACGACCAAAACGCTTACTATTTTGTCAAAATAGGTGATGGCGCCGGATTGCGCGTCCAGCAACAAGCAAGCATAGCTGCCAATGCGCAAACCAATGCGTTCGACGATGTACAACGCATGGAAGATGAAAAAGTAAACCTGCTCGATTACTTTGCGCTTGCGCAGGGTTCGGGCAAACGCTGGTTCGGCGATTATTTCCTGCAAACACGCCAGCGCGATTACACCCTCAATTTCCCCAACCTCGTTTCTGGTGCACCGGCACGCTTACGCGGCGAATTCGCCGGCCGCAGCGGTTCCAGTTCCACCGTACGGTTTTCAGCCGGCGACGGTGTTTTCAACCGAAGCATCAACGGCGTTCCGGTAAGCAACAACGAAGCCGACTATGCCGCCAACGGCGCCGTAAGCGGCAGTTTTATCCCCAATGCCGGCAACAGCATTGTCGTAAATGTTGATTACCTGCCCAGTGCGCTTACCAGTGAAGGCTGGCTCGATTACATTGAAGTGAATGCCCGACGTCAATTGTCCATGGGATCGCAAAACAGCCTCGAATTCCGCGACCTGCAAAGTTTGACCAATACTGCCACAACCTTCAAACTCAGCGGCGCCACAAACAGCACCAAAGTTTGGGACATTACCAATCCGCAACTCCCTTTCAGCCAGAACTTCAACCTCTCCGGTTCAAACCTTGAATTTGGCGCTCCCACCCTCAACGTGCTGCGCAATTTTATTGCATTCAATGAAAATGCAGTGTTCCCATTGCCTGAAACCAAAATCGGTGCCATTCCGAATCAAAACCTGCACGCCATCGACAACCAGCACATGGCGATCATTTACCACCCGAATTTCAAATCGCAGGCCGAACAACTTGCCACCCACCGCCGTACGTTCAGTGGCCTCGATGTGGTGACCGTGTCTATTGACGAACTTTACAACGAATTCAGCTCGGGTGCCAAAGACCCCACGTCCATCCGCGATTTCGCCCGCCTTCTGCTGACCCGCAAACCCGATAAATTTAATTTCTTGCTGCTGCTGGGCGATGGATCTTTCGATCCAAAAAACAACACCGCAAGCAACGAAAACAACGACTATATCCCCGTTTTTGAAACCTTTGAATCGTACGATCCCATTTATTCCTACCCATCGGACGATTATTTCGGACTGCTCAGCGACGGCGAAGGCGGCAACCTCGACGGCGCGCTCGACATCGCTGTTGGTCGCCTCACCGTGAACACCTCCAACGAGGCACAAACTGTGGTGGATAAAATCATGGCGTACGATAAAGACCCACAGTTGCTGGGTGACTGGCACCTGCGCCAATTGTACATCGCCGACGACCAGGACTTCAACGCGCACCTTGCCCAAGCCGACAAACTGGCAAACCAGGCCATAGCCACCGAAAAATGGTTCAACATTGAAAAAGTGTTTTTCGATGCTTACCAACAGGTTGCTACTTCGGGCGGACAACGCTTCCCCGACGCCAAAGCTGCCATCAACTCCAACGTGTTTAAAGGCACGATGATCATGCAATACATCGGTCACGGTGGACCGCGAGGTTGGGCCCAGGAACGCGTGGTAGACAACAACGACATCGCTTCGTGGGACAATCCCAACCGCTATCCATTCATCATCACCGCCACTTGTTCATTTGGAGGTTACGACGACTACGGCACCCTCACCGGCGGCGAATTGGCACTGCTAAGAAACAATGCCGGCGCCGTAGGTATGTTCACCACCGTACGCGCTGTATTTGTTGATGGCAACAACAAACTCACCGACGCCGTGCAAAAAGTGATTTTTCAACGTGTGAACGGGTGGTACCGCCCGGTAGGCGAAATTTTACGTCTTGCCAAAAATACCCTCTCCGGCGGCATTGAAGACAATGCCCGACGCTTTACTCTGCTCGGCGACCCGGCCATGTTTCTCGCCATGCCCGAATACCGGGTGAGCACAACACACATCAACGATGTACTTGTGACCGCTGGACAACCAGATACCCTCAAAGCCCTCATGCCTGTTAAAATCGATGGCATCGTGACCGATACGCTGGGCAACCTCCTGAACAATTACAATGGTAAGGTATTCGTTACCCTGTTCGATAAGTCGCAGGAACTGCTCACGCTCGGACAGGATAGCGACAGCCCCGTGCGGGGTTTCAATGTGCAACGCAACGTCATTTTTAAAGGCAGTGCTACCGTGAATGCAGGCAAGTTCAGCATCGAATTCATCGTGCCCAAAGACATCAACTACGCCTTTGGTAAAGGCAAAATCAGCTACTATGCCCAAAATGGAACCCCGCTTGATGCTGCGGGCGCCGACGACAACATCGTGGTGGGCGGCAATGCCAACCTGATTGACGACGACAAACCACCTGTGGTACAGATTTTTATGAACACCACCGACTTTGTTTTGGGCGGCATCACCGACAACAGCCCAAAAATTCTTGTAAAATGTGAAGACGACAACGGCATGAATGTTACCGGTGCAAGTCTTGGCCACGACCTCACAGCCGTACTCGATGGCAACGTTTTGGAAACTGTAGTGCTCAACGATTTTTACGAAAGTGAACAGGACAATTACCGCCGTGGACAAGCCATTTACCCCCTCCGCAACCTTGAGCCAGGCAAACATACCCTGAAAGTAAAAGGTTGGGATATAGCCAACAATTCGGGCGAAGGGTACACCGAATTCATCGTTGCCGAAGATGGTAAAGCAGCGCTCGAACATGTTTTGAATTATCCTAATCCCTTCACAACCAATACTTATTTCCAGTTTGAACACAACCTTTCGGGGCAGGTGCTCGACGTACAGATTAGCGTCTTTTCCGTATCGGGCAAACTGGTAAAAACCATCATCCACAGTGCACCGGCCGATGGGTACCGAATTGCCGATATTGCCTGGGACGGACGCGACGAGTACGGCGACAGGCTGGCACGCGGCGTGTACGTATACAGGATCAAAATAAGGGGCACAGATGTCTCCGGAACACAGGTCACCGCCGAAAGCGATTACGAAAAACTGGTCATTTTAAAATAGAAACGCTCCAACCTTGCCGGATTCTGGTTACTTTTGCACACTTTTTGCTTTGGTTAACCGAATGGTATGCGTCAAGCATAAAAAATGTTACTTGCCTAAACATTGTCAGAACATATGAAAAAGCTTTTTTACCTGCCCTTTTTGATGGCAGCTTTGCTGGTCAATAATTACGCTCAGGCCCAAATTGGAGCCCCTTGCGTCAATGGTCAGGGATATTTCTACGACCCCATTACCGGTCAGTCATTCCCAACCGGCGAACGCTGTGCCAATGCCGTTACATCGGCTGTACCTTTTTTGCGCATCACACCCGACGCCCGCGGTGGCGCCATGGGCGACGTAGGCATCGCCTCTTCGGTAGATCCCAATGGCATGCACTACAACCAATCGAAACTCGCATTTGCTGAAAAAAACGTTTCGATCGCTGCTACCTACACCCCCTGGATGCGTAACCTTGGCCTTCAGGACGTTTACCTCGCCTACCTATCCGGCTATGTACGCCTCGACGAACGCCAGGCGATCGGTATGAGCTTGCGCTATTTCTCTCTCGGCGATATTGAGTTTACGGACGACAACGGCCAGTCGCTCGGCCAGGGTCGTCCCAACGAATTTGAACTTACCGGTGCCTATGCCCGTAAATTGTCCGAACAGTTCTCTGCTGCTGTAGGCGCCAAATTCATCTACTCCAACCTCGCTACAGGCCAGATCGTACAAGGCGCTGAAATCAGACCCGGCATTTCGGGCGCAGCCGACATCTCCTTTACCTACAAGGCGCCCATCAAGTTCAACAAAACCAAAACCGAACTTACCATTGGTACCGCCATAAGCAACATCGGCGCCAAAATTACCTACACCAACTCGGTAAACCGCGACTACATTCCAACCAACCTCGGCGTTGGTTTGGGATGGAAATTCAACCTCGACGATTACAATACCCTGACCATCTACGGAGATTTCAACAAACTCCTGGTGCCTACACCTACGCCCAACGATGACGATAGCGACGGTATTGCGGACTACAAACAGTTTTCCCCCATACGTGGAATCTTCACTTCCTTCGGCGACGCCCCAGGCGGTTTCAAAGAAGAATTGAATGAAATCACCCTCGGAACAGGTATCGAATACTGGTACGACGACCAGTTCGCCGTGCGCACAGGATACTTCTACGAACACTTCTCCAAAGGCAACCGCAAATATTTCAGCGCTGGTATCGGTGTTAAGTACAATGTGTTCGGTCTCGACTTCTCCTACCTCATCCCTACCACCAACCAGCGCAATCCGCTCGACAATACCCTGCGCTTTACCCTTACTTTCGACTTCGCCGCATTCGAAGAGGAAGAATAAAAATTAGTCGCTTGGTCGGATTAGTCAAAAAAATAGTCGCTTGCGCATCCAATGGAACGCAAGCGACTATTTTTTTTGACCAACCCGACTAACCGACCATCAGTATGTCGTAAAGTTCTTCGTGATAGGCCGCAAAATCGGGCAGGTTGTTGTGGCTGGCCCCATGTATGGTATGCAATTGGATGTTTTCCGGAACCAGTTTTTTCAGCATTTCACTTTGTTTGTAGGGGATAAGGCGGTCCTTGTCGCCGTGCAGAATATGGATGGGACAATGTACTTTTTTGATGAATTGGTCGGTACGGATTTGGTAACGCAACAACAAACCGATGGGCAGGAAAAAGCCATAACGTGAAATATGGTACCGGAAAGAGAAATACGGACTGTCGAGGATCAACGATCGGGGGGTATTCCAGGAGGCAATGCGCGTGGCCAGCCCGCTTCCCAACGAACGCCCGTACAAAACAATCTCATCCTCATCATACTTTGTGTTGAGCCATTTGTACACCTGCTGTAGGTCGGCGTAGAGGATGTTTTCCGTTCGGCGGCCTTTGCTTTTGCCGAAACCACGGTAATCGAGGATGAAAAAATCATATCCTTTACCCAAAAAATCGCGCGCAAATTTACCCCAGCCTTTGATGCTGCGTGAATTGCCTTTGATGTAAAAAACCACGCCTTTGCTGTTGGGCACTTTGAAATAAATGGCGTTTATTTTTCCACCATCTTCCATGTCGAAATCGACCTCTGTAAACGGGAAAGGGTAGCGGTAAGCAAACCATTTTGGCAGCCGTTCGGGACGAAAGAAAAACAGGTCCTGGCCGAAGTAAAACAGCACACAAAGTCCGCCATACAACATGCAGGCAGTAGTGAAGATGCTGAACCAGGCGGCCGCAGACATGGATTAAAGCCTGCGGCGTTTCACTTCCTGCATCACCAAACCGAGTTCACGGGTTACATCACCGGTAACTGAGGTGTTTTCCTGGGCACGGCGGATGAGGTAAGGCACCACATCTTGCACCTGCCCGTAAGGCATGTATTTGGCTACCCTGAAACCAGCGGCAGCGAGGTTGAAGCTGATGTTGTCGCTCATGCCGTACAATTGGCTGAACATGAGGTGTGGGTGTTCGTGCGGAATGCCTTTTTTATTCATCAGTTCCACTTGAAGCAAAGCGCTGGCGGCGTTGTGGCTGGCGTTGCAGGAGGCAATGTGCTCGTAGTGGTCGATGCAAAAACGCATACCCGTGTTGTAATAATCGTCCGTGGTATTTCTGTCGGGGTTGATGGGGTCATCGTAGCCCATTTCGGCAGCACGCAATCTTTCTTTTTCCATGTAAGCGCCGCGCACCAGTTTGGCGCCGAGTTTAAAATCTTCGCTGCGGGCACGGTCGTAACTTTCGGTGAGGAAGCTGAGCCTGTCTTTCCGGTACATCTGGAAGGTGTTGTATACCACCACGCGTTGTTTGTTGTAACGGCGCATCATGATCCACACCAGGTGGTCGATCGAGTCCTGTATCCAGCTTTCTTCCGCATCTATAAAAATGGAAACGCCTTTTTGCGAAGCGTGGTAACAGATGGTGTCAATGCGTTTGAGTACGCTGCGGTATTCACTCAGTTCTTCACGTGTAAGTGTACCCGCGTTTTGGATGCGTTCGAACAGACCGAAACGGCCCAGTCCAGTCACTTTGGTGCTCACCACCGGGATGTGTTTCGATCGCGAAGCAAAGTCGATGGCGCGAAGGTTTTCATTCATCGTGTAGTTGAAATCCTGCTCTGTTTCTTTGGCTTCAGCCCCATAATCGAGGATGGTAAATACACCGAAAGTTGCGAGTTTTTCGATGGTGGGCTGACTGTCGAGCAGGGTGATGCCACCTACAAACTGATCAAAAATGGTCATCTTAACGGCCGTTTCAACCATGGGAAGGTTTTTTTCAACAGCCCACAGACCGATTACCGAGCCGTATTTAACCAACATGGGTTTACGCATCAGACGAAACAACCAGGCCGTTTTTTTCAGCTCACGGTCGCTAAAGTGTGCAAAAGCTATTTCGGTATTGGTGAAATCTACATTTTGCTTTGTGGTGGTGGACATTATGGTAGGATTTATAAATTCTTTGCAAGCGGTAACTAATCATTCCAAATTTGCCATGCGGCTTCAGCTTGCAAATGCAACATTTCCAAACCGTTTTTTACTGCACTTCCACGCTCGCCTGCACGTTGCAAAAGTAGCGTTTCGGCAGGATTGTAAACCAAATCGTACACCAAATCTTTGGCCTTTATCTTATCGAAAGGTACCGATGGACAAGTTTCCACCGCTGGTGCCATGCCCAGAGGGGTGGTATTCACCCACAATACCGATCCGTGAGCAGTTTCCTGCTGTCCGAGCTCGTCCCAGCTGATGTGTTCAGGTTCCTGTGGTTTTCTGGTGACCACCCTGAAAGCACACCCCATTTTTTTCAAAACAAAACATACCGCGCGGGAAGCCCCACCGCCACCCAAAACAAAGGCCCGTGCCGGCAGCTTTACATTCAATGTTTTCAACCATCCTATCATTGATGCCTCAAAACCAATTACATCGGTGTTGAAGCCTTCAAGTTTGCCCGATCGTATCCTGATGGTGTTCACCGCGCCAGCGGCGGCGGCTGTAGCATCAATTGTGTCGAGATAGGGCATCACCGTTTGTTTGTAGGGTATCGTTGCATTCAGGCCGCACAGGTTGGGCTCTGAGGCCAGCAGGCCGTACAAGGCACCAATGTCGGACAAAGGGAACAATTCGTAGACGGCATCCGAAATGCCTTCGCGGAGGAATTTTTCCGAAAAATATTTTTTTGAAAAAGAGTGCCCTAATGGGTAACCAATGAGACCGAATGTACGCATGGTGTCGAAGGTAGTGTAAAAGTTAAAGCAGCGTTTCAATGGCATTTAGGTATCAACTACCTGATGGAGTGCAGCAACGATGCTTAGGTTAAGCCAGCTTCAAATGAGCGGATTACAGATTGGGTATTCTTTCACTTGTAATAAACTGGCTGTAAGTACACTCATTTTTGCTGAATTTTAAGTATCATTGTTTGAAAGCCCTTCAAACCGCCTTTCTTTTTAATCCTTTTGCCAAAATTTAAACCTATGAAGTTTTTATCCGTAACCGCCTTTACAGGGATGCTGCTTTGTTACGCCGTCCTTCTTCCTTCACAACTTCCCATCGAACATGTTACCATGGATCAACTGATCGGCATCAATGCCCGGGGGTCCGATCCTGTGAGCAGGCTGCGTGTTTTTGAATGCGTGCGCGAGTACCACCAGTGGAACGACGATGTTGGCGACGCACCTTCCAATACCGCCCAATGCCCCGACGATTTCAACCCAATGTCGTCTTCATTCTTACGGTACCGCTACAACCAAAGCTTCAACGGTGCAGCACTAATCAACTACGACGATTTTTACCATACCCTATACCAACGCAGCATTCCCGTGCTGAAAGGCCTGGCCCCCATGATGCGCGGCTACAACTACTACCCTGCATCGTCACCACATCTGCTTGACCAGAAACCGGTGTGCCTCGACGAACCGTACCAATGGTTGGGACAAGGCCAAGCGCCTCCAGCTTCGGCGCTGCCTTGGAACCAGTCCGAACCCGTGGCTTACCGCAGCCATACCGTTTGGGCAACCATCATGGCTGCGCGGTATGGGGCCACGACCTACGATGCCGACGATCCGTTTTTAACGGAATTTTTGAAAAAACACTACGTCAGCGAACCAGGACACAGCCAGTACGACGATTACGTGGAAAAATATCCCGACCGCACAGGGCTGCACTACATCAAGTACCTTGAAACAAGCAACGAACCCGAAAAATCGTGGTACGATGCACCCAACGATGTCCAATCGGGCAACGGAAATACCTTTTGGCACATGACGGCCGAACAATACGCTGCGCAACTCAGCGCCAACTACGACGGCCATGGTCGCAGCGACGCTTTCCGCATCGCCAACATCTACAACGAAGAACGTTACTTGGGCATCAAAAACGCCGACCCATTAATGAAAGTCGTGATCGGCGGCCTATCCGACTTTCGGGGAAAATACATCGAAGACATGATCGCGTGGTTTGTCTCCAACCGAACGCCTGGCGTTCATGGGTTCAAAAGCGGTCCGCTATTGCCCTTTGATGTGCTTAATTTTCACCATTACAGTACGGAGTTCAGCGCCAATGACAGCACCGGAAACTTCAGTCTGGGTATTCGATACAACGACGTGACGTTCGCACCCATTGCTGGCAAAGGCATTGCCCCGGAAGACGACCAGCTTAAAGCGGAAATACGCTACACCTACAACCGCCTCGCAGCGCAAACGCCCGAATTGGCATCCAAAGAAATGTGGCTCACCGAATTCGGTTACGACCACGCCGGGCCCTACTCGGCTGTACGGGTGCCTGACATTGCCGGACAGGACGGCTTCACCACCCAGGCCCAATGGCTTATGAGATCGCTGCTCGAAACTGCCGCCAGCGAACGTATCCACCGGGCTACCTTGTACGAGCTCCGCGATGAACCAGGGCTTTACGGTTCCCATTTCGGCTATTCGGGCCTCCTGGATGCCAACTTGCAACCCAAACCATCGTGGTATGCCGTATTAACCCTCAAAAATGTACTCACAGGGTACCGCTTCGCGGAAAACAGCGACGCCGACAACAACCACGTGAGCGACGACATCGCTCAAGTCATTTCGCAACCCGACAGTGCAGGCGCAATAACCCGCGTGTACCATTTTGAAAACGGTACCGACAAAAACATCTATGCTTTCTGGAGCCCAACCAAATCCGGACAATCTTACCAGGCTTCCATCCAATTCCCCAGTGGCTTCGAGTGTGATGAGGTAAGCCTGGTCACCATTGCCGAAATGGACGAGGACGGCCAATGGACCGACTGGTCGCACAACATCAAATACATGAACGGCGGACTTGTAGTGGAAAACCTTCCCGTGAGTGAAACTCCCGCCTTTCTGGTACTCAACCGCAGCAAAGAAGACCCGCCAATTCCCAACATTACCAACCTGCAAGCCACCCCGCTGGGTTGCGATGCCATACGCCTGGACTGGACCCGGCAGTCGATCTACCAAAAGTACTTCATTTGCTATGTGCGCCAGAACGCCGACGACACGCCTGAAAGCTTCGATTTTACCCTGCAAGGCGTTCATCTCGTAGCAGACAACCTCGTTGGAACAGCGACTTCAACCGTTTTGAACGACCTCGACCCCGGTACGCCATATTGGTTTTATGTGGTACCCGTGAGTTTGGACGGCAAACTTCCGGACGCGTGGCAAACCCAATCTGTTTTTACGGGTGCCACGCCGACACCCTGCGACGCCACACCCAACAACGCAGGTTGCCTGCTCAACATCACTCCAGCCCAGATCAGTTACGGTTATGGCGCGCCTTTACCGTCACAAGTAACGGAACTGTTGAGCGCCGACTTCCAGCCGAACAACTGCAGTCAGGTGGCCAACGGCGCCACATCGCTGAACAATTGGGACGACTGGGATTGGCAGAACAACAACCCGATGGCCACAACCATCGTTGTTGATTTTCAGCAAAACGTACGCATCGACATCATACACCTGCTGGACAGCTATGGCAAGGGCAAGTTGCGTTTTGAATATCAGGACTGTACTTGTACAAACTGGAAACCGCTGGCCGTCGAAAGTTTGCCTGTGGGGTTCGATTCTTGGATACACCTCTCCAATTTCGGAAATGTGGTGATGCAAAAGCTGCGGATCACCAAACTTGATCCCGACGCCAAGATTCGCAAAATGTTCTTCGTGGGCGCACCTGCAAGTTGCAGCAGTACCTACCAGGGTTACAACGCAGGCCGCATCACCAATGCAACGGCAGCCACCGTGCGCCAACAATCGGCCATCATAACCTGGCGTCCGGCACCCCTCAATCAACTGGCGCCCACACAAGGTTATGTGCCCGAATACCGGATTCGGTACAGCGACCAGTGGAACGGCGACGTGCTTATCAACCCAATGGTGGTTATGGCGCCTGTTGGCGCATGGAATGCGGAACCCTTTGTTGAACTCATCGGCCTGCAGCCAGAAACCAACTACAAAGTGGAAATTGCGCCCGGATACGAAGCTGGAAATTGCGCCGTGGGAACAGGCAACCGCACCTTTTTGCTTTTCAGCACAACCGGCGATGCAAACCGGCCTGAAGACCGAAACCTGCAGCAAGTCAACAAAGTTGATGTTTTGGTGGTACAGCCCAGTCCGTCCAGCCATACGGCACAACTGTTTTTCCCGCGCGAAGGATTTGTTCATGTTGAAGCCTATTCGGTTTCTGGCAAACGTGTGCTGAGCGAGGGTGTCGACCCCAGCGCTACGAACCTGATGCTTCAGGTTGATGCGTGGGATCCAGGGGTGTATGTGATTGTGCTTCGGGATACCGAAGGCAGAACCATCAACGGACGGTTGGCAGTTGTGCGGTAATGTTTACCTTTACGAGATCATCTGTTTTTTTTGCAGTTGATTTTGCTCGATTTCCTTTTATTTTTTCACTCCAGGCACGAAAACAGTCCAGCCGGCGTTGTTCCTTTTCTACCATGAACATCATGTTGGTAATCCCCAGCTTACCACTCCATAACCACAATAAATGACAGGCACGCTATCACAGATCATTACGCTGGTATCCTACGGAAACGACTTTTTATGGCACGGCAACCTTCCCGCCGATTTTTACCCAAACAATGATGCTTTCCTGCATTGCAACAGTGTAGCATTTTTACAGTTTAAGTCTTCCCTTTTTTCTTCCAAACAAAAGGAAATAACGGTTGCTGAAAATCCGATTGAATGGTTTACGCATTTGAAAAAGGAAAAATGCACCAAACTGAGGCTTTTTTACCAGCCCACTAAAAACCAGGTACAGGCGCCCGACCATAAAATGGCAGGTTTCACTGGCGGTGGTGGCTCGTGGTACATGGAAGCTGTTTACAACGGTTATTCCAATTATTGGGCAAGCAGGTGGTTGGTAAGCGATGAAAAAGCTGCCGACAAACGCATATGGGCTGTGAGTTACGGCCAAACATCAACCAAACAAGCTTCCAACAGTGTGCCTGCATTTGTTTTGTCGGCCCGCAACACCCTGATCGAGTCGCTCAGTGAAATAATCACGTTTTGTGAAGAATTTAAGCTCAACAATTGGAAGGCCATTTTTGAAAAGGCACGTGAACAAATTTACAATCCGATGCCTGGAGAAGGCTTTCCCAACCCGGAATGGCTCGCACCGGGCATTCATTCCCATACGGCCCTCCAACTTTTGTACGCTTCCAATGCTGCCTGGGTTTTTGGCGGTATGGGCTCCTGGAACGACCAGGTATTTGAAGACAAAGAAATAAACGGTCGTTACGAGCGCCTTTCAGCGCAGCTATACAATGCCATCAATGGCGCCATCATGGCATCCGTGAACAACGATCAACCAAAAATCTGATACACCAGCCAAGCGCCGAGGTAGGCAAGTCCGCTCATGAATACAAACTGGTAAATGGCCCATTTCCAACTGCCAGTTTCACGCGCCACAACCGCCATGGTGCTCATGCATTGCATGGCCAAGGCATAAAAAACCAGCAATGAAAGTGCCGTACCCAGGGTGTACACTGGCTTGCCGGTATCACTGAACGTTTCCGAACGCATTTTGGCCCGAAGCGTAGCTTTGGATTCGTTTTCGGCGCTGTCGTTGATGTCGCCTTCCGCCGAACCCATGTTGTATAGCACCGCAAGTGTACCGGTAAACACTTCGCGGGCAGCGAACGATGTGAGCAAAGCAATGCCAATTTTCCAGTCGTAACCCAGCGGACGAATAACAGGTTCGATCCATTTGCCCATTTGACCAGCATACGAAGCTTCGAGCTGACGCTGTGCTACCAGGTCGTTGGCTGCACCCTCGTCGAGTTGCTGGGATTTTGCTTCGGTTCCAGCACGAACAACGGCTTGCGCCATATCATCGCCCGGACCAAACCGCGACAAAGCCCACAATCCGATGGACACATAAAGGATGATTTTACCTGCCCCCACCACAAAAGCGGAAACTTTTTCCCACACCGTAAGTCCTACGTTTTTCCAATGAGGCATGCGGTACACGGGCAATTCGATGGCGAGATAGGATATTTCCCGGGTGCGCAACCATTTCTTCATGGCCCAACCCGAAAGGAAGGCAGCCAACACGCCCAGCGCGTACATGCTTCCAAAAACGAGGGTTTGAGCGTTGATGAATCCGGCCACGCGCACCGGCGGCACCGCCAGCCCGATAAGCACCAGATACACCGGTATGCGTGCGCTGCAACTGATGAAGGGCGTCACCATCACGGTAATCAGCCTTTCTTGCCAGTTGCCAATGGTTCGGCTGCTCATGATTGCCGGTACAGCGCAGGCGCTACCACTGATGAGCGCCACCACACTACGGCCGTTCATGCCGAAACGGCGCATGGATTTGTCGAACATAAACACCACCCGCGCCATGTATCCCACTTCCTCTAATATGGTGATGATGAGGAAAAGCAAGGCGATTTGAGGTATAAAGACCATGATGCCCGCCAATCCGGCAAGGATACCATCAGTAAGCAGGTCGGTAAACCAGCCTTCGGGCATGGTCACCTTAAGCCAGTCGCTCAACGCCCCGAAGCCGCTTTCAATCCAACCCATAGGGTATTCACTCCAATCGAATACGGCTTGGAAAACAAGCAGCATGACCAGAAAAAATAAAAACGGTCCGGCCCAACGGTTGGTGAGCAGGGCGTCGATGCGGTCGGTGATGGTTTCGGGGAAAGCAGGCGGCTGGTCGATGGTGTCCTGCACGATGGGCGTGAAACGGTCGAAACGGTCGAGCGTTTCATCCACTTGTGAGCGCAGCGACTGGAAACTTTTGTTTTCGACGATGGTTGCGAGCGTTTCGCGGTCGTTCCGCTTCAAAAAAGGCAGCCAACCATGGTGGTGGGCGAGCAGCAAAGCCCTGTATGGGTTGTTTGCGTCGAGGTTGAGTTGAACCGCTTCCGCTACCTGTTTTTCAAGGTCCGTGAGGGGATAAAACGGTTTGCGCGACACGGTGGGCGACGACAATAATTTTTCCAGCTCGGTTACAAGTTTGCTTACATTATCGCCGGTACGGCTACTGAGCAGCACCACCGGAATGCCGAGTTGTTCGCTGAGTTTGGCGGTATTGGTTTTGATGCCCATCTCCGCAGCCATATCGGACATGTTGAGGGCAAGGATAACTGGCAAATCCAGATCGAGCAGCTGAGTAAGCAGCAACAGGTGTTTTTCAAGGTTTTTGACATCAGCAACATACACCACTGCGTTGGGAAAATTGGCATCGGCCGGATTGGTGAGTACGGCGGCCACCATTTTTTCGTCGGAAGCTGTGGGATAAAGGCTGTAGGTGCCCGGATAATCGGTAAGAATGGCTTCACGGCCACCCTCGAAACGCAGTTTACCCTCTTTCATGTCGACGGTTACGCCTGGGAAATTGCCTGTTTTTTGCCGAAGGCCCGTAAGCTGGTTGAACAGCGTCGATTTGCCGCTGTTGGGATTGCCCACAAGCGCCACATGAAAGGGTTGACCTCCGCGATTACTCATACTTCTATCAGGATACTGGCAGCCTCTTCTTCGCGAAGAGCCATCCGAACACCGTCGGCTTTGATGTAATAGGCTGCGCCAAAAGGGGCCGTACGAACCATTTCAATGCAAGTACCCGGCAACACACCCATGGCGGTCAATTTGCCAGCCAAAGCAGGATTGGAAAAAGCTATGGTTTTGGCGCTTTCGTGTACTTTGAGTTCGGTGACGGTGCGGTAACGGCGTTGCATGTTCGGCATGAATGTAAGGGCTTAACTTAGGTCGTGTATTTAGACAAAATCCAAACAGCGCAAATGTAGCGTATGTTCATCAATGTTGAGAAATAAATAAGATCCGAAATTGTCACATTGCTTTGACAGATAAAATGGGTCGAACTTGTAACTTTGGAGGCAAAAATGGCAACACCACAATTAACGGCCTCTGAGCAACATCACAATCGACCATGATGCCCATCACTGTCGTTTTGCATTCGGCTACCATTGGACTCAATGGGTAGCATTTTTTACTTTTTTACCCTGATATGTTATGAGCAACTGGCTAAAAAACAACATCTGGATTTTCTTTTTCGGCATTTTTGCCTCCATTGGCGGTTGTATGGGTATGGTGGCCGGTGTGATGGGTTACAACAACTACCAGATTCGTCAGGCTGGTGAACGCACCACGGGTGTGGTGGTTGAAATGATCGGAGGTTCCGACGGCTCCTCACCGGTCATTGAATTTCAAACGTTGGGTGGTGAAACCCACCGCTATACCTCGAATGTTTCCAGCAGCCCCCCTTCGTTTCACGTGGGTGAAGAAGTAAAAGTTTGGTACAATCCGGAAAATCCCGACGATGTTGTGCTCGGAAGTTGGGAATCCTGGTTCATTCCCTTGTTTTTTGGTTTGTTCTTTGTCGTGTTTGGCGGCGTTGGGTTCGGCGGTTTATTCGGACAGTTTGCCAAAAGCAAAAAACGCGTCTGGCTGCGCGATCATGGCAAACCGATTGAGGTGGAAATGACCGGCGTGTTCGTCGACAGTTCGCTTAAAGTGAACGGCCGCTCCCCATGGGTCATCCAGGCCCAATGGCTCGACAAAGTGACAAACACCATATACACTTTTGAAAGCGACAGCATTTGGTACGACCCTACCAACTACATTGGAGAACCCAACAAAAAACTGCGTATACTCATCGATTCCGATAACCCGAAAGCGTACTGGATGGACACGTCGTTTTTGCCGAAGGCGGGATGACAAACTGTGTTTTACCCAAAATGCCCTTCCACATAATTGCGTGTTAAAGTTTCCCGGGGTTGATTGAACAAACGGTTCGTTTCCTCAAATTCAATAAGTTCGCCCAAATACATAAATGCGGTGTAGTCAGCTACCCGCAATGCTTGTTGCATGTTGTGGGTGACCAAAACGATGGTAAAATCCTTTTTAAGCTCCTCAATAAGCTCCTCAATTTTGGCTGTACTTATCGGATCAAGGGCCGAACAAGGTTCGTCCATCAACAACATTTCGGGATTCACGGCAATGGCCCTGGCGATGCACAGACGCTGCTGTTGTCCTCCCGACAAACTGCGTGCTGGTTCATCCAGTTTGTCTTTTATTTCGTCGAACAAATAACTTTTGCGCAAAGCATCTTCCACCAACTCAGCAATGCGGTGTTTGGGAAAACCATTGACATTGAGACCGTAGGCGATGTTATCAAAAATACTTTTTGGAAAAGGATTGGGTTTTTGAAAAACCATGCCCACTTTTTTACGCAACAAGTTCACCACCGTCCTTTTATCCAGAATGTTGTGATCATCGATAAAAACCTTGCCTTGTAAACGTGCATCGGGCGACAGGTCGTGCATGCGGTTTAAGGTTCGCAACAACGTTGATTTCCCGCATCCCGAAGGACCGATAAGCGCGGTCACCATTTTTTCCGGCATTTCCAAATTGATGTTTTTCAAAACATGGTTGTTTCCAAAAAAAAGGTTCAAACCAACGATTCGAATGGCTGTTTTTGTTGCTGTTTCCGTGTTCATAGGTTTTGTTTATTTCAGTTTATTCCTAAACTTATTGCGCAAAATGATTGCCGCTAAATTCATGAGAAATACAAGCACAACCAAAACAACCGCCGTCCCAAATGCCAACGGTCGCACAGCTTCTATGGATTGATGCTGGGTTGATAAAATGTACAAATGGTAAGGCAAAGCCATGAATTCCTCTCCTGGATGCCCCGGTAAACCGGTGATGTAAAAAACAGCCCCGGTAAATAAGATTGGCGCTGTTTCGCCGGCCGCCCGTGAAAGGCTTAATACAGCACCAGTAGCAATACCAGGCACCGCAGCCGGTATAACCACATCCCGTATCGATTCATACTTGGTGGCCCCCAAAGCCAACGCCCCTTCACGCAAACCTTCAGGTATCACTTTTAAGGCTTCTTCTGTCGTTGTAATGGTGTAAGGAAGCGAAAGCAATCCAAGCGTGAACCCTGCCGCATACAGCGATGTGCCAAAGTCAAGGGCTTCGACAAACAAAGCGAGTCCAAACAACCCGAATATAATGGATGGAACACCTGCAAGGTTTCGAATGGCCGCACGGATCAGTCTGGTTGTGCGGGTGTTTTGAGCGTATTCATTGAGATAAACTGCACACCCCACACCAAGAGGAATGGAAAAAACAGCGGTAATAAGTGTCAACATAACCGTACCCACAATGGCTGGTAAAATACCGCCCTGGGTCATACCATGGGTTGGAAAACTGGTCAGGAATTCAAAAGTTATGGCCGGTAGTCCCTTGAAAAACACAATTCCAAGGATGGCTATCAGCATTATAAAAACAATCGTGGCACATGAAAGCACCAACAGCATCGGCCATTGTGGCTCCTGATACACGCCTTTCGTCTTCATGATTATTGAAATTTTCGTACCCTGTTGGCAATGCTTTCGGCCATGATATTCACCACCATGGTAATCATAAACAATACAAATGCTATGGCAAACAAACCGTAATAATGCGTGGTTCGAAACGGCACTTCCCCCATTTCAATGGCTATGGTGGCTGTAATCGTACGAATCGAATCGAAAAAACCTCCCGGAAAAGCCAGCGCATTGCCGGTAGCCATAAGCACGGTCATGGTTTCACCTATCGCTCTGCCGATGCCCAGCATCACCGCAGCAATAATGCCTGGATAAGCTGCGGGTACAATTACTTTTCGAATGGTCGTCCAACGATCGGCACCCAAAGCATACGATGCCTCCTTCAGTGTTGAAGGAACGGCATGAATGGCATCCTCGCTTACGGTAATGATCGTAGGCAATGCCATGATGGCAAGCAAAATAGCCCCGTTAAGTGCATTCAGACCGTTGTTTAAGCCAAACATCCAGGCCAATGCCGGAGCTACCGCAACAATACCAATAAAGCCAATAACTACAGAGGGTATGGCCGCCAATATTTCAATGGCTGGTTTAAGCCATTGCTTCAACCAGCCGCCTGCATATTCAGACATAAACAAAGCAGTGCCAATACCCAGCGGTATGGCCAATACCATGGCGCCAAGGGTAACCAACAGGGTGCTTGCCAACAAGGAAAGCAACCCGTAACTTGCTTTTAAAGGATTGTTGTTTGGATTCCACTGCGTTTGTGTAATGAAATCGATCGGACTCGCCTCAAAAAAAAATGCCGTTGCATTGTACATTAGCATGGCTAATATACCCAACAGTACGGCGATGCAAAACAGGCCGGTGAACTGGAACAGGTACCCAAATCCAGTATTGGTTGCAATCCTTAGCTGGTTTCTGTTCATTGGGAAAAATTTTCAGCTGGGAAATACCCGTTTTCAACGATGATTTTTTGTCCCCCAGGACTTTTTTCGAAATCCAGCAAGGGCTGCGCCTTTGCCATCGAACTTTTCAAAACGTATTGGTACAGCGGCCTTTGCAAGTAGTACCGTTTCGAAACCACCGCTTCGTAATCAAGCGGCGAATAGGCAGGTTGCCCGATTTCGTAAATGCTCACAATGTTGTAACCCTCTCCAATTTTCTCCCCGTTGCGGATAACATAACCTGCACCTACATAACCCACACCGCCCGGATCGGCTTTCACAGCTTCTATGATCTGGGCGTTTCCACTCATTTCTCTGGCATTAAGGGTAAATTCAATACCCAACTTATCTTTTAAAAATCCATGGGTCCCCGAATTGTTCTGCCTGCCATAAAGGGTAATGGGTACCGCCAGTAAACCCAATTCAGCCCAATTCACCAAACCTCCACTTAAAATACCACTGAGCTGTTCGGCCGACAGGGAGTCGGCATCGATGGCTTTGTTGGTTATGATCACCAGGGCATCCTGTGCAAATACCACCGGCACAATGTCCTTGCCTTCGTCTGCAAACAACTTAGCCTCGTAAGCATTGATGGGGCGCGAGGCATTGGCTATGTCTGCAAATCCGTTCAACAACGATGCCATACCCAAGCCTGTACCGCCGCCCGAAACGGACAAATTCATCTTGTTATTTTGTCTGTAAAAGGCCTCTACAAGCAATACACTCAGGTTCACCTCGGTGTCTGAACCCTTAATGGTTAAAACATGCTTGTCGTTTCCACAAGATACCATCATCAAAATCGAAAATACCAACAGTACTACTTTCATAAAATCCCATTAACCAAAGGTAAAGTACGCCCTCAACCCTTGGCAAACCACCAGCGCTACAAAAGTTAATCGAAACTTAAAGCAAGACGCTTACCCCAATGCCACATCCAACACCATCATCACACTGAAACCCAGCAAAGTAAAAAGCGTAGCCAAATCGGTATTCCCAGCCCTTTGCGACTCAGGAATCAGCTCTTCTACCACCACAAAAATCATAGCGCCTGCGGCAAAAGAAAGAGCGAATGGCAATATCGGAAGCATACTCATGACCGCCACAGCCCCCAATACGCCAAAAATCGGCTCCACTATGCCCGACAGCTGACCGTACCAAAATGCTTTGCCCCGGCTCATGCCCTCGCGCCTCAGCGGCACCGATACAGCAGTACCTTCCGGAAAATTCTGCAATCCAATACCAATAGCCAAGGCCACCGCTGCTCCCAAAGTAGCCGAAGGCAACCCGTGCGCCACAGCACCGAAAGCAACGCCCACCGCCAGCCCCTCCGGAATGTTGTGCAACGTGATGGCCAAAACCAGCAAAACGCTGCGCCTCCAGTTGGTGTGCACTCCCTCCGCCTGCTCAATGGCCAAACTGGGGTGTAGGTGGGGCATGATCTTATCCACAGCAGCAAGGAAAAGTCCGCCCGCCATAAATCCGATCACCGCAGGGGCCCAATCGGGAAGCCAGGGCACGGTTGTCTTACTCATTTCGATGGCCGGCGCCAGCAGCGACCAAAAACTCGCTGCGATCATAACGCCTGCGGCAAAACCCATCATGGCGTCGAGCACCCGCTGGTTCACTTTTTTGAAAAAAAACACCAACGCGGCGCCAAGGGCGGTAACGCCCCAGGTAAACAAAGTAGCCAAAAGTGCTTGAACGGCAGGATGCAAAGGAGCAAGGAATTCTATCATGGATCAGGATTCTGGGACTTGTCCCGAGTTTTTCACGAGGGATCTTGAATTACAGGATTTTTATGGATGCATTGCGTGGTCCTCCACCAACGTCGCTTTCAAAGCAAAATCTGCTGAAAGTGCGTAAACTTCATCGCGCTGCACATGCCGTAGGTCAAGCAGTTCGTTCATCACCTGCTTGTTGTCGTACTCCATGTTTCGCAGTGCCTCCATCACATCGTGCGCATCGTGCCATTTTCCGATGGCTTCCTGCAGCTCGTCGAGGTAATCGGTGTTTATCCGAAGTTTGTTGCGAAGTATTTTGGGCAAAACAGGGTGTACGAAAAGCAGGTTTTTGATCCGTTTTCTGATGTCGTGAAGTTGGTCGGCGTCTTTGTACGTTTTCCTGAAAAACCGTTCCACCACGCGCATTTCTTTGCGCAAGAAAGTTTCCAAAAGGGACAGGTCGAGGTTGCTAAAACCGGCTTCCAGGTCAGCGTGCGCTTTTTTCAAATCCTTCGCATAGGCAGAATAACGGTCTGCGAAACGCTTGGTTTCAATGGTTTGTGTGTAGCGCACCTTGCGACCGTGTTCCGAAGTGGCCATGCCGTGGCTTTTCAGACGTGCAAGGTGAATCTGTGCGCTGCGTATGCGCCCGAGGTGTTTGAAAATCTTTTGCACCTTGCCGAAAGCAGGAGGCAAATCAGATGCATCGCCCTGCACCTGAAACAACAGCAACTGCGCTTTCAACCGTTTGGTGGCTACACGCGCTTGGTGTACGGACCTAAGATCGCGGTCGTAATAAAAACACCACAGGTGGTCCGAAAGGTTTTCCCAGGTTGTGTTGAAAGCGTCGCGTTGTTTTTTGGCTTTGAGCATGTAGTGCAATGTAAGGTTTTTTGGAATACGGAACGCAGAATGTGCAATGTCGCAACGCAGACAACACTTGCGGAATAGGCAAGCAGTTTGCATCATGCACCGTACATCTTTCATTTACTTTAAAATCAAATAAAAATCATGCGCAACATCCTTCTTTTTGTTTTCATATTTTTTGATGTTTCAGGAGCAATTGCCCAATCCAAAGAAGCCGCCTTTTTTTCCACCAAAGCCGGCGCCATCAAAGGATACGATCCGGTGGCCTATTTCACCCAAAGCAAACCCGTTAAAGGGCAGTACGGCATAACCCACTCCTGGAACGGGGCTACCTGGCATTTCGGTACCACGCAAACCCGGAATTTGTTTGCAAAAAATCCTGAAAAATACGCGCGCCAATACGGCGGCTACTGCGCTTATGGCTGGTCACAGGGCTACGCCGTTAAAATAGAACCCGAAGCGTGGAGCGTGGTGGATGGCAAACTTTACCTGAACTACGACATGGACATCAGAAACAAATGGGAGAAAAAACGGGCGGAGTATATTCGGTTGGCGGATGGGAATTGGGGGAAGCAGAAGTAAAGGGTTGATGTTTGAATTATTTCAAACTTACCCAACGAGCGCCTTTTTTTCCACTCTCAATCACCTTTTCAATAAACCGCATGCCCCTTACGCCATCAGCCACTGTCGGAAAATCGGTGTACAACGGATCGGGCTCCCGGCCTTCGAGCCGGGCGCGAAGCGTGACGGCGAAATTGCGGTAAATGTTGGCGAAAGCTTCGAGGTAACCTTCCGGGTGACCGGCGGGTATGCGCGTGTGCGCGAGAGTTTCGGGGTACAGTTTACCCACGCCCGTGCGGTACATCTGCGTGGGCTGATCGAGCCAGCGCACGATGAGGGTATTGGGCTCCATTTGACGCCATTCCAGACCGCCTTTTTCGCCGTAAACCTTGATGCTGAGGTTATTTTCTTCGCCGGCTGCGATCTGGCTGGCATGCAGAATGCCTTTGGCGCCGCCGCTGAGGCGCAGGAGCACATTGCCGTCGTCGTCGAGCAGGCGACCGGGCACAAAAGTGCTGATGTCGGCGCACATTTCGGTGATGTGTTGTCCAGTAATGTATTCAGCGAGGTTTTCGGCGTGGGTTCCGATGTCGCCCATGGCGCCTGCTGCGCCGCTTTTGGTGGGGTCGGTGCGCCAGGAGGCTTGTTTGTTGCCGCTGGCTTCAAGGTTGGTGCTGAGCCAGCCTTGCGGGTATTCCACCACCACTTTTCGTACCGCGCCGAGTTCTCCGTGCTTGATCATTTGGCGGGCTTGTTTCACCATGGGGTAGCCCGTGTAGTTGTGGGTGAGGGCGAAGAGCAGGCCTGTTTTTTCAACAAGTTTTTCCAGTTTGAGGGCCTCCTGGAGGTTGAATGCAACGGGTTTGTCGCACACCACGTGGAAGCCGTTTTCAAGCGCCATTTTGGCGGGAGCGAAGTGCACGTGGTTGGGCGTCACGATCGACACGAAGTGCATGCGTTTTTCAAGGTTCAGGCGTTTTTCGCCTTTGATCATGGCCTCGAAAGTAGGGTAACAGCGTTCGGGCGGCAGTCCGAGCTCAGCGCCCGAAGCGCTCGATTTTTCCGGATCGCTGCTGAAAGCTCCACAAACCAGTTCGATCTCGCCGTCGATGGCAGCGGCCATGCGGTGAACGGCGCCGATGAAGGCGCCTTTTCCGCCGCCTACCATGCCCATGCGTATTTTTTGCTTCATGTGGGTGCTGTTTTCGTTGAGGCGAATATATTGCGTTTTTTTCTGGCTGCGCAAATGAAACCACAAAGAACACAGAGTTAGCACAGAGTTGATCCAACGTGGGGGCAACTCTGTGCCAACTCTGTGAAACTCTGTGGTAAAATGCGCACATCCGGATAAGCACAATACCTCTAAATTTGCAACATGCTAAAAGATTCCTCCCTCTTCAAAACAAGCGCCTTCATCAACGGCGTCTGGACCGAAACCGCCGCCACTTTTCCGGTCCACAATCCTGCCAATGGCGAAACCATCGCCCAAGTAGCCGATTGCAACGCGGAACACACCAAACAAGCCATCGCCGACGCTGCAAACGCATGGCCATCGTGGCGCAAAAAAACCGCCGCCCAACGCAGCACCATTTTGCGCCGCTGGTATGATCTCATCGTGGAAAATACCGAGGACTTGGCCCTGCTCATGACCACCGAGCAAGGCAAACCCCTCGCCGAAGCCCGTGGCGAAGTGCGTTATGCCGCCTCCTTCGTGGAGTGGTTCGCCGAGGAATGCAAACGCGCATACGGAGACATCATTCCGCCCCACGGCCCCAACCTGCAACTGCTCGTGCGCAAGGAACCCGTGGGTGTGGTGGCTGCCATCACGCCCTGGAATTTTCCGTTGGCCATGGTAACCCGCAAAGTGGCGCCCGCGCTCGCCGCAGGATGCACCGTGGTGCTCAAGCCCTCCGAAGAAACACCCCTGTGTGCCCTCGCACTTGCCGAGCTTGCCCAACGCGCAGGCATCCCCGCAGGTGTGTTCAATGTGGTGACGGGCACCGACGCACCTGCCATTGGTCGCGAACTTTGCGCCAACCCGTTGGTCCGCAAACTGTCGTTTACCGGAAGTACCGAAGTGGGTAAACTGCTCATGCGCCAATGTGCCGACACGGTGAAAAAAGTTTCGCTGGAACTGGGCGGCAACGCGCCTTTCATCGTGTTCGACGATGCCGACATCACCGCCGCCGTGGAAGGCGCCATGGCCAGCAAATACCGCAACGCCGGACAAACCTGCATCTGCGCCAACCGCATTTACGTTCAATCAGGCGTGTACGATGCTTTTGTAGAAAAATTCAGCGCAGCGGTTAAAACACAAAAAGTGGGCCCCGGTACCGAACCCGGTGTGAACATCGGTCCGCTCATCAACGCTGAAGCCATGGAAAAAGTGGAACGCCTGGTGGCAGATGCTACCAGCCGTGGCGCCCGTGTGGTGACCGGCGGACATGCCCTCGATGGCCGTTTCTACGAGCCCACCGTGCTCGCCGACGTGACGACGCAGATGGACATCCACCGCGAGGAAATATTCGGACCCGTGGCGCCCATCACCCAATTTGAAACGGAAAATGAAGTGGTTGCCCTGGCCAACGATACGCCCTTCGGCCTCGCTGCGTATTTCTATGGCCGCGACGTAAGCCGCGTGTTTCGTGTATCCGAAGCCCTGGAATACGGTATGGTGGGTGTGAATACCGGCATACTCGGTACAGCAGTAGCGCCTTTCGGCGGCATGAAAGAAAGCGGCATCGGCAGGGAAGGCTCGAAGTACGGGTTGGAAGAGTTTTTGGAGGTGAAGTTTGTTTGTATAGCTACAAATTAGTCGACAGTCTTAAGTTATTAGTAGCGTAGGCCATAGGCCAAAAAAAAGTCGCTTCACACTCTTAAAGAGGAGCGAAGCGACTTTTTAATGACTGGCGACTATCGACTAGTGACTAGTGACTAACTTGCCGGAGGCCACAGGCTTACCGTCGGCGGTAAGCCTGTAGAATAAAATGCCTGCCGGAAGTTGGAATCGGTGTATTCGGAATTCAGGATGTGTATAGACGCGATTGAAAAGTAACTTGCCTTGTTGGTCGTAGATTTCGAAGCCGTATGCTTTGGCATCGACGCCTGTGACCTGAACCGTAGCGCCGTCGACGAAGGGGTTTGGGAACACCTTCACGGTGGCGCCGGGCTGCAGTATGTTGATGGTTTGCACGACCACGAACGAGTCGAACTCGCAAACCGTGTGTCGTGTTTGGGTACTGAGTACCGGGGCATTGAAATCAAAATAGATAGCAGCGCGGTTCAGGATTTCCGTACCGCAGGGCAGAGAATCTTTCTGCGCCACACGGAACGATACATAACCTTCGTTCGCGCTGCTATCTGGCGCGAGATTAACATTGGAGAGCGTAAACTCTACGATGCCATTGGCATACACCGTAAAGTCGTAGTTGTGGCTGGAAGCGCCCGGATACACGGTAGCCGGATCGAGCGCTACAGACAAGGTGTCGCGAACAATGATGTTCTGCACCGTGTCGCTCTCCAAATTCACAAAACGGATTAAATAGTCCAAATCGGTTTCAGGACTGACGTAATTAGGCACGTCGTAACCTTTGGGATGACCTCTCTTTAAGAATAAAGGAGCATTGTAATCGACTTCCTTGCTTTCCTGGCAGTCGGCCGACAAAAAGGCATCGGCATCGTCCTCAGGGAACATGGTATAAAAACCCAGCGAAATGGGCGTAATGCTGGTATCGGTTTGGCAGCCTTCAATGGCTGCGGTGGGATAGCTTTCTCCGGGATAACCGGGGCTTTGTTCGGCAATGATGCGGTAAGTTTTGCCGTTGGCCGCTTGCGTCCAAACGGTGGAGTCCTGACCTGCATCGATGCGAAATTGGTAAGATGGATCGCCGGGCTGGGTGAGCATGATCACATCTTCGGCGATAACGAAGCCGAGGGGATCAGTCATGTTGCCCACGCCTACGTTTTGGAGTATCATGCGTACAGAATCGCCGTCGCAAATGGCAATGGCGCGTACAACGGATTCATCCCAGCTGCTGCTTGGATCACAAAAATCGTCGGGGTAGATGTGTGCCGAAACGCAGTGCGCCTGACCGGCGATTGTGCTCGTGCAATCGAGAAAAGCGTCAAAAGTAAACGCTGCACAGTCGCCGTTGGCCAGGTAGCCAATGTTGAACTCGTACACGTTGTTGGGCAGCGCAGTGAATGGCGCCGAGCTGGATGTAATGCTCAGGCTTGCATCGAGTGTCACTTCCACGCGGGTATTGAGCGAAGGAAGCGTACCCGAGTTGCAGTAACGCACGGTGTAACGGTTGTCTGTACAGCGGCGCAAAAGGGGCGTTGCGATGTCGACTTCGTTGCGCGGACAAGCCAAATCGGCTTGCACGGGGATGTAGGCATCCACCGTAGTGTAGAGCGAGGGCACTGTAACAAACACAATCGAATCGCAGGCTTTCCAGTAATTGTTGGGCGGGAAAAGCACCAGTTGGAAGTCGCCGGTATCTACCGGAAATTCAAACTGGCCGACATTGTTCGATACAGCATACACGGTGTTGTACTCGCTCTGGATTTTCACGATCCAGTCTTCAAGGGCTGGTTCGCCTGCATCCTGAGTGCAGTTGAGGTTGAAGTCGTGGAAAAGATTGCCACGAAGCTTGCTGGTGTACACTTGACCAAGGCCGTCAATTTTTACCAGGTAAGCGTATTCTTCGCCCAGGGGACTTACGAAAGGTTGGCTTGTACCTGCAGCGGCACAGCCGCCGTCGGGTGTAGCCATGATGGCATAGGCGTTGTCCGGGCCCGGACGGCCTACTGTGGGTTCCCAAAGGATGTTGCCATCTTCATCGAAAGCTACGACGTAGAGTTCGGCAACTGCCGGTGAGAACGATTTGTTGCCAGCGGCAAAGTAACGGCCGTTGGCGCCTTTCGTTAAAGCATTAAAATCGGTTTCTGGAATGGCCTCATTCCACAGCGGATTAGGGTTGCCGTTACCGGGTATGCGCATCAAAACGCCTGACCCAATGTTGGCATTGGTACTTCCTACAACGATGTAATCGCCGTTGTCGGTTGTTGCAATGCCTTTGGCAATTTCATCGCCAGGGACGCTGTTGACGTCGAGCAGCCCGTATGTTTGTTCCCAAACAAGGCTGCCGTTGCCTGCATTGGCCCTAACGACATAAAAATCTCGGTGACTGGGACTATTGTGGCGAATATCGCCGGCTACCATCAGGTCGCCGTTGGCTTCCTGGAAAATGGCCGAGCCACGCCCTTCCACATAAGACTGGTTGTAAGTCTGGATCCATTGGGTAGATCCATCGGCTTGGGTACGGATTATGAATAAGTCATCGTTGTTGTCATTGCCTTTGGAGTAACCTGTCACGGCAAAACCGCCGCCAGCAAGTTCGATCACGGCGTTGGCCTGATCTTCGTTGGCGATGTCGATGGTACGGTCCCAGAGTTTGTTTCCGAAGGCATCGATTTTAAGCAGGTAAACGTTGCGCTCGAAGCCAACTTGGACGAAACCGGCCACGAGGTAGCCTGAATCCTGGGTAGCGATGATTGCTTTGGCATTGATGTTGTTATTGCCCGGGGCGGTAAAAAATTTCGTCCATTGCAAATCGCCGTCGGCATCGGTCTTCAACAGGTAGATGCGCGATATGCCGTTGTAGTAGCCGGCCATCACGTAACCTCCATCTGGGGAAAGAGCAAGTCCGTTGGCAGCGTCCCCGCCGCTTCCACCGTACACACGCTCCCAGCCTTGGGCGCCGGCGATACCGGTCCAGAGAAGAAAAAGCGAAGTTAAGATGTACTTGTACATGAGCGCCTGGATTAGCTTTTGTTTGACGATACAAAAGTGCGGTGTGATCATCGATGGGAAAAAGACAAAAAAACGCATTTGTTGATCGATATTTTATGGTTAGATTTGCAAATCAGAATTCGTACGGACGTGTAAAATTTTCTAAAAATTTGACAATCAATAGTTTAGAAAAATATACGAAAAGATGCGTTTTGTACGTTTTGTTGAATAACTAATTGAAAAGGGGTATGCAAAAAAGTGTTCTGGCAGAGATTGTTGGCGCATTGAACAAAAAAGAGGCTCGCGACATCCACAAATGGTTGCTCTCGCCTGCCCACAATCAACGTCAGGACGTTGTTCGTTTGTTCGAATACATGCAAAAATCCATCGCTGATTCGGAAACAGCGTTCGAAAAGCAACGCGCCTGGAAGTTTGTGAACCCGGGAGAGCCTTTCGACGATGCACGCATGCGTCAGGTGATGTATTTCCTGCTCAAATGCATCGAAGAGTTTCTGGTGTTTGAAGATTACACCAACGACCCCATCCGTTTCAACATCGCACTCACACGCATCTACCGTCGTCGCAGCCTCAACAAAGCATACAAACAAGCTTACCGAATCGGCAGCGACAGCCTCGAGAACCAGCCGTTGCGCAACCATTTTTACCTGCTGAACCGTTATTTCCTCGAACAGGAAGAACACGAACACCGCATGGCCATGAGTCAGAACGCGCCGGTGAACCTTCAGGAAACCGCCGATGCCCTCGAACAATGGTTTGCGGCCGAACGCCTGCGTATCAGCAAAGACATGCTTGCACACCACCGAATTTTCCAAACCATTCAATACGATTACGGACTTCAAAACGAAATCCTGACCTACAGCGAGCACAAAAAAATGCTCGATTCCCCAGCGGTGGGGGTGTATTATTTTGCTTACCAAGCCCTCACGAATCCCCAGCAGGAAACGTATTTCGATGAGCTGGAACGGTGTCTGCACCACGAAATGGAACATTTCGACCATTCCGAGGTGCGTACGTTGTACCTCGCAGCGCTAAATTATTGTGTAGCCAAAATCAACCAGGGCCAAAATGAATACGCAAGCCGCGCGTTTGAGCTGTACAAAAAAGGCCTCGAAACCGGTATTTTGCTCGAAAACAACCTTGTTTCGCGTTACACGTTCGGAAACGCCGTCGGTGCAGCGCTCAAAATACGGGAATTTGGCTGGGCAGAAAAATTCATTCGCGATTTTGAACACCACTTAGACGAAAAGCAGCGCAAAAGTATCGTCAATTTCAATCTTTCCAGGGTCTATTTTGAAAAAGGCGACTACGATAAGGCCCAGCGCATGCTTTTTGATTTTGAATACGACGACATGTTACTCAACATCATTGCCAAAACAATGTTGTTGAAAATATACTACGAACAAGGCGAGTTCGATGCCCTCGAATCGCTGCTCGAAAGCATGCGCATCTACCTGCAACGCAAAGAGGCCCTCGACACCGCCCGCAAATCGGCCTACAAAAACCTCATCAGCCTGATGAAAAAATTGCTCAACCTTAATCCCTACTCCAAAACTCAAACCGAACGCATGCGTTTATTGGTGGAAAGCACCGATCCGCTCATGGAACGTGAATGGCTCTTGCGCCAACTCGATGGCAACCGCAGGTGATTTTTCCCAATCCCATAAAAACATTGTTTCTTTGCAAACTTTATTACCAAAACCACCCTACACGACGTTGAAACGCGCGCTGCAAGTATCCCTGATCATTGTTCTGGTACTCATCATCGACCAGCTTTCGAAGTTTTACATCAAAACAAATTTCGAATACAACCAGGATTACGCCATCCTTGGCCTCAACTGGGCCCGCCTGCACTTCGTTGAAAACGAAGGCATGGCTTTTGGCATCACGTTCGACTGGGAATACGGCAAACTGCTGCTCAGCTCGTTTCGTATCCTTATGGTCATGGGCCTGATCTGGTACATCCGCCAGCTCGTGAACACTCCGGCAGCACCTGCAGGTTACCTTTGGAGCATCGGATTCATCACCGCCGGCGCCCTTGGAAACATCATCGACAGCGCTTTTTATGGCCTTATTTTCTCCGAATCTCCCTACCACGGCGGTTTGGCGCAACTTGTTGCCCCCGGACAAGGCTACGGCACTTTCCTGCACGGCAAGGTGGTGGATATGTTGTATTTCCCCATGAAATACGTATCGGTACCTTCCTGGATACCCTATTTCGGTGGTGAGGAATATTTGTTCTTTTCTCCCATTTTCAATGTGGCCGATGCCGCCATTACCACGGGCGTATTCAGTATTCTGGTATTCCAGCGCCGTTTTTTCCGCGAAAGCCTTTTGGAAGAAGAAACCGTGCAACCACCCGCAACCGAGGTTGCTGATGCTGCAGATGTGGCAGATGTGGCAGAACCCGAAGCCACGGAAGAAATCAGAAAAGAAGAAAATCAAGGTTAAAAAACGCCGCGTCAGGCAGCAGCTTCTTCTTCTTGCGGCACGAAAAGCCAGAAATTGTTCACGCCTTCACCCTGCGTAATCGCAATTTCCTGTGCGTTGAGCAGCTCCAGCAACGCCAAAAACGTAACGATGGCGTGGGTGCGGTTCTCCAGCGGCTGGAAAAGGCTTTCAAACGAAATTTTTTCACCCGGTTTGATGGCGCCCTGCACGTATTCGCGCTGGGCCTGGATGGTGTAGTTGAAATTGTACACCGTGTGGATGCGCTTCGCTTTACCATCTTCTTCAAAACGGCTAAGCAGGCGTTCAAACACGCGCAACAACTTGTACAAACTGATGTTTTCCATCTCCGCATCCGCCAGGGCGTGCTCGGCGAGTTTGCGCAATTCGGTGGTGGCAAAACCGCGTGGGTTCATAAACGAACGCATCTCCTCGAGTTTGCGCAGGTCTTCAAGCACGCTTTTGTAACGTTTGTACTCCATAAGCCTGTCCACCAACTCGCGGCGCGGGTCGATCTCGTTGCCTTCTTCGTCCATTTGTTTGCGGGGCAGCAACATTTTCGCTTTGATGCGCATGAGGGTAGCGGCCACCACAATGAAATCCGACGCCAGATCGATGCTCATCTCCTTCGACTGGTGCATATACGACAAAAACTCTTCGGTGATTTGTGCGATGGGGATGTTGTAGATGTCGAGCTCGTCCCGCTCAATAAAGAAGAGCAGCAGGTCGAACGGGCCTTCGAAGGCAGGCAGTTTGATGGTAAAGGTTCCTTCTGTCATGGACCTGGATTTTAAGGATTTGGGGGATTGGATTTTAATGTGATTTTCTGGATTTGGAAGATTTGATGGGATTTTGCGTCACTCGTCCGGCTTTATCGGCAAGTGAAATACGAATGGGTGAATTTTAGCATTTATCGGGGTTAAATATACGGTGAAAAAGACATCGTTGCTTCCGATGCATCCGTACATTGTATCTTGCCCTCCTTTTCAAGCCATCTCAACCCCTTTCGTCATCCACTTCCGCTAAAACCAGACGAAGGACCCAAAATCCCAACCAATCTTCTCAACCCATTCGTCCTTCACTTTTCGATAAAGCCAGACAAGTGACGCAAAATCCCATCCAATCTTCCAAATCCAGAAAATCCCATTAAAATCCAATCCCCAAATCCCTAAAATCGGGTTTAGACCATGCTGTATCTCATCCCAGTGCCCATATCCGAAAATGCCCTGCACACGCTTCCCGAATACGTGCTCGACACCGTGCGTCGCCTCGATTATTTCGTGGTGGAGCGCGCCAAAACCGCGCGGCATTTTGTCAAATCCGCCGGTCCGCTGAAACCCATGCAGGAATTGTATTTTGAAGAAATTCCGCAGGAAGGTGGACTGGGCGAAGCTGAGGCGTTTTTCAAAAAGGCCGTAGCGGAAGGGCACGACGTGGGTTTGCTTTCTGAAGCCGGCTCCCCAGGCGTGGCCGATCCCGGAGCGGCACTCGTGGCACTTGCGCACCGCATGGGTGTACCTGTGAAGCCGCTCGTTGGCCCGTCGTCACTTCTACTGGCGCTCATGGCCTCGGGCATGAACGGACAAAAATTCATGTTCCATGGCTACCTGCCTGCAAAAAGGCCCGAGCTCGGACCGGCTTTAAAACGCGTTGAGATGATGGCCAAACGCGACGGTGCGACGCAACTTTTCATCGAAACGCCT
>JBBSDH010000005.1:0-43365 GCA_038249605.1 Chitinophagales bacterium | reverse complement strand
CGGATGGTTGTTCAACAGGTACAATCGTGCCTGCTGCAAGGCTTTGTCGCGCGGCATGCCTTGTCCTAAAAAATTGTAAAACGCGATCATCAGTTCGGCCGAACTCTGATCGCCGGTTACCCACTGCGAGGCCACCACACTTTGGGCGCCAGCGTAGGTGAATGCCCGAACCAACCCTATGATGCCTTCGCCGTTGATGCGTTTGCCGCTGCCTGCCTCGCAAGAGGACAGCACCACCATGTCGGCCGGAAGCTCGTATTGGTAAAGGTCCCTGGCAGGCATTTTTTCGCCGCCCGGCGATACCACAAGGTAAGAATAGTCGCCTTGCCGGTCGTCCGCACGGCTGTGCGTGGCAAAGTGCAGGATGCGGTAATCCGACGCTTCTTTTTGAAAACGCACAGCGCTGGATGCTGAACCGAGCCAAACGTCGCCGTGCATTTGCGCTGCAATGGTGCGGACTTCTTTTCCGGAAAAAGGCAACGGATCGAAACTTTGGTCCGGAGCAGTTCGGGCATTCCAAACCTCAGACACGGTATCCGTCGCGAACGGCGCCATGCCCAACCATGGTTTGCGTTTTTTTTGATCGTCAACAGACTTTTTTTGCAAAAAAAGGTCGGGTGAAAGTGCGTACCGTATGAACTTTTGCCTGTTCCAGAAAGGATACGTTTTCCAGTTGCCCACCTCCACAGGCTCACCGCTCAGCAAAGCTTCAAAAGGCAGGTAACAAAGGTTGCCGCCGGGTACAATGATGAGTTGCTCGGGCAACAAGGTTTCCAGCGGCTCCACAAGGCTGTTGTACATCGTTTGCGCTTGCGCGGTATACTGCTGCAAATACACGTCGTACGACGCATCGTCGGGATCGGGATTGGTGAAATAGTCCGTCAGGCTTTGGTTGAAGATGGCAACATCGGGAGCAGGTGGTAAGACACGCACCAGGAAGGTGTCGCGCGTAAGCACAAAGGCATAAACAGCCGTTGCTGTGGTACTGTAAACGAGGAGCGCCTGGTTGGGATCAAGTGCGTCTTTTTGCAACAACTTGATGGATACCTCCCTTTGCAGCTTGCTTTCCTGAAAATACATTGGATGTTCCTTTTTGATGCGGCACATCAGGTCGTCGTGCTTTTGGCGCGCTTCGGACAAAGCATCATTCAGGAAGAGGGCTCTACTGTCGGTGGGATCAAGCATGAGGTTTTCGTTTGAAAACCGGGCCTTTTCAGCCTCTGCGATGGTGGCGCGAAGGTTGCGTTCGTTTTGCAGCAGACTGTCGGGTACGCCGGCGTATTTCAAAGCGCCACTTCGGCGCATGGCGTCAGACAGCAGGAGCGCCCGTTCACGGCATACGATCCCGAACGCCGCTTCGGCATGTTTCGGATTGCCCGTGTGCCGGTACAATTCCATACTTGCCTGCAACCAATCGTCGAGCACCTCGTGGTCCTTGTCGTAAAAGACCTCACGCGAACTTTCCACGGAAATTTCACCCACCTCAAGAAACAAAAGTTGGGAAGCCAAGCTGAAATAGCGTTCTGCAGTTTCAAGGAAATGAACGTTGCCCGAAGCTTCGTAAACGTTGGCATGTGCCCGTGCATAAGTATGGCACAGGGCGCGAACGTGTTCTCGGGGGAAAACAGATTCCGGCTGTTGGGGGTTGAATCCACACAGCGTGAAGGCCGAATCGCAAAGCGCAATGCATTCAGTCGGAAAGTTTCGAGCCAGTTGTATGGCGGCGAGCTGACCAACGTAAGGAAAAATTACTTGCCCGTTGTCTTCAAACGAATCGCTGAGCATGTACAATGCGCGTCGCAGGCATTGTTCTGCGCGATCGTACTGGTGGATGACAACACCCGTTTCACCCAAAGCATACAAGGTATTCAAGAGGCGGAAACTGTTTTTTCCGTAAATATTTTCTTTGGTTTCGAGGCACAATTCAAACTGTTGCATGGCCTCGTCGCACCGACCTTCGATGAAATAAAACTGTCCGAAATACTGCAAAAACGCGGCGTAATCCGGGTTGTTGGCGCCCATTTCCAAGTAGCGGTCGCGGGCCGTAAGTAAAAATTTCAGGCCGGTTTCAGGATCGCCGTTTCTTTGGCTGCACCTTCCGATACGTTCGTACAAATCCGTAAAATAAGGGTGCGATGCACGCAGTTTGCCTTGCAGGCAGCTCCAGGCGGCAAGGTAATGTTCGCTGGCCCGGGTAAAATCATTCAATCCAAAATAGGCGCTGCCGAGGTGAAAGTGAAGGTATCCGCGTTGGATGGGATCTTTGGATGGTTCGATGGTATTGCGCGTTTGTTGCAGCAACGACAAAGCCTCACCGAAACGTTTTTCGGCATTGTACACAGAGGCTTCGTTCATCCGTACGATGCCGATGAGGTAGGCCTGTTTGATGCTGTCGGGCAACAGCAGGGCGTAGGCTTTTCGGGCATGTTCGTGCGCTTCGGCAAAGCGCAACATTTTGCGTTTGCAAAGGAGGGCGTTGTTGTGGCAGTTGGCTTCCCAGAAAACGTCGCCTGCACGGTGGTACACTTCCAGACTTTGTTCGATGTAAGGAAGTGCCTCTCCTTCGCGGTCCATTTCCCTGTATCCTTTGGCGATGTACATTCCTGTTAGCGCCGTAAGGGTGTGATCGGCACCGAACCGGGCGAGGCTCCGTTGGTTGGCCTGCCGGGATGTTTCCAGAGCTTTCGCGGTGTTACCGTCGTCGTAAAGTGTTTTGGCAGAGGCAAGAAGTTCACGCACCGACACCGAATCGGGATCGGTGGACTGGGCAAAGGATGGACTGGCAGCCACGAGAAGGATGCAAACGACGGCACAGCCGATGAACAGATTTTTTGCAGAAAACACGTGCGTTTTTACTACTTATTCAAATCTTTTTGAAGGTTTTTGGCTTGTTGAAAATAGGGATGGTCGGGGCGTTTTAGGATTTCTTCAAGTTGTTTTTCAAAAGCATCTTTGTGGGCGGGAAGTTGGGCGAGCCGGCAAACCAAAAGACTCCATTCGCTGGAATAACGGTATTGGGTGCTGCCGGTTTTTAGAATGTTTTCAAACGTCGTTTCCGCTTCGCGGTATTTTCCCAAATGAAAAAGTGCGTTGGCGGAAAGAAAATCGGCCGATTGGCGGCGGGTGCTGTCCACCTGGTTGAGCAAAACCAGTGCCTCGGCGTAATTGCCGGCTGCATAAGCTTCGCGGGCGAGGATCAGGGGCGTTTGAGTCGAATCGGTTTGGGCACGGCGTACCGTGGACAAAACGGGTTCATTGTACTGTTGCTTTGCAAGGGCCAGGTAGTTGCGTTCTGGTTGCCGGAGTTCTGGGAAAGCAACCTTGGGCTCTTCCGTGGCGACAGGGTTGTTTTTTTCTTTTGCTTGCGGCAAAACAGGGACGGGTTGTGGGGCAGGTGTATGGACTGCGGGTTGATTTTGCTGGAAAAACCAAAAAGCGACTACGGCAATGAAAAATACCAGGGCAAAAACCAAAAATCCAAGGGTTTTGCCGTTGATCCAACGCTGGTTGTTTTGTTTTTTTTCCTGTTTCCATTGTGCAAAAAGCACACGGTTTTCCTCCGCAATCAACCATTCGGCGGCGGCCATTTCGATGGCCAACAGGTTAACTTTTTCAGCAAGTGAGGCATCTTGATCCATCTCGGCTTCGAAGGCCAAGTGTTCAGGTTTGGAAAATTTTCCTTTCAAATAGGCACGTATCGTATCCTCCATAGGTTCTTTAATCATGGTTTTTTAGGTTTGTAGAGGTCTTTCCACAACTCAGGCACAGTGTTCAGCAAAACTTTGAACCGTTGTCGGCAAAGGAATGCTTCCTTTTTAGCAACGCCGCTGTTGGCAAAACCCATGGCTTGCGCAATTTCGTCCATGGAATACTCTAATTGATACATTTTCAGGATGTTGCGGCACTTTTCCTGCAACTTTTCCATCAGGTTTTTCAGTTGTTCGCTGCGTTCGGCGAGCAGGTATTCTATTTCCGGATTGCTGCCTGTCGGAAGTTCCGGTCTGGTTTCGGACGGTACCACTGCAGCTTTTTGGCGGCGTTGGTTTTCGTTGAACCAGCTCCACCGCACAATGCCGATGAAATACGCTTCGAGCGAAATTTCCACCACAAAATCGAACCTGCGCAGTTTCCGGTCGAGTACGATGATGGCTTCCTGAAAAACGTCCTCGCCGTCCTGCAGGTTGCCACCATGACTTCGCACATGAGCAATGGCTCTCTTGCGCAAAGCTTCATTTTCGAACAACCCTTTCAACGCCATTTTGCGCCGTTCGGGGTCGGTTGCTGCAAGGGCAACAGAAAGTTCTGCAGGCGTACCAGGGTTGTTGTTCATGAATGGTTTGAAAATTCGGTAGAAGGTTACCGCTTGCAAGATGAAATTTTTTTTTTTAAATAACCAGGAATGTGTGGTAACCGAGGACCAAAAGGCACAACACTGTAAGCATCTAAGCCTCCTTTCACGCCAAAATGTGAACCATGAAAAACACCTACGCTTTTTTCGTCATTATTATCCTCATGCTGGGCTTTCGGATGAGTGCCGTGGCACAATGCAGCGAAATTACATTCACAATAAACAATTTTGAACCATGCAAATTCAGGGTTGGCTACGACAACAGCAACGATGCCTGTTACACGGAAATCCGGCTTCAACTTGAACAAGGTTCGTACGCAAACTGGACTTTGAACACAGCAGCCGGGTTTGAAGTGGAGGTTGTCAGTCAGTCCCAACTTTGGATCACACACACTAGTGGCATCATTCCCTTCGGAGCTTTTGTACCGATCACCTTTGAATTGCCGCCCGGCCTCACGACACCCATTTACGTTGCCTACATCAATGCATGCCCGCCCGGTACGGGTTGCGAATTGTTTCCGGCGCCTGTGCTGGAATCGTGTCCCGACCCACAGGATGCAAGCATATCCGGTGTAAAATACGTGGAATGCGGCAATTTGCCCTACCAGAACCAGCCGACGGTGCCTGGATGGCCCATACAACTGTTGGACGGCTTGGGCAATGTGTTGGCTGAAACCATTACCGACAATACCGGAACTTACGCCTTTTATGATTTGCCGGCAGGCAATTACGAATGCAGGGAGGCGGACTCTAGCGGCTGGACGGCGAATGTGCCACCAACAGGAATGTATGCAGTTACGCTGAGCGCTTCGCAGCAAACGGTGCGGAATTTTGGGAATTGTTACATATTTGGTAACATTTCCGGCATTGCGTACGAAACCTGCGTCCCTGAACCATACGTGGATCAACCGATACTTGCCGAAGTCCCTCTGGAATTATTGGATGCCTCAGGTGCATTTCTTGCAGAAACGCTGACCGACGGTTCCGGAACATATACTTTTGCTGATTTGCCCCCTGGAAATTATTATGTCAAAAAAAAGTCCAAAGAGAATTGGGCATTAAGAATTCCGCCAGAGGGATTTGCAGGAGTCGTACTAGAGGAACAGGAAAACGAAGTGGTCCATTTCGGCATATGTAAGAATGTTTGCACATGCAACTCCGTAGCTTTAGAATCCGATGCCGCCAAAGGTTTTGCCGTAATACGTAACGGCTCCTCTTGCAAAACCTGTTTTTCACCCCTTGCTCTCAAACATTGTGACGAGGTGGAATGGAGTATCAATGGCGGCTCGACGGTAGGTTCTCAGGTAGGAGTCAGGTCATTTTGCCACGATTTCACGGCTGCAGGCAGCTACACGGTTACGATGACGGTTGTTCGAAGGGACAGCGACGGCAACATTTGCGCGGAGGCAACATATTCCAAAACGATCACAGTAACCTGCGGATCCAATACCAACTGCAATGACTCGGTGTTCGACAATCCTGGATTCGGCGAAGGCGCCGTAGCTGGTGGCATCAATTCAACGGGAGCCTCGTCGGGCTGGTACGGTTCATGCGGCGAACCCATCGTCGTGGAAGGCGAAGCTGGCACCAACGACGGCTGGACCATTCAACTGACCGGCTTCCTTGATTCTGCAGACGTATTGGCATCGATCGAACCCATGTGTGTGAACAAAGGCTCCGGAACGATTGCGCTTAGATATGGAATTAAGGAAAAAGGCATCAAAAGCACCCTCCACATTGAATTGTACCAGGGGCCAGATTTTGAAATGGAAGATTGCGATGGCATTGCGTGTTTTGAACTGGCCAACATCGACCTGTCACCGTTCGACACAGGTTGGCTGGAACTGGAATTGCCCTACGACCTGAGTGGTTGGGCTGCCTTGGATACCTGTCCTGACGGTGGATTGCTCGTACGCCCGGCCATCTTTGTAACCAGCGACGAATCGGCTTTGCTGCCCGGCGCCGAACCAACAGGGGTGCATGTGGACAATTTTTGTATGCCTCAGTCTACCTGCGCTGTGCAAATTACACAGTGTCCGGGTAACATTACCCTGGTGGATTGCGACAATTCCGGGAATGAGGTTATTGCAACTTATCCTGTAACATCAACCTATACTGGTGATTGTTTTACCCATCAACTGGTTCAACATACCGGGCCTGCGCCCGGCACTACGGTACCTGTTGGGTCCTACTTGATAACCTTTCAGGCAGAGGGGTACAATGCCAGCAACAACCAGGTTTCCACCGATCTATGTTCCTTTCAGATTCATGTGATCCAGGATCTCCTGCCGCCTGTCTTTACCTATTGCCCCCCTGATGTATCGTTTCAATGTGCTTACGACACTACAACTGGACTGTGCGTAATTCCTGTTTATTGGCAGTTGCCAGAAGCGGAAGATGTTGCTCCTTGCGATCCAGACAATCTGTTTCCGTTGACCAGCCAACCAATTCAACCTGGCGCTTTTATAAGCCCTGGAGTTACTACAGTTGTTTACACAGCGACGGATCTTTCTCTCAATGTTACAAGTTGCTCTTTCAATATTACCGTCACTTCGATCAGCAGTACAGAGGAATATCTCTCCAAGCAATATCCCCTCCGCATCCACCCCAACCCCACCACCAACGACATCACCGTAAAACTTCCCCAACCAACCACATCCGGCATGCAATTGCGCATCACAGGCGCCGCCGGAAACACCCTGTTGACCCTAAACCTCGCTCCCGGAACGACTGAACAGCCTGTTCGGCTGGACGGTCTTCCCGGAGGACTTTATTTCCTACAAATTACCTCCGAAGGGCGTGTACTCGCTGCTCGGAAGCTGGTTAAATTATAACCTCAAACTTTAGGTCGAGCCGCTTTCGGAATTGTTCCGGGGGCGGCTTTTTTTCATTTAATTTTAAACTTTTACCCATCTTTAGCTTTATACTCCAGACTTCTTTAAACTTTAAACTTTAAACCTTGAACTCTAAAACCATACTCATCGCCGGCGGTACCGGACTTGTTGGTACCCGACTTTCCACATTGCTTGTTGAAAAAGGCCATGCGGTCAGGTTGCTTACGCGGACCCCAAAGGGCGAAAACCAGTTTGTCTGGGATCCTGCTCAAGGAACCATCGACGAGCGTGCGCTGGAAGGCGTAGATGCCGTTATCAACCTCGCCGGAGCAGGTATTGCCGACAAACGCTGGACGCCCGAGCGCAAACGCCTGCTCATCGACAGCCGGGTGCAAAGCGCCGATACCCTGCGCGAAGCCTTGAAACACGTGGAACAAACGCCCGGTATTTACGTTTCGGCCTCGGCCATCGGCTACTACGGCAACAGCGGCGAAAAACGGATGGATGAGCGCGACGCTCCTGTGGAAGACACTTTTATGGTGAATTGCTGCCAGCAATGGGAAGAAGCAGCCGAAAAAGTAGGCGCTATGGGTTTGCGCACGGTCATTTTCCGCATCGGCATCGTGTTGGCGAAAGACGGTGGCGCCCTGCCCGAAGTGGAACGGCCCCTCAAATTCGGCATCGGCAGCTATTTCGCCGATGGACAAGCATGGTGGTCCTGGATACACATAGACGACCTATGCCGCATGTTCCTCTGGGCCATGGAAAATGAAAATGTAGAAGGTGTGTACAATGCTGTGGCGCCTTTCCCCGAACGAAACCTCGACCTGGTGAAAAAAATGGCACAAGCCTTGGATCGCCGCGTGTTGTACATTCCAGCTCCCGCATTCGCCCTGCGCACAGCCCTCGGCGAAATGAGCGCAGTGATCCTCAACAGCAACCTCGTTTCGGGCGATAAAATCATGACAGAAGGATTTGTTTTCCGGCATCCAAAAGCGGAGGAAGCGCTTGAAGAAATCAGCAAGCAGGTTTAGTCGACAGTCTACAGCCCAAAACCAATTACCTTTGAGCATCTCCCCAAATCAAATTTCAAAAATCGTACGTCGCCAATCGTCAATCAAATTCCACAGACCATTCCCATGCTCGATATTTTAATGGAGGATTATTACCTGTTGGCCGTGAACAAACCTGCAGGTCTTTCTGCGGAGAGCGGCGCAGCGCGGCACCCGTCTGCCGAAAACCAGGCATTGATGTATTTTACCGAAGAACTCAACAAAAATTCTACGTCCAAAAGGTTGAAAGCAAAGCCTTATCTGCGCGTAGCGCACCGGCTCGACCGGGCTGCGAGCGGCATTTTGGTGATGGCAAAAACCAAAACGGCTCTAACCAATCTAATGCAGCAGTTTGAAAACCGAACCGCTCAAAAAACGTATTTTGCTTTGGTGGGCAAACCCATGCCGCAAAAAGAAGGCACGTTGAAAAATTGGTTGAAAAAAGACGCAGAAGGCGTCAAAGCACTCATTTTTGAAAAAGACGGTAAAGGCCACCAGCAGTGTGAATTGCACTACCGCGTGTTGGAACAACGCGGTAAAGACTACCTTTTGGAAATAAAACCGGTTACAGGCCGTTTTCATCAGATCAGGGCTCAACTTGCGCATGCCGGCGCACCCATTGTGGGTGATTCGCCCTATGGCGGCCGTCACGGTGAGCCCCATCAAATCAAACTGCATGCGGCAAGCCTGCGGTTTCAACATCCGAAAACAGGCGAATGGACCGAGCTGAACGCTCCTTTGCCCTGGTAAAAAAACCTTTCATGCGCTTTACTTACGCTTTTTGTTGCTTTATGTTTGTGGCTGGCTGCCTGAAAGCCCAAACACAGCACAACCCGGCTGTGATCCTCGACAACGAGATACGTTCCGTGGAGTTCCACTTGTCGGGTGCACCACTCACCCAACCCATCGCCGAACTCAATTCCAGAAACGGCGCTCTGGCACTTATTTTTGATCACCTCGGTCCCGAACCTCAGGACTACGTGTACACCATCTCCCATTGCAATGCCGATTGGCAACCCTCGGAACTCAACGATGTGGAATACCTGCGCGGACTGGTGGAAGACCGCATTTTTACCTACGAAAACTCCTACAACACCCTCGCACAATATACCCGGTATTTCCTTTCCTTACCCAACGCCAACATGGGCTGGGCAAGGTCGGGCAATTACCTGCTCAAACTGTACGACCTCAACGACAGCCGACGGCTCGTTCTGGTGCGCCGCTTCATGGTGTCTGAGGGACTGTGGCCCATCGAAACCAGCATGCCACAGCCCAACAAAGTGAGCAAACTTTACACCCACCACGAAATCGATTTTAAAGTACGTCCCCGCAACATCCGCATTCAAAATCCTGACAACGACGTCAAAGCTTACGTTTTGCAAAACGGTCGCTGGGACAACGCCCTGGGCCCCATCAAACCTTTCGCCGCTATTGTCGACGTGCTTTCGTACGATTACCAAGACCGGATTACTTTCCCCGCAGGCAAGGAATGGCGCTTTTTCGACATCAGTACCTTCGATTTTACAGGGCAAAACGTGAAATACGTGAGCGAACTCGACTTCAATTACGAAGCTGTGTTGCACCCCGACGTGAACCGGTACAACTCCAACATCTACGCCTTAATAAGCGACCTCAACGGACGCTTTTCCCTGCAAAACACCACCATCAACCAAGGACCCCTGCAAAGCGACTACGGCCTGGTAGTGTTGTCGCTGCGTCTGAACCAACCGCTTGAAGGCGCCGATGTGTATGTGTTCGGCGAACTGAGCGACTGGCAGCTTAAGCCCGAATTCAAAATGAGGTACGACCCTGTCTTTAAAGGTTATTACGCCGAAGTGTTGCTGCGGCAGGGCTTTTACAATTACATTTACTACGTAAACGACACGGACAAGGGTTACAACAAGTTCGACATGTTTGAAGGCAACTGGCATGAAACGGGCAACGTGTACACCATTCTTGTGTATTACCGCAGTTTCGGCGACCGATACGACCGGCTGATGAGCGCCACTTCCATTGACAGCCGGATACGAAATTAAGGGTGCGTCTGAAAAGGAGACATTGCTAAAATTGCAGCCGTTTTCATCGGTTTTGGTTTTAACTGGTTTGTGTATTTATAAAATATTTGCGGCCGAGTTCTTTGGCCCACACTTTACCCATGGTTATCAAGACGTTTTTGCAATAAAAAAAGGATAAGACCTGGTTTTTACCGGCTTTGCCGCCGGAAAATGGTACGGGCATTTGAAAAAACATTTTCCGGAAAAAGAGGTAGCTGTTTAGGGCTTTTTCACGTCCGCACCACCATCACCTTCCCTGTCTGCACTTGTCCGCCTTTCCATATTCGCATCGTGTACATGCCTGCCGGAAGGTCGTTGAGGTGCAGGGTATGTTTCCCGGCGGCAAGTTTGCCGAGTGAAAGCACCGAGGCGCCTTCGGCATTGTAAACGGACACTTTTTCGGCATCAAAGGGCAGTTCAAGGGTCATTTGATCCGCCACGGGATTGGGGAAATACAGGGCTTGTTGTTCGGGTTCCTGTTCGCCAGCTTCAAAACGAATGGCCGTTTGTCCATCGCATCGCTGCTGGCGGGTGTATTCGCTGATGATGCGCACCAGCAGCATGTTGAAAGCTTCCACGGTGTAGGTATCGGTATCGGGTTCGATGTGGCTGCCACCTACGCCCGAGTGGTTGGTGAGAAACACGTAGGTACCGTTGGTGGCCATGCCGAAAAATTTCATCAGGTACTCTGTGTCCTTGACGATGCCGCTGGCGCTCACCGGTACAATGCGGATGCCTTTTTGAGCGGCCAGGCGGATGCTGCGCTGCAGGCTGGCGATCACTTCCGGATTTTGGTGCGGACTGGCATCCAGTACCAGAAAGCATATTCTTGCCAGGGCTTCGGTGCTCCAGGGCTGCCGTTCGATGGCTTCCTCGAGGGCGCTGTGCACGGCTTCGGGCGTGTCGCCGCCACCGCCGGCCGATTGTTTGTTGATGAAATCGAGCGTTTTGCGGATGTCCGAATCAAGGGCGCTGCTGCGGGTGATGTACTCATCTGAGCGGTCGCGGTAAAACACCGAACCCATGCGCAGGTCGAGGCCCGGGTTGCCGGTTTTGACGCGGTTGATCACGTCGAGCAGCTCCGATTTGAGGAAACGTATTTCGTCGCCCATGGAGCCCGTGGCATCCACCACCCAGAGTATATCAACGCGGCTCAGGGGTTCGCAGTTTTGTTTTATCCGGAAGCGGTTGAGGTTTGAATCAGCTGCACCGAGGTCGGTCCAACGGTTGTCCACACGGGCGCGGATACGCAGGCCTGTCGGGATGGCCGTTGTGGCTTCAAACAGATTGGCCCAAAGTTCAGCCTGACCGTTGTTGTCGGTCCGGGCTTCCCACAGGAGTTCTCCGCCAGCGCCTAAGAGTTGTACGGGAACGTCGGGCAAGGGCACTTCATAGCGGTTGCTGATCAGAACAGGGTAGCGGTGGCGTGGAAAAAAGTGGTAGGTGTTTTGGTGGGCATCGGTTTCGCCGTCGGCAAGCTGGCCCAGCCAGTGGGTGTGCCAGTTGTGCAGTTCGTTCCATTCACCGGCGGTAAGGATGCCTGCGGCGGGGGTGGGTTCGGAAGGCGCGGGTTTGCCGGGCGGTGGAGGCGGCGCGCCGTCGAAACTTACGTGATCGGCATCGCTGAATTCAGACGCAACCTCCCTTTTTTCATCCGCAGCCATGAGCGGCTTGGCGGATTCGCTTTCGATTTTGGCATTGTAGGTTTCTTTGGTTCTGATTTTTTTGGCACTGGCCGCTCCCAACAATGTTGTGACGGGGGACTCGGTCACGACGGCGCTTTCGCGACGCACCACCCTCACTTTCTCCTCGTAGGTTTCCGGTTCGAAGACAACCACGGTGTCGTAGCGGATGGTCCCGTCGTCGATCAGCGGTTCTTCCTCCACATCGTCGATTGGGGTACTGCCTTGCAACACTTTTCCTTGCATTTTTGCCGAAGAAAACAGCAAAACGGATGTTTGTGCAGCGCCATCGTTGAGTGCATCAAGCTTGATGGTGAGTTTTAGGTTTCCGGCGACGGGTGTTTCATACAGCCTTACATTTTGGAACCCCGTTGCAGTAACTTCCAGGGTGTAGTCGCCGAAAGGAAGATCGGCGGTGGTATTTCCGGAGGCATCTGTGCGCCACTCGCCCATTTTTTCAAGATTTTTTGAAAAAACAAGCGTCGCGTCTGCAATGGGTTTGCCAGTGGACACGTCGTGTACGGCAATGGGAAAAGTGACGGTTTCGGGGGTGGTTGGCGTGTACAAAACGCCGAACAGGGCAAGCAGCAGGAAGGTGTAGTGCATGTGGATAAGGATTGGTTTCCTGTTATGGATGCACGGATTTTCCGGAATGCATAAACGGTGGTGATTTTTTTTGTAAAACCGCACATACAAGTTTTAAATACCTTGATATTTACTTCCAAAATTGATTGGTCACTGAAAATCCATACAAATCACTCCTCAAATCTTACGCATGTCTGATTCAAAACTAAAATTTCAATTTTTAAATGGAGCATTGAATTTACCACAACCATTTGAAGAGAATGGGTCATTGATGATGAACTTTCTGTTCAAATCTGATCTAAAGTCCTTGCAAACCATTTGTGACAAGTGGCTTAATGAGCCAACCAATCAGGAATTGTACTACCAACCTTTGGCTCCAATTGTTCAAATTACTTTTGCTAATGCTAAAAAATCCTATCCCTCCAGTGAGCCATATAAGGACTGGGGCGTCATACCTTATCAGGAAGTTATTGTAAGCATTTTTGTGTTGCGTGTAAAAAAGGAAGGAGGCATTTGGATTGCTGAACATGTCAGCGCGTTGGTACCCTACATCTTCGTTACGGATGCCATCGTCATGTCGACGGGACGCGAAATTTATGGTATGCCTAAAGCCTTAGGATGGATTGAACTTCCTGCAAGCCTGGGTGAAGCAAACAAAGTTTTTAAATTATCGAGCGTAAGTGCACTGCATTTTGAAAGGGGGGTTCCTTTTTCGAAAGAGCAGTTGCTTTCCATAACTCAAACGAGTCAGGTTAGCATCCCTTTTACGGAAGAGTGGCAAGACATTGAGTCAGCAGCGAAAGCCATTAAAAAAATGATGTTTGGGGAAGGACATATTGAAATCCCTAGGTTGAAATTAATTGTAGAAATTGCTGAAATACTGATAGAAAAAAAGCTGCCGTTTACTTCTTTGCGACAAGTGCGTTCAATCGCTGAACCTGAAAATGCAGTTTACAAGTCCGTCATAGAGTTCAATGCTACTGCACTCAAAATAAATGGTGGTGGGCGCATCAACGGCGAATTTCAGCTACATATGCCAGGCAACGATTTATTCCCCATGGCTTCGGATCTGGGTTTAAGCGATGGTCAAGTTGCCGAAGCTGCTTTTTGGCTCGATTGGGATTTTGTGTTTGGTACGGGTAAAGCCATCTGGTCTACGGAACAGAAACCCAGCCTATTTAAGCGACTTCTTCATTTATTTAAGTTGTGATTTTCAAAACAATAGGAACAAATAATAACAAAGCGCAGAAAATAGTTGTAGTCGGATGTGGGGCAAGCTCCAACATTGTTGCGTAGCAAACTATTGTCGTGTCGTACATCCGCAACACAACACTCGAGTGAATAGTAACTCATAGGTACTTACCATTCAGAAGTTAGCCACTATTTTGAAAAAATAAATTCCTGCCTTTGCACTTGCGTATTTTTACAAACTTCGTCAAATTCTTCAATAGAATTAAATTTCAGTTGTTCTAGAATTTTGAATTCATAGAAGACTTTGAAGACATCATTTTTAAACACCCAGGGTTCAACCGTGATTTGATTATTTGATTTATAAAAAGTCTGATTCATAACACCATCTGGGCTTTTGGATACTTCCATTTTCCTACCCTCGGGCTGAATTTTATCCATACAGATCAATAGTGAAAAGGCATCGCACCATTCTAAAAAACGGTATAGACGATCAGCATACTTTTTATCAATATTTAAGTTTTTAAGAGCATCCGTACGCAGTTTTTCTTGATCTTTCAAAAAGATATCAAGTTCCTTATCTTCACCAATTTTATGACCACCATACAAGAATTTCAGGTGTAAAGACGTCAGCAAAGCATTTAATTGACTTTTTGAACTTGATATTTCAATGACGTTGGCTTGTTGTCTTAAATCTACTTTTTTTGAGTCATCACTTACCATAAAATGTCGGGGTGCTCCTACCTCAGTAAGATTTTTTTCTTGGGTAGTTTCATTAACACCATCATCGTGTTCAGCAATGGCGATGAGCGTGGGAACCATGACTTCGTTGGGCAAATCAATATCGTATTGATAAGCTAACATGGCAGATAAAAGTCCATGGGAGCGTTGATTGATGATTTTCCAACCCTTTTGGTGCGATATAACAATCATAATGTAAAGTAATTTATAAACAAGATTTGCTTTAAACTTTATTGAAATTGCTCAGGCATAATTCAATTGCACTGTAGCCGTATTGCAACCACTATTTTTGTCCATTTACTCATTGTTAATTACTACCAAGTAATTCGATATTTTGCAACATTTTTTTTCTGGAATCAGTTGTGGAATTTCTAATGGGTCCTACATAGGTTACTTTCACAGGTTTTACACCACAAAATTCCAACGTAGATTTTTTGAGTTGGTTCACGCTCGGTCTACCAAAAGCGAACCAATTTTATTTTTTCTTGGGCATTTAATAAATCTGGTTCCAGTTCAGAAATTTTTATATAGCCAAAAACAAGGTTGGGGTTAAATTATAGTTCTCTGATTATGATGGTTTTTATTTCAACCTTAGATTCCTTTGCACTTTTCAAATACGCTTGTGTAATTGCATTATTAAAACTTTCTTCATTAGGATGTCCGTTGATAACGAGTACTTTACTCATGATCTATCTGAATTTAACGTGAAAGATAGTCTTACGTAAGTGATGAGATGTTACACAATAAGTTCAATAAGTTACAGAATTCATAGGTTGTTTCATTTGGGTTGATTTACGGATCCAGACAATGGTTTTCGGCTTGGAGAGGGGCGGATTCTTAATGTCAAAGCCCATGTGAAGCATAAATGCTGAACCTTGCGCAGGTATTTCTTCGAAGCACTTTAGACTGTCTTTTGCCAACCGCTGTTAAGTGCTGATTTTTTATCAACCAGATATTTTTTGCATTAGTGTTTCAAAAGGTCCGCTTTTAAATTTCTGCGTCCAAAGTTTGCTGAAATAGTAACTAAGAATAAAGTATCCAAAAGCAAATTCAAAAATTAAAACTGGGTATACAGGTGATTCCATATTCATTTTTCCATCAAATTGCCTGTTGGTTATGATTGCAAATAATATCATACCTATTGTCAAATGAGAAATATAATGTTTCAATGCCCTTTGTCCTGTCTTGGCTAAATTAATGGTAAGTTTCCATTAAGTAAGGAATTTACTAATGTACATAAATGCAGCAATGAGCATAAGTCCAACCTGCCCAAATACATCCCGATGGTAAAGAAGGTTACCCAAGGGAAAATAGAGTTCCTGCCGTTGTAAAATGTATTTCTCAAAAACATGAAGAACTCACTTTCACTTGACAGTTAAATACAAGCTCCAAAGGGAACCAGGTTGATACGTCCGTGGAAAATCCGCCATATATGCCTCCAAGCGATTGGTGAATGCTGTGAGTACGTTCCAAATCAGCAAAAGAAAAGCCTCTCCTTCAGCTTTTTGAGGTTTCAGGTTGTACAAGCCAGCAAGGTGTTCATGTTTCCACTTTCAAAGCCTTTGTAGAAGCTCTTTTGTATCCTATGGTTTGATTTGAGGTGGCCGATCACGTGTTCTGGTCGTTTTCCATCTGTTAGAGATTTGTTGTTTCATAAAAACTTTCCGGAAAGCTGCGTTCTAAAATTCCGTTAAGCATTTCTTCGGTTAGCGGTTTAGAATTAAATCCAGTAATTTCAGAAAATTGCTCGGCTCTTTTCTTGTCTTTAGGGTTTTCGGATGTAGTGAGCATTACAACAACTACTTTTGCTTTTTGGTCTGGTCTTAATTCCGTGTAGGCTTCCATAAATTCCCATCCGTTCATTTTTGGCATGTTGATGTCCAAAAATATAATGTCAGGATGGGTTTGATTTTCTTTTTTAAGAAAAGCTAAAGCTTCTATACCATTTAAAGCAACTTCAATTCGTTCTGTAATATTCATTTCATTAATAACGATTTGATGAAAATAGTTATCCTCGGCATCGTCATCTACCAGAAGGATACAATTCAATTTGTTTTTCATGATGGTATCGTTTTAGGAATAGTGAAATAAAATGTGCTTCCAATATGAAGTTCTGATTCTAACCAAATTCTTCCCCCGTGCAGTTCAACAACTTTCTTACATTGAGCCAGTCCTATACCCGTGCCGGCATATTCATCTTTATTGTGCAGTCGCTGAAAAACTATAAAAAGCTTTTTATAATATACTTTGTCTATTCCTATTCCATTATCTTTAATTGCGAAAAGCCATTCTTCATCTAAGATTTGTGCGGTAATATTGACAATTGGATTTAGATCGCTTTTTCTAAATTTAATAGCATTACTGATAAGGTTTTGAAAAAGAGATTTCAGCCCTAAAAAATGACCGTTTATAACCGGCAGTTGTTCTGAATAGATCTCGACCTTGCTTTCTGCAATAGAGATAGCCATATCATTCAAAATATCTTTTAATAGTACATTACAATCTATTGCTGTTTTGTTTTTATCTTTTTCTATTTTTGAATAATCCAATAAATCTCTGATGAGTGATTGCATACGAACGGTTGCTCCGACAATAACAGTCAGATACCGATTGGCATCATTATCCAATTTCCCTTCGTATTTTTTCAAAAATAAACCTACAAAATTGGAAAGAGTTTTTAATGGTTCCTGCAAATCGTGTGAAGCTATGTATGCAAATTGTTCAATTTCTTTATTTATATTTATGAGTTTAATGTTCATTTTTTCAATGCGGTCTTTTTCAACACTGTAATCTTCGAGAATATTTATTACAGCCCTTTGCGTGTCTTCAGCTAGTTTCTTTTCCGTTGAATAATCATCCAAAATATTGAGTAATGCCCTTTGAGTATTTTCAAGAATCTTTTTTTCATAAGTAAAATCTTCAAGAATATTCATTATGGCATTTTGCATATTTCCCAATAGATTTTTTTCATTCTCTGTATCTTCCAGAATGTTAAGGATAGCCAGCTGAGTTTCCTCCAGAGACTTTAATTGGACGTCTATTTTACTGGTAACATTTTCCATAATCAACTGTTTTCATCTTTTGCAATACCAAGTCGTCCTCTTAATTCTTCATTTTCTTTTTTCAGTTCTATCATTTTCAGCTCTCTGCCTACTGTTAATTTTCTGAACCGTTCCAATTCTACCAATCGCTCCAATTCTTTTTCCCGTTCTGCCACATCCCTTTCTAATTTTTTTTGTGCTGTAACATCTCTTGCGACAATCACTACTCCCCGTACATTCCCTCTATCATCTTTATAAACCGATCCATTAAATAACACATCGGTAAGCTTTCCATCTTTATGACGAAGTGTAAGTGGTGAATTGGCTACAGAACCTTTTGCAAAAACTTCCTGGTAAACCTCCCTTGCTTTCTGCGGCTCGGTAAAATAATCGAAGAAGTCGGTACCGGTGAGTTCTTTTCGGCTTAAACCTGTAATTTTGGCTGTTGCCTGATTCATATCAGTGATCTTGCCTTGAGTACTAATAGTAACCAATGGGTCGAGGCTCGCTTCGATAAGACTCAGCGAATATTTGGAAAGTAGTTTTTGTGCTGTAACATCTCTGGCAGCTGCAAACACTCCCAGTACATTGCCTTTATCATCTTTGTAAACTGATGCATTATACAATACATCAGTTAATTTTCCATTTTTGTGTCGAATAGTAAGCGGATAGTCTGAAACAAATGATTTCTCAAAAACCTTTATATATCCATCACGGGCTTTTTCAGGTTCGGTAAAATAATTAGAGAAATCAGTTCCAATTAATTTCGCTCTCGACACTCCGGTCACTTTTACTGATGCTTCATTAATATCCGTAATTTTCCCTTCAGCTGAAATGGTAATTAATGGGTCGGTAGAGGCTTCAATTAAACTTCGTGCATACTGCCATGCTTGTTTCAGAGAATTACTAAATGCTTCCAATTCTTTATTTGCAATTTCCCGTTTTTCCTTTTCTTTGTTTTGAAAGTCAAGCTCTATGTCAGCAATCACCAACTCTGCTGCCCGTTTTTCTTTCTCTCCGGTTTGAAATACGAGTTCTTGGTTAGCAATGAATAATTCAGCTGCCCGTTTTTCTTTCTCTTTGTTTTGAAAAACAAGTTCTTTGTTGGCTATGATTAATTCAGCTGCCCGTTTTTCCTTCTCTTCGTTTTGAAAGATAAGTTCTTTGTTGGCTATGATTAATTCAGCTGCCCGTTTTTCTTTCTCTTTGTTTTGAAAAACAAGTTCTTTGTTGGCTATGATTAATTCAGCTGCCCGTTTTTCTTTCTCTTTGTTTTGAAAGACAAGTTCTTTGTTGGCTATGATTAATTCAGCTGCCCGTTTTTCCTTCTCTTGGTCTTGAAAAGCAAGCTCATTGTTGGCAATGATTAACTCATATGCTTTTTGTTCAGGAACATCTCTCATAACAACTATGGCTCCCAACACATTTCCTCCCTCATCCTTATAAACCGATCCATTTAACAATACATCGGGAAGCATGCCGTGCTTATGACGAAACTTGAGAGGAGAATCGGTAACAGCCCCCTTTGCGAATACATCTTGGTAAACTTCATGGGCCTTTAGTGGTTCGGCAAAATAATCAAAGAAGAAGGTACCTATCAATTTTTCTCTCGGCACTCCGATTACTTTTGCAGATGCTAAGTTCACATCGGTTATTTTCCCTTCGGGAGAAAAAGTAAAAAGCGGGTCAAGCGATGCTTCAATTAAACTTCGGACATATTGCGATGCTTCGTCACCTTCTGAAGACATGGCTTTTTTGGCGTTAGGTTTCGTTTTCATTCTTCTCGCTTTTCTGTAAAGGTAATTTATTACTCACCAAGTTGTAAAAGAAACGCTGTTTTGTACGATTGGCAAAATATCCTGATAAAATCGGGATACAAAACGGGTTTAATTACCATTTGATGTGCTTTTAAGATCGAAAATGCAGAAAATGGCCACTGAATGCACGTTTGAAGAAGAAGGCAGCATAATCATCACAATGAAAACAAAGCCAGAAGACCGTATGCTTAACCAGGAAAGGCAGATGGTGGTGGCATAAGATGCACCATGCCGCCCAGAAGAAGTCGATGGAGTTGATCCACCGAATCTTGACAGTTCTACTCGATTTTCTGTTTATGAATGGTTATCTGATGATTCTTAAACATGACAGCTAACGTTTTGGCGCTTGCCGCAGGTCGGAGTCTCAGAGCTTGTTCGGGATTTTGGATTCGGGCTCTAAGCCATTGAAACCAAATGAATTTGAACCAAAACTTTCCGAAATAATACTGAATGTTTTTGTTTTTTAATTACATTTAACTCGCAAATAGGTGGTACGGTTTACGTCGCAACATACAAAATATTTATCTAATTTTTGAAAATTTAATCCTCATACCTTTATTGGTTTCATTAAAGTTACCGTTAGCATAAACTAAATTTCCATTTACAAATGTTTTTATAATTTTGCTGCTGAACAATTGATCTTCAAACGGCGACCATTTGCATTTGTATAATACATTTTCAGTTTTTACTTTCCATGGGTTAACCAAATCAACCAAAACTAAGTCTGCAAAGTACCCTTCCCTAACATAGCCTCTTTCATTGATGCGATAAATATCGACAACATTATGACACATTTTTTCAACTATCTTTTCTAAGCTAATTTTGCCTTGGTGGTGTAATTCAAGCATAGCTGGTAAAGCGTGTTGCACCAGTGGTCCGCCTGACAAGGAGTTAAAGTAATTGCCGTTCTTTTCTTCAATAGTATGCGGAGCGTGGTCGGTAGCAATAATGTCTAGTTTATGATCTAAAAGAGCCGCTAATAAACCGTTTTTGTCTTCCTCTGTTTTTATCGCCGGGTTCCACTTAATTTTGGCCCCGAGTCTTTCATAATCTTTATCCGAGAACCAAAGATGATGAACGCAAGCTTCTGCGGTAATTCGTTTATCATTAATATTTGTTGTATTATCAAATAAATTGGCCTCTGCCACAGTAGAGATGTGAAATAAATGAAGTCTATTGTTATGTCTTTTTGCTATTTCCAAAACACTTTTTGTGGCTTCGAAACAAGCTTCTTCACTTCTTATACGTGGGTGAAATTTAAAAGGAATATTGTCATTGTAAATACTTCGGTATTTTTCAATATTACCTCTGATGATGGTATCGTTTTCACTATGTAAAGCAACAAGCGTTTCGCTTCTTGAAAAAAGTTTTTCAAGGTAATCGGGATAGTTTGCTAAAATTCCTTCATCATTGTTGAAATACAATCCGTCATCAGTTATTCCACAAACATTCTCCGTATCGGTCTTCAAAGCCTCTTCCAAATTATCTTTATTTATTCCCATAAAAAAGGAATAATTGGCCAACGAGGTTTTGGCTGCTATAGCATACTTTTCTTCCAACAATTCCAAAGTGAGGGTATTGGGAATTGTGTTGGGCATATCCATAAATGAAGTAATGCCTCCTGCTACCGCAGCTTTTGATTCCGAATAGATACTTCCTTTGTGGGTAAGACCAGGCTCACGAAAATGAACTTGGTCGTCAATTACGCCAGGCAGAAGATACAATCCTTCAGCATCAATAATTGTTGCATTGGTTTCGGATATATTGGTTGCTATTTTTTCAATTCTGTCATTTACAATTAGCAAGTCCTTAATGGTTATTATACCATCATTTACAATATTGGCATGTTTGATTAAAATTTTATTCATAAGCTGCTTTAGCTTATTGAGTTTTGTTTAGAAAAGTAATGAAAAGTATAGGCTCCAGCTACTATTCCAAATGAAGCCATTAGTTTACTCATAATTACATCTTTTGTTAAAAATGATGACACTAAGAACAGTATCATTAGTACAATGGTTGAATAAGTTACTATTTCTCTTTTATTCATCTTCATTCGATGTTTATGAGCATGCATTTAACCTCTTAAAGCATGTCCCGGAATTGGATAGAAGCGAAAGCGAGCAAATTTTAAATTATTGCCCTTGTCCTAATGAATAACCTGCTTTACCATCAAAGTCATAAAGGTTTTCAGTTTTAATGGTATCAATCTTTTCATTTAAAGCACTTGTCAAAAGCTCAATAATGCCTGCTTTAGTTAATTCATTGCCCTCACTTGGTTTGAATCGGCATCTCCAATGGTCTGTACAAAAGGTTTCTTTAAAACCATCAGGCCAAACTTTTATACCCCTGTTGGTAATCATGGTTAGTTTAATGCCATTGTTCTCAATCCTTTTTACTTGCTCTGCCAGTTCATTGGGATTGCTTCCGCCCCAATGCACAAATACATCCACGCCCACCAATTGTTTGTTTGCAGCAGGTTTACGTTTGTATTTAGGCAATTCTAAAGCGGCATCGTTGGCATATACTACCGGTTTGAGTATTGTAGGCTTTTGACCAAGATTAGCGATTACGGCTTGTGCAAATTCTTTTGTTCCTACTTTTTGTTTGCTTGTCCCATCTTTAAAAATATCGTAGGTATGAATGCCATCTTCCAGTGTTTTCAGCCAAGCATTTTGCACTTTTTCGGCTACATCTGTTTGTCCGATATGATTTAACATCATGATAGCGCCTTGCAATAAGCCGGAAGGATTAGCTACATTCTGCCCAGCCCTTCGTGGGGCCGAACCATGTATAGCTTCAAACATGGAGCACTCTTCTCCAATGTTGGCTGAGCCAGCCAACCCTACAGAACCTGTAATTTGCGCAGCTACATCTGAGAGTATATCACCATACAAATTTGGCATTACAATTACATCAAATGCTTCCGGGGTATCGGCCATTTTAGCCGCGCCAATGTCAATTATCCAATGTTCGTTTTCTATTTCTGGATATTCTTTTGCTATCTCGTCGAACACTTGATGAAACAGGCCATCAGTCTGTTTCATAATGTTGTCTTTGGTAAAGCAGGTTACCTTTTTTCTATTTTGTTGTTTGGCGTATTCAAAAGCATACCTCACAATTTTTTCGCAACCTGGGCGGCTAATTAACTTTAAGCATTGTACTACTTCATCTGTTTGCTGATGCTCGATGCCTGCATATAAATCCTCCTCATTTTCTCTTACAATCACAATATCCATTATTGGATGCTTCGTTTTTACGAACGGATGCAAACTCATACAAGGACGTACGTTGGAATAGAGTCCAAGAAATTTTCGTGTGGTTACATTCAAACTTTTGTACCCACCGCCTTGAGGAGTAGTAATTGGAGCTTTTAAAAAGATTTTGTTTCTTCTTATAATGTCCCAAGATTCGGCTGCAATACCCGCGTTGTTGCCAGCTAGGTAAACCTTTTCGCCAACTTCAATTTCTTCAATCTCAATTTTTGCACCGGCTGCCATTATGATTTCCAATGTGGCATCCATAATTTCAGGACCTATACCATCGCCTTTTGCTACTGTTATTTTTGTCATTTGCATTTGCTTTTATTTTTAGCGCTGCAAAAATGGATATTTAATTTCATAAGATTTTATTTATCTTTGCAATACAATCCATAAATATAATTTATGAACTACACTTTAAATCAACTTCAGATATTCTTGAAAGTCGTTCAAACACAAAGTGTTACAAAAGCTTCGGAAGAGTTGCACTTAACACAACCTGCTGTTTCCATTCAGCTTAAAAATTTTCAAGACCAGTTTGAAATTCCGCTTACGGAATTGGTTGGACGTAAGATTTACATCACTGATTTCGGTCGAGAGATAGCCGAAGCTGCTGAAAATATCATCAATCAAGTGTATGCACTTAATTACAAAACGATGGCATATAAAGGGCAGTTGACTGGAAGGTTGAAAATTTCAGTGGTTTCAACTGGGAAATATGTAATGCCTTATTTTCTTTCTGATTTTATGAAGCAACATGACGGTATAGAGTTGATAATGGATGTAACCAATAAAAATAAAGTTTTGGAGAGCCTCGAAAATAACGAAGTTGATTTTGCTCTTGTATCTATTTTACCTACCACACTTAACATTGAGAAACTAGATTTACTTCAGAATAAATTATATTTAGTAGGCAACATAAATTCAAGATTTAAGAAAGGACTCAAAACCAAAGAAATATTTGAAAATCTACCATTTATTTTCCGAGAAAAGGGCTCTGGAACCCGTCAAACCATGGAAAGCTTTATTGAAAAAAATAATATATCAGTTTTGAAAAAGATGGAGCTTTCCTCCAATGAAGCGGTCAAGCAGGCTCTTTTGGCTGGTTTAGGTTATTCGATTATGCCTTTGATTGGAATCAGAAATGAATTGTACAATAAGGAATTAATAATTATACCTGTCAAAGGGCTTCCAATCATAACAACTTGGAGACTAGTTTGGTTGAAAGGGAAAAAACATACTCCCATTTCATCAGCCTTTTTAGAGTACCTTAAAATGGAAACGAAAACCATTGTGCAAGATAAATTTACCTGGTATGAACAATATTAGTAGATTGACTTTTTAGTGGTTTACTTTGGGTCGGTTTCTTGTAGTATTAGATTATTTACCATAATTTTATTGTTTGGTTTTTTATTGTTTGTTCAATTGAACAGCCACAATAACTTCATTTTTTCTACCCAAAAATTGATACGGTGCGTTGTAACCCAAAAAGCGAAAATTTCCGTAATATTCAATGCCATTCGCTTTCAAAGCTTCTTCCAATTTGACGGCGTACTTTTTTATATCATCATCATCGGCATAACCCCCAAAACGAATTGCTGCCACATACTCTTCGGGTGAGTTTTTAACAATGATGGCAGTGTCGTTTGGTTTAGGCAAATTATCTTTATTGTATTTAGTAGGCATAACAAAACTCATGGACGATAGCGAATCATTTATGTCCATGTGTACGGGAGTTGTCATGGCAATATTTTCCTGGGCTTGATTCCCTCCAAAAATGAATGAAGCCAATTTTCTAAATCCGGAGGAAGACAATTCTTTATAGTTTTTTGCTTCCATAGAAATGGTTGCCATCGTAGCCGGAGGATAAAGTCTAATCTCAAAATCTTTCTCTTTTTTGATGATTCGATACGGTTGTGTTTCTGAAGTTGCCATGATAAAATATATTTGGGAAATGAGTATCAAAGTAGTTAAAACCGCAATAACAATTATAATTATCTTCATGTTGAATCATTGATTTTGGCAACAAATGTATTAAGAGGATTTCTAGTGCAGAAAGGCTGCGTGACCATCACGCTGCTGCCTTCACTCGATTTTATCTTCATCTAAATCATTATGGTTATCTCCTCCGATACTGTAATAATTATTCTCTTCATCCTCACTGCCAATTTTTTCCTGTTTGTCGTCCAATTCCGCTCCGGGCACATCAAGGTCGCTGCCTGACATATCCTCATCAAAATCTTTTTCATTTCGCTTTTCGGGCAATTCATTTGGGACTTTCGTTTTAGATGTATCTTCCGGATTTATATCTTCTTCAACTTTGCCTTGATTGAAAATGTCCTCCGAAGCAGGATACTTCGGGTAACCAGGAAACTTTTTATCTTCTTTGATTTTAGATTTCATCTTTGCTGTTTTTATTTGTTAAATTGTGTGTGAATTTTAAAAATGGATGTGAAATATTAGGAAGCGATGATCGCTTTCATTGTTGTTCGCATTGTAAATCTTGTTTTGTGGTTTGAAGTTTTGTTAAATCAAATCCTTTTTCTAACAACCGATTGGTAATTTTTTGATAGATGATTTCATTCATCTTTGGTGTTCTGGATAGAATCCACAAGTATTTCTTATTGGGATGGCTTACCACAGCATAGCTGTAATCATCAGCCAAATCAATGATCCAGTATTTACCCCTTAACGGCCAAAAAAATTGAACTTTTAACTTTGCATTTCCTGAATTTTTTTTTACAAATGCCTTCCCTTTGATGTAGGATTGTTTGCCGTTTATCGAATCCTTCTTGCACCTGTTTTCAACCATGATGTATCCTTTATCTGTAGCCGTATATTCTGCCGTAGTACAGGTGCACCCTTTTTGAAAATATTGTGGAAAAGATGCAATCTCATACCACTTTCCCGCATACCTGTTCAGGTCAACGCTGGCAACTGTTTGAAGTGTTTGTGCATTTGAAGTACCCATGATTGTTAAACATATTAGAGTCAGGAAGGCCGTTTTCATGGTTTTTATTCAATAGTTATAACTGGATCTGAAACTTTTACAGGTGTAAAGCCATTAAAGGTGCGGTCATTCTAAAGAATAAGTATTACATAATTAGGGTAAAATGTTGTACCATTCACATATTTGCTATGTTGAATAAAGCAAAGGTTGCTGGTTTTGGACCTTGATACCGTTTTTTGGACACTCCCTTGAAACATTCCCGGTTGATTTGATGCAACCATCCTATTACCGCCCCCAATATTTCACCTTCCAAGCCCAACTCCACGCCTTCCATACCCTGAGATACGGCTGTTGTTGCGCCCCAAACTGTCGCCGTACGCGTTCGATGGGCGCGACCATGCTTCCAGCAAAATCAAAGATCGGCAAATGCAATACTTCTGCCGCATATCGGATGGCTTCCCAAGCCAGCAAAATGCCTGCACCCGAGTTTCGCAGGCCGGGATCGTCGCCTGCGAGCAAGTAGTAGGCCCGCTGCTGGTCCCACACAAGGTACACCACCGAGTGCAATGCGCCTGTCTCCACATCGGTAGCTCCCAACATTAGGCGCGCGTTGCGGCTGGCAAGTATGCCATCGAGGTTTGAAAAAAAAGCATTGGAAATGGGCGCCTCCAGGCTTTGGCGGGAAAAACTGAGGTTGTGCACGCGTAAAAATTCCGCGGTCTCAACTTCATGAACCACTTTTACTCTTTCCAGAGCCCGTGGGATTATTTTATTTCTGTAAGTAGGCCTGATGGACTTCCACACCCGATCCATATCGCTCAGGTCGATTTGGTAAGTGTAACGGGTGGTTTGACGGAACCCCCTCCAATACATGGGTAACCAGTTGGTTGCCGTGCAATTGAAATCCTGTTCAAAAGCTGCAAGTTTTGGCAGTTGTTCGAGCAAATCTTCCAACAATCCATTTGCATGGCGGCTGTTGCGGTATTCAGGCAACAGGTAAGGGCCCATCATACGGGCCAAAAGGGGCATAGCAACGTAGGTCATGCCCGCCTTTTTTTTCAAAAAATACGGCCATACGGCGATGATATGCCCGCCTTTTTCAACCACAGCGGCGTCCCACGTAGCTCCGGTACACACTCCATCGAGGTACCAGGGCTGCATGAACAGCGGGAAATCTGACGGCGCTGCCGCACAAAAACGTTCGTACAATGCACGCATTAAAAACCAGTGTTGATGTTGAGGTAAAACCCGCCATGCCCCAGGTCGTTCCAGCTGTATTCGAAACGGGCGGTACTGTTGTAAAATGCCACGATGTCGAGCCCGAAGCCGTACCCGTAAAGGATACGGTTGGAAAGCGAATTGTTTGCGCCATACCATGGATCCTGGGCGTAACCCAGGTCATTGTTGAGCGAAAAGTAAATTTTCAAGGGCAAAACATTGAAGGAACGGAAAGGTATCAAACGTGAAAGATCAAGCGCCTTGTTGATCAGTTCGATGTGAAAGGATGCTTTGACCAATCCGAAATCGAGGCCATCGGCTACAAAATATTCGTAACCGCGCACAAAATTACCGCCGTAACCAAGCGCCTGGTTGTTGAAATACGGTGGCTGGCGGCGTGGTAAACTGGTCCGTGCCTTAAAGATTGTTTGAAGGCTCAAGCGTTTGTTAAAGGAAAAATACTTGTTGTATTCGGCGTAAAAACGAAACAGTCTGAGATCGTCACTTGGCAATAGCCCGTTGCCACGCACTTCAAAAACCCAACGGTAACCTGAGAGCGGGTAAGGATGAATATCCCGGTAATCAATCACCAGGTTGTAAATCAAGCTGATGTGCCGTTGCTGGGTTTGCCCGTTGAGAAAAAAGTTGGGATTGAGGTCGGAAGCGATGTTTTCAGATACGCGGTTGAGGTGGTATTCTGCCACGAGGGAATGCCGACTGAAGATATGAGGCCGCCATGTAATACCTGCGTTTGCATACCATCTGGTAATTTGCCAGTCATTGGGATTTACCTCAAACTTTAATTTGTTTTCTTCGGTATCAAATGCGACTTCCCGTGATCGGGAATACGACACCGAAGTCTGGAATCCAATGGTCTGTTTGCGGTTGATGTAAGGTGTTTTGTACGCGATGCTGTATTTGTTGGAATAGCCGAATATCGCAGCCATCTTAAACACATCGGCGCGGCCGGTAAAGTTGATGTGGCTCACATCGATACCGTAGTTGACCCTGTCAAGCGAGCGGTTGAATTCGCTCCACCAAACGTTGAAGTTCCGGTCGGCAAGTTCAAAAACCGGAATGGGAAAGATGTACAAACTTTCATACACGGTATAATGCAGGTGAAGGCGGCTGGAATCAGCCTCCAGAAGCACCACTTCCATGACGACCCGCGTAAAAAGTCTGGTGTTGAGCAGAAGCAAGCGGTCGAACTCAAGTTTTTCGGCTAAACCGACGCGCGGCAACAAATCACCTACACGAACATTAAGTTCACGAAGGGCGTACGACTCCATAGTGCGGCGATTTCCATGAATACTGATGGAATCGATGCGGACCAATGTACTGGGTATCGTATCTGTTTGGTTCGCAAAAAGGGTATAAGGGAAGGCAATAAAAACAAAAAAAAGCCAAAAAAGTCCGTTTTTTAAACTTTTTTGCAAAACACGGACAGAGCGCGGGGGCCGCACCAACTCCTGAATTGTAACCTTCCCCCCGCCATCGTTACACAACATGAACCAGTAGCTTGATTTGTTTGTTTTTTGTAAAAAAAAGAACGCATTAAGACTTATCGTTTCGACAAATGTAACGCAAAAACAGCGCAAATGGTGATTATATTGCACCTTTGGTTATTAATACATTATCTTTGACAGCTTTTCTTCTTTGATTTATGCAAGAGTTGTTGCAAGAACCTTTTCTGTACGTGCTTTTTCTGTCCATAACAGGCGTTTTGGGAACCTTGTTGGGATGGCATTTGCGTGACATCATTTCGGTGCGTCCGCTGACCCAGGCCCTGGAACGAAGCGAACAAGATCGCAATGCCCTGGCACACCTCTATACACAACTCAAGCATCAACACGACATGCGGGAGATGGATTTGAAAAGAACCACCATCGAACTCAACCAGTTGCGACAGCAAGCTGCTGCATTCGATCTCGACAAAGCCGTATTCGCTTCGCAAAACCTGGCCAATACCTTACGCCTCGAAAAAGCGGAAGCTCAGGCAACCCATTACGCTGAAAAAATCGTTTTCCTCGAGGAACAAACCATGAACCTGCGCCAGCGCAACAGTCAGGTAAACGGTGAATTGGCGCGCCTTCAGGAAGAGCTTAACGGCTGGCGCACCCTGCACCGCGATTTTGCAGCCATGCAAATGCAAATGCGCCAGCTCGAACGGTCGGGTGAAATGCTCGAAATGGAACGCAACAACCTGCGCCTGCAACTCGAAAAAGCTCGGATCGAACTGGAAAACCTGCAACTCGAAGTTCTGCGCATTCAAAACACCGAGGAAATCGCACCCCGCCGATACGCCCCGGCAAACAGCGCCCACGCCGGCGGACCGTCACAGGCATCGGATGTGCCCAGCCAAGCCGACGACCTCAAGATCATCAACGGCATCTCCCCTTTTGCCGAACGACGCCTCCACGAACTGGGCATCTTCACCTTCGCGCAAATCAGCCGCTGGAATGAAAACGACCTCGAATCGGTGGCGCAAACCCTCGACATGCCAGCTTCACGTATTGTGCAGGAAGATTGGATCGGGCAGGCAGGGCATCTCATGGCTGGTAGACAGGAGTAATCCATCCATTTCAACAACGGTTTTAACCTGGAAATTCTGCTCCACTTATTGCTTTCCCAAAATTGTTTGTTCTAAAAATGCCGGCAATGATTTCAAGGAAGTCAGCAAACCGTCATTGTCGAGTTTTTCAAGCTCTTCCCTACGATGGGTGCCATTCACTACAGCCAGCGACAACAAACACCCCGCCCTACGGCCTTCTTCAAGATCAACAGGCGTATCGCCTACTTTTACAACGCGTCTGGGATCGGGCACCCCGAACACTTCCATGGCTTTTTGGATCATGTGCGGTTCCGGACGACCGCGCGGTACCTGATCGCTCGAAATGGAAAAATCGATCACCGAGCCAGGTCCACCAACGTAATGTTCGTCGAGCCCTTCCAGCCAGCCCAGTTTCTCCAGAATAATGTCGGTTACCTCCCGGTAAAAGCCGGTGTTGAGCGCAAATTTAATACCCTTCGAACGCAGCCATGAAAATACCTCCAACGCCCCTTCGGTTGGTTCCACAGGGTGGGTGCGGTAATAATCTTCCAAAATCATGCGGAACGTATGGAAGGTGTGTTGCGATTGGGATTCAACTTCTTCCTGCGGCACCTCATCGCCAAGTTGCTCGCGCCACAGCATCTGAAACACTTCCAACTTAGACACTCCCATGAGGGCATTGAGCCGAGGTTTGTCGGCCATGATGCCTTCTCGGACGCAGGCTTCAGAAAAACACGACAACACTTCGTCGTTGTCGCGTACGGTTGTTCCGGCCATGTCGAAAACCACAAGTTGAATGGCTGATAAATCCATTTCAGGCATTTTTCCGGCAAAGGTAAATGGCGTGTTTTTGAGCCTGCATTAAGTTTGTTCATCTATTTTCGCATGGACATTTACCTTTTTTTTGCATTTAATTTACAATAAATAAATATTTGTAAACCATGCATTAATTAATGGTTACAAATGCTTTTTCAGCATTTTTGAGGTTCGTACGCGCATTAACATTGCAGCATGGTGAAGAACCGCACGTACAAATCCGAAACACTTAAGCGCATGCTTGCCAGCGCGCCTCAAGCCGCTTTCATCGCTGTGGCCGGAGTGTTTTCATTTGTTGCTTATTGCAGTATTTACGCGTTCCGCAAACCTTTCACGGCAGGTTCGTATGCAGGTCTCGAACTTTGGGGCATCCAGTACAAAATTGTTTTGGTAGTAGCCCAGGTAGCCGGATACGCCTTGTCCAAATTCATAGGCATTCGGGTAATCGGCAGCCTAAAATCTACAAACAGGGCCGGACTTTTACTGGGCGTAACGGCCGTAGCTGGTTTGTCTTTGCTGGGTTTCGCCGTTACACCATACCCCTGGAACGCTGTTTGGATGTTCATCAATGGGCTGCCATTGGGCATGGCCTGGGGGCTCATTTTCAGTTACCTCGAAGGGCGGCGTGTAACCGAAATGCTGGCCGCAGCGCTGTGCGCAAATTTCATCGTGTCGTCGGGTTTTGTAAAAACAGTCGGGGCATGGCTGCTCAACAACCATGTTGCAAACGAACAATGGATGCCTTTTCTGGCTGCCATGCTTTTTCTGCCCACCTTGCTGCTTTGTGTTTGGGTGCTCGAACACTTGCCCAAACCTTCTGAAAAAGATATGGAACTTCGCACACCGCGGAAGAGCATGACAGGTTCCGAACAGCGGGCACTTTTTTTCCGCTATGCACCTGGGCTGATTCTGCTTGTGAGCGTGTACCTTGTGCTGACCATTGTACGTGACATGCGCGACAACTTCGCTGTGGAACTTTGGCGCGATCTGGGCTACGGAGGCCAGGCAGCCATCCTCACCACCGCTGAAGCTCCCATAGCCTTGCTGGCCCTGGTGATTGTAGGCGCCATGATGTTTGTAAAAAACAACTTTCTGGCATTTTGGCTCAACCATGCCATTTCCATGCTAGGTGCGTTGTTGCTGTTGCTTTCAACCTTGCTTTTTCAAAAAGGCATGTTGACCCCCCTGATGTGGATGATGTCCTCTGGACTGGGTTTGTTTTTGCCCTACATTTTGTTCAACGGCGTTTTGTTCGACCGATTGTTGGCCAGTTTTCGCGAGCGCGGCAACGTCGGTTTTTTAATGTATACAGCCGATTCGGTGGGGTACCTGGGCAGCGTGGCCGTCATGTTGTGGCGCAATTTCGGCGCATCAGAAATGGGCTGGCTCGAATTTTATACCAGACTTTGTTTCGGAGGTGGTGCCATCATTGTGTTGCTGACCCTTGCTTCCTGGTGGTATTTTTTAAAAAAGAAAAAAGGGCACGTTGCATTAAACACACCCCTGATAAACAGTTTTACCCTATGATGAACAACAAATTTGACGTCGCCATTGTCGGCGCAGGAATCGTGGGACTGGCCATGGCGTACACCGCCGCCCAAAAAGGCGAAAAAGTTATCGTGTTTGAAAAAAATCCGAGAGCAGTTGGCGCTTCGGTGCGCAACTTTGGTCTTCTGTGGCCCATCGGACAACCGGCAGGCGACCTCTTCGATCGCGCCATGCGCAGCCGCGAAACGTGGCTGAAAGCATCCGAAAAATGCGGTTTGTGGCTCAAACAAAACGGATCGCTGCACCTTGCTTACCACGATGATGAAATGGACGTGCTCAACGCCTTTTACGAACAATCCGACGCCGGGTACCGTGTAAAAATGCTTTCGCCAGACGATGTGCAGGCTTATTCACCCGCTGTAAAAACCCATGGACTGAAAGGCGGCATGTACAGCGAAACGGAATGTACCGTAACGTCACGTCAGGCCATTCCACAACTGGCCGCGTACCTGGAAAATGAGCTTGGCGTCGAATTCCACTTCGGCTCAGCGGTTACCCATGTAGCTTCCGGTGTATTGTCTGATTTTTACGAAACCTGGCAGGCTGAGCGGATTTTCATCTGTTCCGGCACCGAGTTTGAAACCCTTTATCCAAATATTTTCCGCAGCAGCGGCATCACCAAATGTAAATTGCAGATGTTGCGCACCAACACCCAGCCGTCCAACTGGGACCTGCAAGCCTCCCTCTGTGCCGGGCTCACGCTGCTTCACTACGCTTCGTTTGCCCACCTCAACGAACTGCATGCCGTTCGTGAACGTTACAACCACGAAAATCCGGAGCTCGCCAAATACGGCATCCATGTGCTGGTGTCCCAAAACCAGTTCGGCGAAATCATTCTGGGTGACAGCCATGAGTACGGCTGGGATGTTTCACCGTTCGACAGCCAAAACATCAACCGCCTCATCCTGGAATACCTCGGCACCTTCGCCCATTTCCCCGATACCACCATTGCCGAAACCTGGTACGGCATCTACGCCAAACTACCTGGCCGCACCGATTTTGTCGTGGAAGCCGAACCCGGGGTGTACATTGTTAACGGTCTCAGCGGTGCAGGTATGACGATGAGTTTTGGATTAGCGCAAGAAATTGTTTAGCAGGCAGCGGGCTACTGCCTGCTGTTCAAAAAATCCTCCACGTTGTCCAGTTCGGGCGATTCGAGCAGCGATTTCCAATCGAACTTTTCATCGAAGGGCGTAAGCAATTTCTGAGGGTCGAGCAGCCGTGTGTCTACCGGGAATGCACGGTAAGGGGAAAAATCTGGTTTATCGGTAAACAAGTCCGACAAATCGGTGGCTGCTGCATCGTACTGGTTGAGGTAGGGCGTGCCCAGGACGTTCCAAAACGTTTTAAAAATACTGCCGAAACTCGTGTGTGTGTGGCTCACGTGGTTGCGTTTGGCCCAGGGCGAAATGACCATCAGGATACTGCGGTGGGCATCCACGTGGTCGTTGCCGTCCTGCGCATCATCTTCGGTCACCACAATCGCCATGTTTTTCCAATACGGTGTTTGTGATAGAAACTCCACCACACGACCGAGTGCCAGGTCGTTGTCTGCCATGTAACTTTCCCGGAACGGATAACCTGCATTGGCCCGTTCGCCGGCGCCGTGGTCCTGAGGCAGCATGATGGTAATGACTGATGGCATGGGTTCTTTGCCCGAAAGCCATTTGTCTTTTACCTCCTGCATAAACATGTCGGCTCGGAACTGGTCTGGGATGGCCATGTTGTAGGTAGGGTATTTTTCCGAGGAGTGACCGTAAAGCGGGCCGGGAATGGGATAATTGATCAGCACTTTCTGACCATAGTATTTCATCGTGGAGTCGGAGAAATTGGAACCCATCTCCGTGCCGAATCCGAAATTGAAAAACGAAACGTCGTTGCGCTCGAGATGGTCCCACATCGAGCCCGCCTCATTGTAATCTTCCGGGAAAATGGCACCAGCCGAGCCGTACCAGCCGTATTGGCCTTTGGCTTTTCCGCTTGCTTTAACCTCGCGATGACCGCCATAGGTGGCCGACACTGTGGTTTCCATCCATTCGTTGGGATAGGTATTCACGAGCCAACGGTGGCCGTCGGCCGAGTGGTCGGAATCAACGTAAAAATTGTCGCTCACTCCAAAACGCTGCGCAAGGGCCAGATGGTTGGGCATTACCGTAGCGTTTTCCACTGTAGTCGTTTTGTTTTTGTTGGAAAACGTACGGTTGTAGCCGTAACGTGCTATAGCAGGGTCGCCTTTGCCGTTTTTCAACTGTCCGAACACCTCATCGTACGTCCGGTTTTCTTTGGAAATAAACACGATGTATTTGATTGGACTTTCTTTTTCACCCGGGAACAAAGGCACAGGGTTGGTTTTGCGCGCCGCCAAGGCCGGGTCGGTTACCGAACGAACGTTGAAATTGTTTTCAAGTACTTGTTGCGTGTATTGCTTCAAATCGTTGTCCGACGGAATGTCGAGCATGGTTAAGGAGCCGTGCATCAAGTGGCCTACGTAATTACCTTCCGGGCCTTCCTTAAATGTGTAGCCACCATTGGGTCCACTGCCGTAACCTTTGGCATTGGCCACGATAAGCTTGCGGCCGTTGGGCGAAACGGCCAGTTTGGACGGGAACCAGCCCACGGGCAGATGCCCAATGACCTCAAGCGATGGCACGTCGATCACTGCCACTGCATTGATGCCCGATTCGGCCACATACAGGCGTTTTTGATCGGGAGACAAAGCAACGCCGAAAGGAATAACTCCGCGGTGGCGCGACAACTGCGGCAGAGGTTTGAGGAAAATATTTTTCACCACATTGCCTTTCACCGGGTCGATCACCGAAATGCAGTCGTTGTTGCCGTTCGTCACAAACACATGCGATGCCGTGGCCACAAGCGAGTTCGGACTGGAGCCACCCACTGCCGGGATGCCTTCTATTTTTTCACCAACGAGAAAACCCGTTTTGATTTTGTGTTTAACCACGGGTACAGCGCCGGAAACATCCACAGACCATACCGAAAATGATTCGGGTACGTTGGGATCGCCCAGGCCGGGCACGTCGAGTTGGTCTTTTTTGTACCCTTCCTTCATTTCCTTGGAGCCGTAAGCCGACGTAGGAAAATCGGCGGCGGTGCCTTTGGGATCTTTCGAATCTATGTTGTTGAGGGGTTTGTATTCAAACACGCCTACGTTGGCCACGTGTACTGTTTTTTCGTCGGGCGACAAAGCGACACCAAAAGGGTAGCGGCCTACAGATACATAATGAAGCACCTTACGTGTGCGGGTTTCGGCCACCACGAGGCGAAAATTGCTTTGGTCGCAAACGTACAGGATGTTGCCGTCGCGCGTCATGGCCATGTCGCCGAGGTAGCCGTCGGGGTTACCCGCCTCGGCACAAAGGATGGAGTCGATTTTTGCGCCGGAGCGCAGGTCGTAGCGGAAAAGTTTGTTCGACTGTCCACCGCTTACCCATACGCTGCGGTTGTCGGGTGTGATGGCCAGGCCCATAAACACGTCTTCGAGCAGTTTTGGATCGTTTTGGGCGCCTTCAGGCACCTGTCGCACGGTGGGTTTGCCGGAGGCCGGATTTTCAAGAATGGTGATCGAAAATGGGCGGTTGCCGGAATTGGCGGTTACGGCCACCGAGCCGTCGGCCGACAAAGCCAAGCCGTACGGGTGTGGAGCGATGCGAACCGTGGAACCCATAGGTTCTACAATGCGTCCATTGGGTATGATGGTGGCGCCTGCGGGTTGAAGTGCGCAGTATTGGTCGCCAGCGGGCGCCTGCACAACCCAGGTGCCCAGCGACGTAATTTGGTTTTTGGAAGAACGGCAGGCAAAGGCAAAAAGCACGGCTGCCAAAGCAAGGTAAAAGGGTATTTTCATGGATGCATATTTTTGGTGAAGGTGGGGACTTCGCATGAGGGTCCCGACCAAATACGTATGAAATGAATGTAAATTTTGCCGCCATGAGCGGCTTGATTTTTGTATTTTTGTAAAAATTTCAACCTGCCATGGTAGTTGTATCCCAGCTTTTGCCGATCGACCTTGCCTACAAACTGCCGCCGGGAATTTCCCTGCTGCTGGATGGCAGCGGTTTGTCTGCCGGGCAGTTTGCCGACTTGTGCAGGTCTAATCCTAATCTCCGGATTGAACGTAACGCGAACCATCAAATCATCATCATGGCGCCTACATCATCCGAAACTGGCAATTTTAACGCTGAAATTTCCGCCGAAATCGTTCTTTGGAATCGAAAAGCCAGCCTCGGAAGGGTTTTCGATTCCTCTACGGGTTTCACCCTTCCCAACGGCGCCGAACGCGCTCCCGATACCGCCTGGATTGCCAAAGCGCGGTGGGATGCCTTGCCCAGGGCGCAAAAGCAAACCTTTGCATTTATTGTACCCGATTTTGTGCTCGAACTGCGTTCCAAGGGTGACAACCTTGCCGCTTTGAAACTAAAAATGGAGGAGTACATGCTTTGTGGTTGTCGCCTGGGCTGGCTAATCGATCCGCAAACCAAACATACCCATGTGTATGTGGAAAATGAAGCAGTTCGAACGGTGCCTTTCGATGAAATTTTGACCGGCGGCGAGGTGATGCCGGGACTGGAAATGTGCCTCACGCAGGTGCTAGGTTTGTAATTTAACCTGTACTTCATCCGCCAAAGCTACTTTCGCAAAAAATTTGTCGAATGCGCTTTTTGTCCTGCTTTGTATTCGTTTGCCTATTCGGAGCAAGCCCGGCCTTTTCCGCCATCGACTCCATTCCTGCATTGCCCGATTCCTCTGCTTACACCCTGAACGAACTTGTCATTTCTGCCCAACGCAGTCAGAAATACCGTTTTGGCACGCCTGAGGCCATCGCAATACAACACGACAAAACCATATACCAACGCCAGGACCGCACCACGCCCGAAGCTTTATCCATGGTTCCCGGCGTTTTTGTCCAAAAAACCAACCACGGTGGAGGTTCGCCTTTTATTCGCGGCCTCACCGGAAACCAAACCCTCCTGTTGATCGACGGCATCAGGCTCAGCAACGCGACGTTTCGCTACGGACCAAACCAATATTTCAACACCCTTGATGTATTCAGCCTGCAAAACATCGAAGTGCTGCGCGGCAGCGGTTCGGTACAATACGGCTCGGATGCGCTCGGCGGCGTCATCCAGGCTTTCAGCCGCGATGTGGATTTTGAAGAAAAATTCCGTTGGGGTGGCGATGTGTTGCTGCGCGGCGCTACACAAAACATGGAACAAAGCATGAGGGTCGGGTTAAACGCCGCCACAACCAAAGCGGCGTTTACTGGCGGACTGAGCTGGCGCAATTTCGGCGACCTGGCAGGCGGCGACACCACCGGCAAGCAATCACCCACCGGCTACCGCGAAATGGATTTCGATTTGAAAGCTAAATTTGCCGTGTTGCCAGCCATGACCCTTACGGTGGCGCATCAAAACGTAAACCAGGACAATGTTCCCGTTTACCACAAGGTGCAACTTGAAAATTTTGCAGAAAACAAATTCGACCCGCAACACCGCGACCTTACGTATGCCCGACTGGAGCACAAGCTTGAAAACAATTTCTGGAAATCTTACCGACTTACCGCCTCGCTGCATCAAACTGAAGAGGGCCGTATGAGCCGGAAAAACGGCTCCGAAACAATGCGAACCGAAAACGATAAGGTTCGGTCGCTGGGTTTTTCAGGAGAGGTTTCAACTGCTTCAAACAGTGCCTGGTCGGCCACTTCGGGCATCGATGTTTACCACGGCCTGGTGAACAGCACGCGCACCGAGAAAACCAACGGTATGGTGACCGGGAGCAGGGGTCTGTATCCCGACGGCTCCACCATGACGAGTTTCGCGGCCTTTACCCTGCACGAGCTCAACCTTAACCGTTGGTTGTTCACAGCAGGCGCCCGTTGGAATACGTTTGTGATCAACGTGGAGGACGAAGCCATCGGCACGGCGCAGCTCACGCCATCGGCATTGGTAGGCAACGCCGCCGTTTTGTACAAATTGGGCGGACGTTCCAATGTTTTCACCTCCATCAATACGGGTTTCCGCGCACCCAACATCGACGACCTGGGAACGCTCGGCATCGTTGATTTCCGTTTTGAAACGCCCAATTACAACCTGAAGCCTGAGCATTCAGTACAGGTTCAGTTGGGGTACCAATGGTTGTCGGAAAAGTTATCAGCCGAAGCATATGTGTACCGCAATGAGCTGCGCGACCTCATCACCCGCGTCAAAATGGATACTCAAACCATGCAGGGTTACCCTGTTTACCAAAAAGAAAATGTGGAAGAAGGTACCGTCCAGGGCTTCGAAACTTCGGTGGAATACCGCTTTCTGCCCCGCTGGCATGTTCAGGGCAGCCTTACGTACACCTATGGCCAAAACATTACCAAAAACGAACCCATGCGCAGGATTCCACCGGTATTCGGTCGACTGGCCCTACAATACACCGCAGGCGCCTGGTTCGTCAGCACCGAGTGGGTAGCAGCCGGCGATCAGGAGAGACTTGCCCAGGGCGACATCGACGACAACCGCATACCCGACCGTGGAACGCCAGGTTGGAACGTGGTTAACCTCTACGGTGGTTACCAGTGGCGCATGTTGCGTATTCAACTCAACACCCTGAATTTGTTCCATACCGATTACCGAACACACGGCTCGGGGGTTAATGGCATTGGACGTTCGGCGTTTGTTACATTGGGGTTGGAGTGGTGATTGGTTAGACTTAACCTAAATGCCGAACCATCAATTCCTCCAACCACAGAAAATCGGTTACCGGTCGATCGGCGACTTTGGCCTTTTCGTCGAGCCTGCGCAGCGCAATGTGTTGTTCAAATAAGGGATCTTTTTCAAAATAGGCCATTTGTTCCATGGTCATGCGCCCGCCTTGTTTTTTAAGGGTGATTTTACTGGCTTCGGAGAGGCCATTGAAATATGCGGAATCGGCACCCACAAGGTAACGTTTTGCTTCCACGTGGTTGACCACCAGCTGCGCGATTTTTTCAGAAAAACCCATTTGCCTCAAGGCTTCTGCTCCTACCGTTTCGTGGCTCCAAACGCCGTAACCTTCCATGCCATCGTGGTCGCACAAGTGACCATAATCGTGTAAAAAGGCCGCAAGAATAAACTCCTCGTCTTCAGGACGTGTTTTTTTCGCCCATTCTGCCGACTGTACGGCATGTTCAAGTTGGCTTACAGGTTCGCCGTGGTAAGCTTCGTGTCCGCGGCTCAGGTACTCATTCCTTAGTGTCTGGATGATGGCAAGTTGTTTTTCCATATTTTATAAAAAAGCCGGGGCGCTGATTGTGCAGCGCCCCGGAAGGTAAATCGTGACAGAGTTTACTTAAGATGCCACATTTTGGTGTTGATATCGTTGGGCCCTTGACGTTGAATCGCATCTTCATTGCTGTCACCGTTGAGTTTTTCTTCGCTCAGCGGGTAAAAGAAACGAACGGGGATCCTATCGTCGTTCTGGTTGGAAACAGCCGGCGTGAGGAAAGGAATGCCCGTACGGCGCCAGTCGAACCAGGCTTCAAGTCCGTTGTAGTACAAGGAAATCCATTTTTGCAAACCGATCTTGTTCAGTTTCTCCTGTTGCGTGCCTGTAAATTCGGTTTCAGGCTGGTTGAAGAAACCGTCCGAAACATTGAGACCATAAAAGTTATACGAAGCGGACACGCCGTTTTTATAAAACGTTTCGGCATCGCCGCTGATCAAACCTTTTTCGGCGGCTTCGGCGAGCAGGAACTGAAGTTCGGCGAAGGTCATGATGATGCCTTTTGCAACCGTAAGACCGTAAGGGGTAATGGATTCTTCATAAAACACATTACCGATACGCGATTGAAATTGCGGTCCACCGTTGTACTCAAGCGCATTAACATCGTTCATACCGTTGGGAATACCTACGTAGTCCGTTGTATCCGAAGTTTCGGTATCAGGCGTTGGACGGAAAAGGATGGGCAACCTTGCGTCGTCAAGCGAATTTAGGGTATCCAGAAGGGTTTTGCCCGCTCGGAATTCGTTGAACGAACCGATCCGTGCAGCGTAGAGCGGAAACTGGTCGGGCGAAGATGTCAGGAACGTGTAAACGCCGCTGTCATCGTTGCTTTCAAACAAGGGGTACTTGCCAGCGTCGGCCAGTATTTCACGAAGGTCAGCACCTACGTCGCGTTTGCGCGAAATGCGCATGAGACTGCGTACGCGCAGGGAGTTGGCGAGTCTTTTCCATTTGGCTACGTCGCCTCCGTAAATGATGTCGCCAGCAACAACTTCACTGGAAGAACCCAAAAGATCATTGGCGACTTTGAGTTCGGCGAGAATGCCGTTGTAGATGTCTTCCTGTGCATCGTATTTGGGATAGTTTTCACCTTCCTTGGCCTGAATGGCATCTGAATAAGGCACATCGCCATAAGCATCGGTAGCAAGCGAAAACATCCAGCAACGGAGCACAAGTGCTATGCCCTTGTAGTTGTTTTCGCCGTTCGCTTCACTTTGAGCAATGATGTTGTTTACGTCGCGCATTTTGTCGTAAACGGTGTTCCAGATGCCGTTTTGCTCTCCCCAGAGGTAGCGGTCTTCGTTTACGAACTGGTTTTTGGCATTGTGCTGGATAACGATGTTGCCGATGCCCCAGGCTTCGCCCATAACGGTGTTGATCACGTCGCGTTCAATTTGCGGCAACAACAGACTGGAATTTACCGCTGTGGGAGCGTTGGGGTTTTGGTTGACTTCGTCGAAATCCTTGGTGCAACCGGTCATGGCGAATGTAAGGCCAACAACCGCCAGGAATTTTATAAAAAGATGTTTCATGTCGTACATGGTTGAAATGAAAATGGATAGAATTGGACGTTAGCGAGATTTAGAAACGGAAATTCACGTTAACACCCCAGCTGCGTACGGATGGCAAGGCTACCGATTCAACACCCGGGATCACTGTGCCGCCGGAGGTCGACGACGTTTCAGGGTCGATGTGCGGAACATCCGTCCACAAAGCAAGGTTGCGGCCTACGAGGCTTACGGTAAAGTCGCGCAGCGACGAGTTGCCGAAAAGTTTGTTGGGCAACGTATAACCGAGACGCAATTCACGCAGTTTCACAAACGAAGCATCGTACACCACGCCTTCGATGAGGCGGCGGCCAAGTGTATAGGACGTGTGCCATTCACGGGCGGTGAGTTCGGTGTTGTTTGCGCTGAACGTACCGTCGGCGTTTTGAACCACGCCTTCGCCAGTAACGCCGTTGCCTTCAACACTCAGGTCGTATCCGTTTGCACGGCCTTCAAGCGTTTCTTTGATCTGACCACCTTCGCGACCAACCGTTTGGGTGTGTGAGTATACTTCGCCGCCTACACGGAAATCGAACAGAAAACCAAGCGACAAACCTTTGTAACGGAAATTGTTGTTGATGCCCATCAGGTAGTCGGGATTGTAATTGCCCAGTTTGATGGTGTTAGGAGTAGCAATAGGTTTGCCCTGGCTGTTGTACACGATCTGGCCAACGTTCTGACCGGTGGGATCGTAGTATGCGCTTTCCGGATCGTCGCTTACGCGCTGGTAACCGATGCCGTACATGTCGCCCATTTGTTCACCGATGCGTGCTTCAACCAACACATAACGCGAAGCCATCAGGTAGCTGGTGATCTCTTGTCCGGAAACCGGATCTTTGAACAGTTCCTTCACTTCGCTGCGGTTGCGCGAGAAGTTCACGGCAACATCCCACGAGAAGTTCTGTTTGCGTATCGGCGTGATGTTCAGCGTTACTTCAATGCCTTGGTTCTGGATCAAACCGGCGTTGATGATTCGGGCGCTGTATCCGGAAGCATTGGTAAGCGAAATGGGAAGAATCTGGTTCTTACTCTGTGTGTTGTAGTAAGCAAAATCGACACCGAGGCGGTTCTGGAAAAAACGAACATCGAAACCGGTCTCGATCGAAGTACTGATCTCAGGCTTCAGATCGGGGTTTACCAAAACGCTTGATTCGCTGTACGATGGGGAGCCTTGAACGGGCGTTTGGGCGTTGTAAATGGTTTCAAGCTGGTACGGGTCGGTATCATTGCCCACCTGGGCTACACCGAAACGCAGTTTTGCAAACGAAATGGCTCCATTGGGATCCCATTGGAGGGCATCGGAAAGCACAAAGCTGAGGTTGGCGGCGTAATAGAGGTAGCCGCGGGAATCGCTCGGCAGGGTGCTCGACCAGTCGTTGCGAAGTGAAACATCAAGGTACAAGTAGTTGTTGAAGCCGAGCTGGCCGGTACCGTACAAAGAGTTGATGCGTTTTTCCGTATACGGCGTGTTGGTCAGGTTTTGCAGGGCTACGCGCGAGTTGCTGAGGGCAAAAATACCGGGAACGGCAAGTTCGGGAGCGATCACGTCGCTGAACTGGCCAACCTGACGCATGGTGTTGCCACCAAAACCTACGTTGAGGTCGAAGCGCTCGCTGAGGGCTGTGCGGTAATTGAGCAGGAAGTCGAGGTTGGTTTCCGTAAAGTTGATGCGCTCTTCGCGGTAGCTGCCGCGAACGAAACGCTGGGTGCTGTAGGCACGGCGACGGGCACGGAACTCGTTGTTCACGTCGGTGCCGCCACGTACCATAAGGCTGAGCTTGGAGGTGAAGTCATAGGTAGCCGAAACGTTGCCGAAAATACGGTTGTAGGTTTGACCGTTGGTGTTTTCGTAGAGGTTGAAGTATGGGTTGTCGTGGTAGTTGTAGTTGAAACCATACTGGTTCAGGTCTTCACGGCCTTCCATCCAGTAGTCTCGCATGGAGGAAACATCAACACTACGGCCCAGCCAGCAGTTGAACAGGTACATGATGTTTTCCGTTCCGTAGCTGAGGTTAGGACGGTTGTCGCTTTTGCCGTTGATGTAGTTGATGGCTGTGCGAACGCGCAGTTTGGGCGAAAGGGTGAGGCCGCCTGCAAAAGCAAGGGTGTTGCGCTTCAGGTCGGTGTTGGGCACCGTTCCCGTTTGGTCGAGCCAGGTGTACGAAAGTCGGAAGTCTCCTTTGTCGTTGCTGCCAGCGGCGGCCACGTTGTAGGTTTGGGTCAATCCGGTTTCAAAAAAGTTCTTGATGTTGTCGGGACGAGAAACCCAGGGCGTAGCCTCTATGGCGCCGCGTGCAGCCAGTTGCTGATCGAGGTCTACCGGACCGATGGCCGTAAACAGGTTACCTACGTCGCCTCCACGCAAACCGTTGGAGGTGGGTGAGTCGAACTGATCGAGGAGCTGGCCGTTGAATGCGGGTCCCCAGCTTTCATCAACACCGTCGGCCGTGCCGCCTCCGTTACCATCTACGAAATTGAAATTGCCGCCGAGGCCCTGGCCGTATTGGTTTTGGTAATCGGGCAGACGAAGCACATTTTCGAACGAAACCGTCGAATTGAACGACAGGCCGAGACCTTTGGTGTTTTTACCACTTTTGGTCGTAATAAGGATAACACCGTTGTTGGCGCGCGATCCGTAAAGGGCCGCCGCACTGGCGCCTTTAAGTACGGTGATCGTTTCCACGTCGTCGGGGTTTACCACAGCGGCACCGTTTCCATAATCGGTATCCTGGTAGCTGCTGCCCGAATTGCCGCGGAAATCGTTGGAAATGGGAACACCATCGACTACAAACAAGGGCTGGTTGCGGTTGATGTTCAGTGAGCGCTCGCCACGAATCGTCACACGAGCCGACGAACCGATGCCCGACGGGTTG
>JBBSDH010000004.1:0-43581 GCA_038249605.1 Chitinophagales bacterium | reverse complement strand
GCCGTGGCAGGTGGCGTCACCTCGTTTATGGAAATGCCCAATGTGAATCCGCCCACGCTTACACAGGAACTCCTTGAGGCCAAATACCAAATTGGAGCGCGTACCTCCCTTGCCAATTACTCTTTCTACATGGGCTGCAGCAACGACAACTACGACCAGGCCATGCGCACCGATCCGCGAACGGTATGCGGACTGAAGATTTTTATGGGCAGCAGCACAGGCAACATGCTGGTTGACAACCCGTCCACACTCGAACGTCTTTTTGCCAACGCCGATTTGCTGATTGCCACGCATTGCGAGGACGAAGCCACCGTGCGCCGCAACATGGCCGAATACGAAGCGAAATACGGCGAAAATCTTCACGCCCGTCAACACCCCGAAATACGGTCGGTAGAAGCCTGCTACCTGTCGTCCTCTATGGCTGTCGAACTTGCCCAAAAACACGGCACCCGCCTGCACATCCTGCACATCAGCACGGCCGATGAACTTGCGCTTTTTACCAACAAAATTCCTCTGGAGCAAAAACGCATCACAGCAGAAGTGTGCGTACACCACCTGTTTTTTGCTTCGCCCGATTACGAAACGCTGGGCAACCTCATAAAATGCAACCCGGCCATCAAAGGCACGGAACACCGCGATGCCCTTTTGCCAGCCCTGCTCGACAACCGCCTAGACGTGGTGGCTACCGACCATGCGCCGCACACCTGGGAGGAAAAAAACAGACCCTACGCTCAGTCTCCGGCTGGTTTGCCACTGGTGCAGCACGGCCTCCAACTCATGCTCGATTTTTACCACCGTGGCCTCATCAGCTTGGAACGCATCGTGGAAAAAATGTGCCACGCTCCGGCCATTGCTTACCATATGGCCGACCGCGGCTTCCTCGACGAAGGCGCCTGGGCCGACCTCGCCATCGTTGACGTTAACCGAGAATACACAATCGATAAAAACAACATACTCTACCATTGCGGCTGGTCTCCACTCGAAGGCAGAACACTGCGCGGTGAAGTGCTCAGCACCATAGTGAGCGGCCATCTCGCCTGGCACGAAGGCAAGCTGGATGAAGGAAAAATGGGGGAAAGGCTTTTTTTCAATAATGGTTAATGGTATTTCACCGCATAAATCACTTAAGTATACCTTAATTCACATTAGTTTATCTTATGCATACTTAAGTGACTTAGGTGGTGAAACAATCTATTTTACAGCTTTCCCTTTTTCATTTCTGAAACCGCAAAATCAGCAGCGCGGGCAGTGAGTGCCATGTAGGTGAGCGATGGATTTTGACAGCCGGCAGAGGTCATGGCGGCACCATCGGTACAGAACACATTGGGTGCGGCCCAAAGCTGGTTGTAATTATTGAGCACCGAATTTTTTACGGAAGTGCCCATACGAGCCGTACCCATTTCATGGATGCCCAAACCGATCCAGGGTTCATCGTTGCGGGTAGTGATGTCTTTGGCGCCCGCTGCTTCAAGCATTTCGGCGGCATCTGTCATCATTTGTTTGCGCATGGTCCGTTCATTGTCGCGGAACATGGCATCCACTTCCAGCTGCGGCAGTCCCCACTTGTCTTTTTTATCCTTGCTCAGGCGTACTTGGTTGTCGTAGTACGGTAAGCATTCGCCGAAGCCGGTCATACCCATCGACCATGGCCCAAACGAAGTGAATTGTTTTTTAAAGTCTGTGCCCCAACCCGGAATGTCGCGGCTCCAGCCTTGGCGCATGCCGCCGCCCTGGTAGCCGTAGCCTCTAATGTACCCGGCGCCGGGCTCGGAAATGTTGCGGAAGCGTGGGATGTAAAAGCCGTTGGGACGACGGCCGTAAGTGATTTTATCTTTATGCGTATCGAAGGTGCCGTTGGCGCCTACACCCAGATGGTGGTCCATTAAGTAGCGCCCAAGCGAGTCGCTTTCATCCAAACCACCTGCATACCGTTTCGACTCGGTGTTCATGATGATGGCTGTAGAGCCCAGTGCTGAAGCACACAAGAAAATGATTCGCGCCGAAACCTCTTCGGTTTTGCCGGTGAGTTCGTCTGTAACCCGCACCCCTGTGGCGCGGCCTTTGACATCGTCGTACACCAGCGAGCTTACGATGGCATGGTTGCGGATCGTAAGGTTGCCCGTGCGTGCTGCTGCGGGCAGGGTAGCGGCCTGTGAGCTGAAAAAGGCGCCGTAGGGGCATCCACGGCTGCATTGGTTGCGGTATTGGCAGGAAGCGCGACCCAGTTCGGTTTGTTCCTCGGTGGGTTCGGTGAGGTGAGCGGCACGGCCAATGATGAGTTTGCGGCCTTTCCATTTTTGTTCGATGACGCCTTTAACGTCTTTTTCAACAGGCGTGAGCTCCATGGGCGGCTGAAATTCGCCGTCGGGCAGGTGTTCCAGGTTTTCTTTCGAGCCGCTGATGCCTACGAAACGTTCTACGTAACTGTACCAGGGTGCGATGTCCTCGTAAGTTATGGGCCAGGGCGTGGCGATGCCGTCGCGCTCGTTGGCCAGGAAATCCATCGGACTGAGGCGGTAGCTTTGTTTGCCCCACATGATGGATCGTCCGCCGGTGTGGTAGCCGCGCATCCAGTCGAACCGTTTGATTTCCACATAGGGGTGATCGATGTCGTCGACGAACAATTTGCTGGTTTCTTCCCTCACGGTATAACCGGTGCGAAGTTGTTTGGACTGGCGGTCGCGCATTTCCCGTGTGCTGCGGTTCATGTGCGGAAATTCCCATGGGGCCGTGTTGGCAGTATTGTAATCGGTTACGTGGCGGATTTGTCGGCCGCGTTCAAGGACAAGCACTTTGAGTCCTTTTTCGCAAAGTTCTTTGGCGGCCCAGCCGCCGGAGATGCCCGAACCGACGATGATGGCATCGTATTGGTTGTCGGCAGGAGAGTTTATGTTGAAAGACATTTTTTTAAAAAGATTTTACGAGCTTGTTCGGGATTTTGGTTCGAGGCGAAAGCAAGCAAATTTTATTTCAATTAATGCAAAATTTGTAGACGTAGCCGGGTTTCTACGGCGAAAATTTTAACGAAAATTGAAATAAAATTTGCCGTTTGTAGCCCGAATCCAAAATCCCGAACAAGCTCTATGATAAACAGTCAGGATACCCAAACTTTCTGGCCTTTTTCGAGTGGCATGGCGGCGTCCCACTTCCCTGGTACGGGCAGGTAACCGAATGCTTGAGTTGCGCCTTTTTCGGAATGTACGTACGTATACTTTGCAAGGCTTTTAAAAACTTGCATAAACCCTGCAAGCGGTGTTTCCGGCGCTAATTCGGCCTCCATGGTGCTGAGTAGGCTCGACTGCATGACAGGGGAAAGTTTTCCAAAGTTTTTGCCTGTGCGTTTCATACATTCCTCTTCCACCAGGGCAAGTCCATTCAGGTAACCGTCCTGTTGGTTTTTGTCGTAACAATCCTGCAACAACAATTCCATCCAGCCAGGTACGCCAGCGTCTTTTGCGCCCGGCGTATCCGTTTTCGGGATAAGCGCTTCGGCCATCAGCGCGTTGAGTTTGCGTTGTTGTTTGTTGAAAAAACTGGCTTTTGGCGCTTCACCTTCCAGCACGTCGCCTGCGCGTGCGAGCAGGGATTCCGGAATCAGCAGCCCTACGCCGATCATGGCCCCCAGGGTTTTAACCGCTTGTCTTCTGTCCATTTGTAATTGAATATTTTTGTTCAAAAAAGCTGTTTTCGAGCGTTTTTTGGTCTTATTTTAAAAAGGGTAGGGCAAACAACTAAACCGTACAACGCCTGACGGCATCGCGCAGTGAAGCAATTTTGTCTTCGTTTTTGGGAATAAATTCCTGAGCTACAAAACCTTTGAATCCGCTGTCTGCGATGGCACGCATAATGGCCGGATAATTCAGTTCCTGATCGTCGCCGATTTCATTTCTGCCGGGTACGCCTGCGGTATGGTAATGGGAAATATACGGGCCGTATTCTTTTATGGTATGAATCACGTCGCCTTCCATGATTTGCATGTGGTAGATGTCGTATAGCAGGGAAAAATGCTCCGAGCCTATGGTCTTAGCCAGTTCGGCGCCCCATGGCGTGCGGTCACAATGGTAATCGGCGTGATCCACTTTGCTGTTGAGAAGTTCCATGACAAGCTTGACGCCTCTTTTTTCTGCCTGCGGCAAAATGCGTTGCAACCCCTGGGTACAGTTGATGATGCCCGTTTCGTCGTCCATGCCGTTGCGGTTTCCCGAAAAAACGATGACATTGGAATAGCCGTAATCGGCTGCTTTGTCGATGAGGTTTTTGTAAAAAGCCACCAGATGCTCGTGGTGTTCGCGGTGGTTCCAGCCGATGCGCAGGTAGTCTTTCAAACCGTCGGGCGAAACCATGGAAACCTTTAGTCCCGATTTGCGGACCACATCAAAATCGGCGGGCGCCACCAAGTCGATGGCTTCGAGGCCGATGGATTTCCCGGCGTCGCAAAGTTCCTGGATGCTGAGGTGGCTGAAGCACCACCGGCAAACGGATTGGCGCAGGCGTCCGGGGAGCTCATTTTCCGGTAAGGATGCCAAAATATTGGCCGCAGAAACCGGACCGCCCGCAAGAGCGAGTGTGGAGACAGCCATATTTTTTAAGGCATTACGACGTGTGAGCATGTTATCTCTTTGTTGATTTGCGGTAAATGTACTTCTAAATTTGGCGAAGCAACAAATGGAAAATGCTGCTCGTAGCAGCAAATCTTCACTTTGTTTAAATGACACAACAATAGGTGAGTTTGGCCCTTTTCCACCGACCATATCTTCAGGCATGCCGACCAAACGGGAGGCTTCAACATTGGCAACAATACTGTCTTACATTAAAACTTTGACGGTATAAAACAGGAAGTGGTACTGTATCAACGCCAGCGCCGACACAGTACCACTTCCTGTTTCATACCATCAAGATTTTACTGTACCGAAATCTTCTTCACCACACCGTTGTCAAACACCAAAACGTAAGTACCCGCCGTCCAGCCGTTAAGCTGGATGTTTTGAACATTTTCCACACGGGTTTTCAACCTGCCATCCAAGGTAAACACATCGGCGTTGTAGGTTCCATTGAACTGAACTGTACCGTTGGCAGATACCGGATTGGGAAATACTACCACGTTGGCTTTGGATGCAACTTCGTTGTTGGAAACCGTAACGTTGCCCACTTCAAACACAGCCACCGTACCGCTCACCTCGTTGGAAGTAACGATGTAGTTTTTGCCGTCGGGACTGTTGTAGGCCGGGATGAACAGGATGCCCTCTACACCATTGTCGCCCGCGAATGTCATGTTGTCACGCGTGTTGACGTAGTCGGTAAAGATCGCGTTATTCGGATCGGTGACATCGTATACCATCACGCCTCCGATGCGTTCAAGCACGATGAAAGCAAAAGTACGGTTGTTCAGGCGGCCGATGACTACGCCTTCGGGTTCGGGGCCCTTGGCGCGACTGCGGCCTTTGAAGCCGTTGCCACCATTGTCGGCGTTAAAAATGGGCGCCGTAAGTGGGTTGGCAGCCGTAATTTTTTCAAAATCATCTCCGCTGTCGAATACGAGTTCGCCGGTTTCACTGTTCCAGATTGAAAAAGAACGCGCTCCGACGCAATACAGTTCATCGAAGTCGCCATCGCCGTCTGTGTCGCCACTGAGGTTTGAAATACGCATGCGGCCCATGGCGTGGTTTTCCTTGAGCATGGCGCCATTGGGGAAAGCCGTGGGATCGAGGGTTACAGCGCCTACGGTGGTGCGTTCGGTAAGTCCCGCGTATTCCTTTTCATCGCCCTCATTGGCTGTTACGAGGTAAGTCATTCCGTTTACCTCATAGTTGGCAATTGCATCCGGTATGAAAAAGCCTTTCAAAGGCCAGTTGGCAATGAGGATGGAAGGATTCTGGTCCGAAAGGTCCAATCCGTTTCCAAAAGCATTGTAATCCTTGGTACCCAGTGGTGCGATGCTTGTGAAAACTTTGTTTTCCAAATCAAGCACTGCTACCGCGTTGTTTTCCTGAAGCGTTACCCAGGCTGTTTTGCCGTCGGGCGCAATGGTGATGTACTCCGGTTCAAAATCCTGCGCCAACGTGCTGCTTGCTTTGAGTTTGCGAACTCCTGAAGCAATCAAAGCTGCCTCCTGGGCATTGAATGCCGTAAAGTCGATCAATTGAACGTTGGCCTGTGTCAGGTTGTTGATGCCACCCGATATGTCGATAAGGCTCACCGTGCCTTCTGGGTCGTTGCTGTAGGCGTCGTTGGGCTGACCTTCATTTGCTGTGAGCACATAATTACCGTCGGGCGTGAAAGCGATCATGTCGGGCAAAGCGCCAACGGTGACTTGTTTTTGGAAAACGCCGTCGGTATTCAGGAAGATAACCGATCCGTTTTCCTGTTCGTTGTTGGGGCCTGTAACTGAAACGGCCACAATGCCGTTATGGACGGCGATGCTTGTCAGGCCGGGTCCGTAAGCTACCGTACCAATGGTTTGTACCTGGGTGGGATTGGCCGGGTTGCTGAAGTCGATGATGTCAACCTGTTGCAGGGCCGTTGAAATGCTGAAAAGGCGCTTTGAATCGGGGTCATACGCCGTAATTTCGGCAATGCCATCTGCACCATTTGGATTGTCGACCGTATATCGTGAAACAAAATTAAGGGTGATGTTTTCATCGGCCACAGGCGCCAAACGGTCGTTGTCCTGGATGTAAATGGTGTAAAAATCGGCTCCATCCACCGTAATGCCTGATGGATTGTTGATGGAAAGGACCATGTACTCATCCTGTTCTTCCACATTGTCATCGGAGATTGCCACCTCAATTTCAATCAGGGAGCTGCTCGAACCATCTATGTTTACCACTTCGGTGGAAAAATCAAAGTCTGCCGTATTGGCCGTACTGAAAACGCCACCTTTGTAAGATACTGTAAAGCTGGCCTGCGAAGGATTTTCCACTATCATCTGCACTTTTACCGTTCCTGCATCTTCTGTTGCCGTTGTGTAACGGTTGGCGAAACGCACGGTGGTGTTGTAGATGAATGCGTAGGTATACACGCCCAAAAGGGAGCGGTCTTCTGTGTCTTTCACCCCCGAAACTTCAAGCATGTAACTTGCGCCGTTGGTGAAAGGCGTGCTGTAAGACAAGGTTGCCGTATCGTTCAGGGCACCATTGCTTGTGAGCAATATGTTTGTCAAATTGGCGATGCCCGTATAGTTGGCAGGATTGGTGGTAGCGGCCACATCCATGTCGCGGTTGTACACCACTTGCAAGGTATTCTGGTTCACTACAGAAGATGATACTACCGCTGGTGGACCAGGGAAATTCCATGCCGGCCAAACCTGGGGAGGCGTTCCTCCACCAATGCCGTTCCAGTTGGCAGGATCAAGAATGGCAGCCTGAAGTTCGGCTATGGTGCCGGTCTGGATGCCGTTGTAAAAACCGTTTACGGTGTTGCCGGCGATGTTGCCGGGCGCCATGCTCAGGCTGATGGACGAAACGCCGTCTTCCAGAGCATCCGGACGTTTGCTGTTGCTGCCGCTGCAAGCCGTATTGGCATCAAGCCAGGCATTGGAGCTGAGGGCCGTAATGTAATTCGGATTGTCCGCCGTACCAGTGTACACGATCACCTGGTCGCCGTTTGAGCTGAGGCCAAACGTACTGCCAGTTACAGTTCCAACACTGGCCGTTCCTGCACTGTTTTGGATCACGATGATGGATCCGGAGGGTAGTATGGTATTGAACGGCGAAGTCCACTGAATACCGCCGGCGCATTGCGGCTGGGCATTGTCGGTGTACTTGGCATCGGTAAGGTTGATTTTGGTGCCGGGGAGGATGTCGACAAACGTCAGCAGTGCCACTTCATCTTCGCCGCCGCTGGCATTCATACGGTAAGCTACGGGTACCATATCACCGGATTGGAAAACCGTTTGCGGGAGGATGGTGGTGAACGTGATGGATTGAAGGTCGGTCAGCACGTTGTTGCTGGTATCTTCTACGCTTCCTGCTTTGAGGGCGAGGTAATAGGTTTGGTTGTTTTGCAGGGTATTACCAGCCGCCAGGGTAATGGTACGACCATTGATGCTTCCACTGAAAGCAATGGGTGTGCCGCTGTTGCTGCCGAGGCGCCATTCGATGATGTTCAGGATGTCGGCCGGGGTGATGGCTGCGTTGGACACCAAACGAACATCTTCGTTGAAGGTCAGGGTTGGTTGCAGGTTGATGGGCTGGTCAATGGCGGCATTCACCGGCTGGAAAACCACTGTTGGAGGCACGAGGTCGGCGCCGGCGCCAATGCCCTCAAGGGTAAAGTTGTCGAAACGGTTGTTGCCTACCGCACCGCCAAGGCCTTGAGCGAAACGGATGCGCAGGGCGAAATTGGCATTGTCGTTAACTCCCGGTACTCCTGAAAAATCGATGGTTTGAAGGGTAGGATCGCCGTTCGCAGGTTCGATGCTGGTAAGCGAATCAAACGAAACACCATCGGTGCTGAAATCGATTATTTGCAAACCTGCTCCGGAACCCGAACGTCGGGTAGCGTATTTCACCACCACTTGTTGAAATCCGGTCGTGGGAAGGTTGAAACGCAGGGCACCTCCAATGGGGTCGTTGAAACGCAAGTGTGTCCCGGCTGGGTCGCCGTTGCGGGCGTTGGGATTGGCCACATCGAATCCCTGGGCCGTATTGCTGATGATTTGAATGAGGCTTATGCCGCCCTGGATGTGCTCGATGCCGCTTCCGGTTGTGAGGCTCTGGGAGGGAGTGAGTTGTTCAGCTTCTGAAGCGCTGTTGTTGAAATTCCAGTAGTGAATAAGTGTTTGCGCCGCAAGCGGGCTGGCTAATACACTGATAAACAGTGCCAAAAGCAAAGGTAATCGTAGCGTCATGGAAAATGGTTTGAATGATTGCCTGAATGAATATTCAAACCCCAAAGATTCCTTTGACGTGTTATCCAAACATTAAATTCTTATTAAGTAATGGAAAAGTAAAGCGCGGTTTACTTTACACGAAATTTACAATCTGATGTATTTAAAAACATGCAAAAAATGCCTAAAAAACCCCAACTTTGCGCGCCCATTGAAGAAAAACGTGCAACGATATGAAAGAAATCAAATCTTACCTGAACGCAAACAAAGAGCGCTACCTCAACGAACTGCTTGAGCTTCTGCGCATACCATCTGTAAGCGCCGATCCACGCTTTTCCGGCGATGTGCGCCGCATGGCTGAGGCAACCGCCGAACACCTCAAAGCAGCAGGCGCCGATGCCGTTGAAATTCACGATACCGCCGGACATCCCATCGTGTACGGTGAAAAAATGATCGATCCCAAAGCGCCGACGGTACTTGTGTACGGCCACTACGACGTGCAACCCGCCGATCCACTCGAACTCTGGGATTCGCCTCCGTTCGAACCAGTGGTCAAAAAGACCAAGCTGCACCCTGATGGCGCCATTTTTGCACGCGGATCCTGCGACGACAAAGGCCAGTTCTTCATGCACGTGAAAGCTTTTGAAGCTATGGTGAAACACAACCTGCTCACTTGCAACGTCAAGTTTATGATCGAAGGCGAAGAAGAAGTAGGTTCCCGAAACCTCGAAAAATTCTGCCTCGCCAACCAGAAAAAACTTTCCTGCGACGTGGTGCTCATCTCCGATACCAGCATCATCGACAACAATACCCCCAGCCTGACCGTCGGATTGCGCGGCCTTTGCTACATGGAAGTGGAAGTGCAGGGCCCCAACAAAGACCTGCACTCAGGCGTGTATGGCGGCGCCGTGGCCAATCCGATCAACGTGCTTTGCAGCATGATTGCTTCCCTGCACGACGCCAAACACCGGGTTACTGTAGCCGGTTTTTACGACGAAGTTGAAAAAGTGTCGGCAAAAGAGCGCAAACTCATGAACGCTGCACCTTACGACGAAAAACAATACATGAAAGACCTGGGTGTGAACGATCTGATGGGTGAAAAAGGCTTTACCACCGTGGAACGCACCGGCATCCGTCCAACACTCGACGTCAACGGCATCTGGGGCGGTTACATTGGCGAAGGCGCCAAAACAGTGCTTCCTTCCAAAGCTTTCGCAAAAATTTCGATGCGCCTGGTGCCCGACCAGGATCCGAAAAAAATAGAAAAATTATTCCAGAAACACTTCGAGTCACTGGCCCCCAAATCGGTTAAAGTGAAGGTGACTGCACACCACGGCGGCTATCCCGTCGTTGTACCTACCAATTCGATAGAGTACAAAGCTTCTGAAAAAGCCATGGAAGCAACCTTCGGCAAAAAAGCTTTGCCCCAGCGCGGAGGTGGTTCCATTCCCATTGTCGCCATGTTCGACCAGGTGCTTAAAGCCAAATCCGTGCTTATGGGTTTTGGCCTCGACTCCGACGACATCCACTCCCCAAACGAACATTACGGATTGTTCAACTACTACAAAGGCATCGAAACCATACCCTACTTCTACAAGTACTATGCAGAGATGAAAAATAAAAAATAAACAACCACAACATACACATCAACTACGATTATGAAAAAAATTGCAATCCTCTGTGCCTTTGCACTGACCACCACAGGACTTGCCGCTCAACAACTTGCGCTTAAAAACAGCGTCGACAGTGCAAGTTATGCCTACGGCATCATCATCGGCAACAGCATCAAACGGCAAATGACCGGCGACGTTAATAAAGACGTGCTTGTTCAAGCCATTCGCACCGTACTCGACAACGGACAAACCCAGTTCGATTTCGAAACTGCAAACCAGGTATTCTCTGATTACAACAAAACGGCTCAGGCCAAAACATCCGAAAAAAGTAAAATGGAAGGAATCAATTTTCTCGAAGAAAACAAAAAACGCAAGGAGGTGACCACCACCGCCAGCGGCCTGCAATACGAAATCATACGTAAAGGCAGCGCAACCACACACCCCAAAGCTACCGACAAGGTGGAAGTGCACTACCACGGCACCAACATCGACGGCTCGGTGTTCGACAGCAGCAAAGACCGCGGTCAAACCGCCTCTTTTGGCCTCAATCAGGTCATCAAAGGCTGGACCGAAGGTCTGCAGTACATGAGCCCCGGTGATGTGTTCAAATTTTACATCCCCTCCGAACTCGCCTACGGCGACCGTTCGCCCAGCCCCAAAATCAAGGCCGGCGCTACACTGGTCTTTGAAGTGGAGTTGTTTAAAATTCTTTAATTGCGGTTAGCAGGCAGCGGGCAGCATAATGTCTCCGCTGCCCGCTGTCTGCTGTCCGCCTGATATGTCTCCACGCACCCTCTCACGCTTCCTCATCATCTACATGGTTTTCGCCTTCGGTTGGTGGGCCGTGCATTTGTGGCGTTCAAACGATGAGCTGTTCAAGTTGGAAACGCGGGTGCTTGAGGACAATTACCGCGAACGCGGCGTCAACTTAACAGCACTTCAGCAAACGAAAGAGTACACGGCTGCCCATAAAAAATGGCGCAAACGCCGTCGCATGATCCTCTCGGAAGGCATCTTTTTTACGGCATGCCTCGTTGCAGGCCTTTGGATCGTTAACCGGAGCACCAACCGCGAAGTATCGCTGGCCCGCCAACGACGCAATTTCCTGCTCAGCATTACCCACGAATTGAAATCGCCCATTGCAGGCATGCGACTTGTGTTACAAACCCTGGGCAAACACGAATTGAACAAGGAACAACGCGAAAAACTTTGCAGCAACGGCGTCAGCGATGCAAGTCGACTTCAGAACCTGGTGGATGACCTCCTGCTCGCCGCCCGACTCGAAGACAAGTGGCAGGCCTTTCCCGAACCTGTTGATCTGCGCACACTGGCCAGTGAAATCGCTTTAAACCTCAAGGTCCGTTTTCCACAAGCAAACATCCGCATTGAAATGCCGGCCGATTTACCACCCGTTCAGGCCGACAAGCCCGGGCTCACGGCAGTTGTGCAAAACCTCCTGGAAAATGCTGTCAAATACTCTCCCACAGCCGCCCCGGTCATTTTTACTGCAGAGCAACGAAACGGAAAACTCAGTTTTCGCATCGCCGATCAGGGCATCGGCATTCCTACCGCCGAAAAAGAAGTTGTTTTTGAAAAATTTTACCGTATCGGCAATGAAGAAACACGGCAAACCACAGGCACAGGACTGGGTTTATTCATCGTAAGACAAGTGGTTAAAGCGCACGGTGGCAACATCATCGTAACCGACAATACGCCTTTGGGTACCGTCTTTACCGTAAACCTCTGAACCATGACCCTGCGTGATTGGCAACAACAGATGGTTCAGGAATTGATACCACGGTACGGCAACGGTGAAGCAGCAAGCATTCTTCGCATTGTGCTGGAAGATGCTTTTAAGGTGCGTAAGCGTGGATTGGACAGTCCTATGGAAACCCTCGATGGGCTGCTTGCCGATAACATCGGGAAACGTTTGCTGGATGGAGAACCCGTACAATACGTGCTTGGCGAAGCCGATTTTTTCGGACTGAAATTCTCAGTAAACCCTGCCGTGCTCATCCCTCGTCAGGAAACCGAAGATTTGGTTGCATGGGTGATCGATTGGTTGAAATGGAATAAATTGAAGGATGCCAGTGTGCTCGACATCGGCTTAGGCAGCGGTTGTATAGGTATTACCATCAAATACAAAAGTCCTGGTGTACACTTGTTTGGTTTAGATGCCAGTACCGAAGCGCTGCTGGTTGCTGAACAAAACGCGGCGCTCCTGCTGCCCGGCATAAACGTTCGTTTCGCCGATGCCGATGCTCTGGACGATTCCACCTGGCCCGACAATTGGCCTTTGTTCGACGTCATCGTCAGCAATCCGCCCTACATTCCTTACAACGAGCGGCATTTGATGCCCGAAAATGTGCTTGAGCACGAGCCTCACATGGCGTTGTTTGTACCTCAAAACGACCCTTTGGTTTTCTACAAAAACATCATCCAATCGGCAAATAAAAAACTCAAACCCGGCGGCGCTTTGTTTTTTGAATGCAATGAATTCAATGTACAGGCCGTGGCGCAGTTGTTCGAGCCTTTCAGTGATTGGACCGATCTTGAATTAAGAAACGACCTTTACGGGAAAACCAGGTTTGTATGCTCCTGTTTTCGACCCCAAAAATCATAGATCAACCATGTTTTCAACAACACAAAAAATAGGCATCCTCGGTGGCGGGCAACTCGGCAAAATGCTTTGTCTCGCCGCTGCCGAATGGGATTTTAAAACCTGCATCCTCGACGCCTCGGCCGGGTTTCCTGCAGGCGCCGTATGCTCGGAATTTACCGAAGGTGATTTCAACAGTTACAACGATGTTATGGCTTTTGGCCAGGACAAAGATGTGATCACCATTGAAATTGAGCACGTGAATACACAGGCTTTGCACGACCTCGAAAAGGCGGGTAAAGCGGTGCACCCGGCCCCGGCTGTGCTCGACATCATCAAAGACAAAGGCCTGCAAAAGCAATTTTATACGCAGCACGACATTCCCACCTCGCGTTTTGAAGTTTTTGAAAACGAACAAGCACTCGTCGCCGCCATTGATGCCGGACGCTGGAATTTACCGCTGGTGCAAAAAACGCGTACTGCCGGATACGACGGCAAAGGCGTAGCCATTTTGCGCACCCGTGCCGATCTGGAAAACAAACTGTTGACAGGACCTTGTTTGGCCGAAATGTTGGTGCCGCTGCAAATCGAACTGGCAATTGTTGCCGCGCGCAACGCCGATGGAGAAATACAGGTTTTCCCTGCAGTTGAAATGGAGTTTCACCCCGAGGCCAATTTGGTGGAATTTTTACTTTGTCCGGCCCGTGTGTCATCCATCATTGAAGCGGAGGCCGAAGCACTTGCCGAACGTGTAATTCGTGCTTTTGGAGTGTGTGGATTGCTAGCCGTGGAAATGTTCCTTACACCCGACGGCGACCTGCTCGTAAACGAAGTGGCGCCTCGGCCGCACAACAGCGGGCACCACACCATCGACAGTGCCGCAACCAGCCAATATCAACAGCACCTTCGCGGCATATGCAATCTTCCGCTTGGCGACACCAGCCAAACGATGCCGGCAGTGATGATCAATTTATTGGGTGAGCCAGGCTACAAAGGACCTGTTTTTTACGAAGGGGTGGCGGACTGTTTGGCCATGCCGGGCGTTTACATCCACCTTTACGGAAAGGCTCTGACGTCGCCTTACCGCAAAATGGGGCATGCAACCATCACAGGAGCCACACAGGAGGAAGCCATTCAAAAAGCGCGAAAAGTGCAGCAATTGCTGAAGGTAAAATCCATCTAAGGCCTATTGCACCAGACCCAATTCTACACGCCTGTTCTTCTTTCGGCTGGGTTCATCGATGTTTTCAGCTGCCGGTTGAATGGCGCCGTAATACCTGATTTGAATACTCTCAGCGGGCACACCTTTTTTCCGCAGGTACGCGTCTACGGATTGTGCGCGCTTGCGTGAAAGTACTTGGTTGTAATCGTCCCCGCCTTCGCTGCTTGCATGTCCGTTGATTTGCAGTTGCAGGTTTTCATCCTGCAACATCCAGCGACACAGGGAGTCTAAGTGAGGCAGGTATTCGGGCAAAATTTCGTCGGAATCAAAACGGAAATAAATTTTTCGGATGGCAAACTTGGGTTCGTTCAACGACTTGTTGTTTTCGAACGCCAGTTTTGCGGTGGTTTGTTGTTGCGCCACATCCGCTTGCACCACACGTACATCGTCGATGTAGGCAAACTGGTGGTTGAAATCGCCACCTTGAACTTTGGTTTGTTTGTTGGTGAAAAAGTTGCCGATCACAAAGTGGGTGTGTGGTTCGGTCGCGACAAACGAATCGAGCACCATGGTCCACGTTTTTTTCGATGTATAAGGCGTCACCGCACGTTGGAAGGCGATCGGATTTAGCCGCAAAACGCCGATGCTGTCGAATTTTTGTACGTTTGGAAAAAACGCAATGCCAATGTTGTTGGTTCCTTCGCAATGGTAATGAACAAAAAAGGAGAAGTAGTATTTTTTGCCTGGCGTGAGTGGTTCGTTCAAACGTCCTTGCAAATAATCGCGTTGTTCAATCGTGCTTTTGGGCATGATGCCGTAGGCATAAATACCCGCTACGTATTTCCCCGAATGTGGACGGAATTTCCAGCTGATGCCAAATTCATCAAACACATAACCGCCGGGCGTGAGTCCGTACAACTTCGGATCACCGTTGTTGGGCGAACTCCACCCTTCGGCAAAACCCACCGGCCCAAGGGGGTCGGGTTTCATTCCCGGGTCGCGCAGGGTTTCAAAACCCGGGTTAACCACCAGGTTAAGTGCGGGCGTTTGGCTTTCAGCCAACAGGGTCATAAAGCACGATACAACCAACAACAGGTGTCGCTGTATGCCTTGAATCGCGTTTTTGGGCATGAGGGTAAGTTTTAATGAAAACGGGGTTGTAGGTTGTTAGATTGTTTGGTTTGAGAAATCAAAACGGCAGTATGTAACTCTTAAGCTACCTTTGCTCAACAAAACCCACTACACATGGTATCCATCATCATGGGCTCCGATTCCGACCTGCCGGTCATGCAAAAAGCCGCCGACATCCTTCAAACGCTTGAGGTGCCTTATGAAATGACCATCGTGTCGGCCCACCGTACGCCCGACCGCCTTTACGAATTTGCCAAAAATGCCCATGCACGCGGTATTCGTGTGGTCATAGCAGGCGCGGGTGGTGCTGCGCACCTTCCGGGTATGGTGGCCGCCATTTCACCGTTGCCCGTCATCGGCGTACCAGTTAAATCAGCCAATTCCATCGACGGGTGGGACAGCATCTTGTCCATCCTGCAAATGCCCGAAGGCGTGCCGGTAGCCACCGTCGCACTCAATGCCGCCCGCAACGCCGGTATCCTTGCCGCCCAAATGCTCGCCACACACGACGAAGCACTGCTCGGACGTATAGCTGCATTTAAAAAAGGGCTAGAAGAAGCGGTGCTGGAAAAGGCGAAAAAAATGGAAGGGAAATAAAGTCGGCAGTAGGCACTATAGACTGTTGACTTACAGAAGCTTTTTCAACTCCGCAACCACATCTGCCCATGCTGCATCGGCGCTTGGAAAATCACTTACCGTTCGATTGAGAGAAGGCAATGACTTTCTTTTTTCCAGTCCGGTGCCTTCCCAGTCGGTTTTTTCCAGTTTCACAGGAACAACCCTTTTCCCTTTTTCCAAAGCCTCATACACCATCGCAAACCAATCGGGTTCGTTGAAAAGGTTGACGGAAACCAGGGCCAAGATGTATTCTGCTTGTTCAAGCATGCTTCGTGCTTCAGAGAGGACGTCTTCGCCTCCCTTGGACTCATGCACATTGTAAACCTTGATTTTTTTGGTGATTTTCAATACGTTGAGGTGCTTGTTGAGCATTTTGGCTGAAGCATCGTCGTCGAGGGCGTAAACAACCAGGAAAAGCGGCGGAACGTTGAACGTCGCGCTTTGTTCCACTGCCGGCGCCGATGGCAGGTTGTAAACTGGCGCTTTGGGCGGTGGTTCTGGGATGGGTTTTGAATGGTGGCTTTCCTTGCCGCCGTCGGAAATCGGCGCTGCAGCCGCGCCGCCTTTTTTTCCCAAAAATTGAAAAATTGAACCGAACAAAATACCTCTGTTGGCACCTTTGCGGTCGCCACGGGCATTGATCACCAAGCCGCCTTCCGCGTCTGTTTTGCCGGCATGGTGGATGGCCACCACTTTCCAGTCTTTGTTAAAAACTGGCGATCCACTGCTTCCCGGTTCGGTATCGGTGGTGTAAAAGAGGTGTTGGTTGAGTTGTCCTATTACCTCGTTGGCGTGCAGCGCAATTTGTTTGTCCTCACCTTTCGGGTGTTGGATGATGGTCACAGCTTCGCCCAGTGTAGGCACAGCCGTTGGGTCTATGTCTAAAAAGCCCCATTGTGCGATGGGGTCGGCCGGATTGTCGATCACACGCACACGCGAAAAGTCGAATGCGTTTGGTGGACTGGTTTTAAATTCCGCAGCGTTCAGGTTGTAACTGCTGCGCGACTTCACGTTGCCTCCGGCGTCCATTTCATAATTGAATTCAATACGGGCCTGTGCGGCAGTTTCGGCGGAGTTGAGCACATGGTTGTTGGTGTAGAGGTACCCTTCGCTGTCGAGAAAACCTGTGCCGAGGTTGCCGTCGGCGCAAACCACACGGCAAACGGCTTTGGAAGCCCTGAGCGCTTTTTCGAGCCAGTTGATGCGTAGCAGGTTGTTGCCCGGACCGATAATTTTTTCCAGATTGGCCTCGTCGGGGACCCTAAATTGATAGGCGGCCAGTCCGTGAATTTTGGCGTTGAGTTCAAGTTTGCGTGGTACATCCTCAAGGATGCTCAAGAGGTTACGGCGGATGATGGCGCGTATCTGGTTGTATTGCTGATTTGTGAGGATTTGGTCACGGTTGTCCTTTTCATTGCGACGGTACATGGCAGTTTGTGAAATGATGTCATCTTCAATTCCTGCCTGTACTTTTTTATCCAGCTCTTCCAATTGCTCAATGGCCATGCCGAGATCATCCTCCTTGATAAGGGCTTTGATGGCATCTATGTAAACGTCTTGCGCGTTTTGCATCTTTGTGTAGTATTAGAAATAGGTTGGGTCAAAAATACTTTTTACCACTGGAAAAGCAAAGGGTGGCGTGTTGTTCGGTACATAGCACTGAACAACACGCCACCCTTTGCTTTTCCAGTGGGGCTTTTTTTAAACCAACTTGCGATGCCAGCTATTCCCAAAGGGCGTCAGCCAGTTGTCGAGCAGTTCACGGCGTGTTTGCACTAAAGTGTTCAACACAGGGGTATCCGCGTTGATGTGGCCTTCGGTTACAGCGGCGGCAAAATCGTCCTTGGCCAGCAGTTGCAGTTGGTTGTCCACCACGGCGCCGAAACGCATGCGGTCGAAAAGGTCTACGTTGAGTTCACGCCCCACCTGTTCGAGGAAGTGTACCGATTTGTCGATGGAACAACCGCTTGCGCCAGCCATTGTTTCATCCACCATCATTACGATGATTTGGTTGGCAAACACTTCAGCAACGGCTTTCAGATCCTCGTTGTGGGCGGTCCATTTTTGCACAAAAATATTCAGCAAATTTTGAAGTTGTGTGGATTCTTCGGGTTTCAGCTTGCGGGAAGCCACATAAACCCAGACGCGCGATTCGGGGTGGAAATCATCCCGACCGGCGATTTGCGGTACAATGGAATCGGTTGCGGTCATGGTTGGTTAGATCAAATTTTGAACGATCATTTCAGAAAGGTCGTAAAGCATGACCTTTTCGTTTTTTTCACGGGCTTTGAGGCCGTCTTGCAACATGGTGAGACAAAACGGGCAATTGGCGGCTATGGCTGTCGGATTGTTTTCCAGTGCTTCATCTACACGTTCCATGTTGATGCGTTCGTTTCCGGGCTCGTCTTCTTTCCACATTTGAGCGCCGCCTGCGCCGCAGCATAAGCCATTTTTGCGCGAGCGTTTCATTTCCACCAAGTCCACATCGAGGGCTTCGAGCAGGGCGCGTGGCGCTTCGTACACGTCATTGGCGCGGCCAAGGTAGCACGAGTCGTGGTACGTGATTCGTTGTCCTTTAAACGTACCTCCTTCCTTGAGTTTGAGCTGACCGTTGGTGATCAGTTCGTTGAGCAGTTGTGTGTGGTGCACTACTTCGTAGTTGCCTCCGAGGGCGGGATATTCATTTTTCAACGTATTGAAACAGTGTGGACAAGCGGCCACAATTTTTTTCACACCGTACATGTTTAAGGTTTCGATGTTCATCGCGGCGGTCATTTGGAACAAAAACTCATTACCTGCACGTCGAGCCGGATCGCCGGTGCAGCGCTCTTCGTTGCCGAGTATGGCATAACGCACACCCACATGGTTGAGTATTTCGCACAGTGCGCGGGTCACTTTTTGTGCACGGGCATCGTAACTTCCGGCGCATCCCACCCAGAAAAGGATGTCTGGCGATTGGCCTTCCGCCTGGTATTCGGCAATGGTCTTAGCGAGCATTATGTTTTATTTCTTGGTCAGTAAATTGGATGTTTCAAACCACACTATCCTGAAAATCCTTTGATGTAATTCTCCAAATCCCGTAATCCATAAATCTGGTAAGGTTGGCACCAGTGCCGCGTCCGGTGAATAACATGCAGTTTCGCGGCCCTATTTTTCGCTCGATGTCGTTATTCGTCGGTTAAAATGTCCCGCATTTCGCCCTCCTCGTGCCTAATTGAGCAAAATATAGGTCTCGCCAAACTGTACGTCATTCACTGGACGCGGCACTAGTCATGGTTCCAGGCATCGCGGTCTGCCGACAATTGCCAGGCGGCGCCGCTGTTTTCAATGGCATTGAACAGCGGCAACCATTCGGCAGGACCGGCGGCCTGGGTCAAAATTTCGTGGCGGCGCATGCCGAGTATGATGTCGAGTGGGTTGATAAGGATCGGACACGCTTCCACACAGGCGTTGCAGGTGGTACAGGCGTGCAGTTCTTCGGGTGTGGTGTAGTCGAAAAGGCTTTTGCCGTCGTCGTAGTTTTCCCTGGTAAACTTGCCCGATTCGATGTTGCGGCCCACTTCTTCAGCGCGGTCGCGTACGTCCATCATCACTTTGCGGGGAGAAAGTTTTTTACCGGTGATGTTGGCCGGACAAACGACGGTGCAGCGTCCGCATTCCGTGCAGGCGTAAGCTTGCAAGAGTTGGTTGCGGTTGAGCGAAAACACGTCGTTGGATCCAAATTCGGGCAATTCTGCGCTTTGGTCGGGGTCGGGTTGCTCCATGCCCATCATGATGCGCACTTCTTTTTGCACGTCGGGCATGTTGTCGATTTCACCCTTGGGTGTGAGGCGCGCAAACCAGGTGCTGGGAAAAGCGAGCAGGATGTGCAGGTGCTTGGAATAGGGTAGGTAGCACAGAAAACCAAATACGGTAAAGATGTGCAACCACCAGCCAGACCGCTCCACGAGGACCAGTGCGCTGTCGGATAAGTTACCAAACAAGATCGGACCCAGCCACGAACTCACGGCGAACACGCCTGTGGTATCGTAATGTTCGAGGCCGCGACTTTGTAAAACTTTGTCGGCGCCGTTCATGCTGAAAATGCCGATGAGCAAAACGATTTCACCAAGGAGGATGATGTTGGCATCGAGCAGGGGCCAGCCTTTCATTTCGGGTAGGGTGAAACGCGGCAGGCGAAGCAGGTTGCGGCGGGCCAGGAAAGCGATGGTGCCTACAAAAGCAAGTACCGACAGGATCTCTATGAAGCTGATGATGAAGGCATAAAATCCACCCAAGACAGGAGCGAAAAAGCGGTGTTTGCCAAAAGTACCGTCAACCAATATTTCGATCAGTTCGATTTGGGTGATGACAAACGCCACGTACAGAAAAAGGTGCAAAATTGCTGGAATCGGTTTTTTGAACATTTTTTGCTGTCCCAAAGCCACCAAAACCATATTTTTCCAACGTTCGGCCGTGCTGCCTTCAAGCGGTTGGGGCTTGCCGAGGTGTATGTTTCGCCAGATCCGGCTGTATCCTTTCCAGGCCAAATAACCCGATGCGGCGAGCAGTAAAATAAAAAACAGGGATTGAAGCATAAATTTTTCCTTTGTGGGGCGAAATTACAGCGATAAGCATGGATTTTTGCAGATAAATTTTGCCACGCAGCATGAAGATACTAGACGATCGCCAAATCCGCCAGAAAATCAAACGTCTGGCCATCGAAATCCTCGAACAACACTACGGAGAAGAAGAGCTCATCCTCGCCGGACTCAACGACAACGGCCTTGGCTTCGCCCAGTTGCTCCTGCAGGAACTGCTGCCAATAGCGCCCGATAGCATGGAGATCACCCTTACCCGCATTGGGCTTAATCCGGCCAACCCGACGGAATACGAGCCTTACATCGAAATGGAGCAGGACAGTCTTAAAGCCAAACCCATCATCATCGTCGACGATGTGGCCAATACCGGGCGCACCATTTTTTACGCCGTTCAACCCTTGCTAAAAGCCCTGCCCAGTAGGGTAGAGGTGGCGGTCTTGGTAGACAGGAAGCACAAGTCTTTCCCCATCAAAGCAGATTATGTGGGCTTGTCCCTAAACACCACCTTGAAGGACAATATCCGTGTTCAAATAAGGGATGTAGAAGAAATGGCGGCGTATTTGGAATAAAATATCCCCTGTTTTGTTATGTCGTGGGTTGCTGCTTTCGATTTTTTTTCTGTTCGTTGTTGCTTTCGTACAAACAATACTGGTCGTATTTCACCCGGTCGCGTTCGGACCAGATGTCTTTGCCGATGTCGCAAAGGACGACGAGTTCGGTGTAGAGTTTGTTGCCCTGGTCCATACGGCGCTCCACAGCGATGTCGCGGTCGTGCAGTTTGTCCTGTTGGATGTTCATGGCGTTTTCAAATTCTGAGCAAGCGTCGAGCACACGTTGGATGACATTTTCATTCACACCTACGTCTGCCAGGAAGTCGATTTGCTGACGGGCCACCCTGGCTACACGTCGGCCGCAGAAGAGCAGTTGGGGGTCGCTCATGTCGCCCAATTTGGCGGTGCCGAACTTTCGGTAGCGGCCCGTCCGGTCGTGGAATTTCATGGCTACCCGGGTCATGAGCGATCGGATGGCTGTTTTGATTTTTTCGGAAGCCTGGTTTTTCTTTTCGGTGGTGATCATCTGTTCACCCACCAACTCGTCGTCGTCGGGCAGGTTGCGGAATTGATCGCACAGGCTTTTGAACGACTTGAGTCGATCCACGCCGTAGCCATATTGGGTGAAAAGTTCAAGATCGCGGTGGGCGTGCCTAAGCGCTTCCATACACTGAACATACAGGTCGGCGTCCGAAACGTTGTACTGGCGGTGACCGGGCTGTTTTTTCATACCACGTTTTGTTTGATTTAAATTAAACAAATGACCTGAAAAGCAGGCCATTACACAATGCAAATGTAAAAGGATTTGTTTGTGGTAGCAACTTTTTAAACAAATAATTAATTACATTTTACTCAGACGAAATTTTCTTTACTGGTTTAAATTTTTTTAACAAAGGACTTCATTTGCGGCCTTGGAAAGCAGCGTGTATCTTTGGAGAACTCAATCAAAACAAACGCACCATGAAATATTTGTTTGTTTGCCTCTTTGCCTGCGCTTTTTCATGCACCTACCTCGGCGATCCCCTGTCCGATCAGGACTTCATCAACGACATTAATGAAACGCCAGATTACGTCAGCATTACGACGGAAGGAAGGGACAGCTTTGAAACCGGACTATTTTTTTACCCTGGTGCATTGGTGAATCCTTACGCTTATGTTGCCTGGCTCGATTTGTTGGTTTCGCTCCATCCCGGCCTTATGGTGGTGGTAGTGAAAATGCCCGCCAACCTCGCGGTATTTAATCCCGACAAAGCCCTGGGCCTCAAGGATGAATTACCACACGCTGGTCGTTGGCTGATTTCCGGCCATTCGCTCGGCGGAACCATGGCCTGTAAATCGGTAGACAACAACCGCAATGCCTATCAGGGCATTATCCTGCTTGCCGCTTATGCCGATGAAAAGGACAACCTTTCCAACTGGCCGGGCCCCGTGCTCAGCATCTCGGCCGAATTTGATGGATTGGCTACGCCTGCCGACATTCAAGCCGGCGAACCGCTCCTTCCCACACCTTACCACATGACTTCAACCTCCGATTTTCCCATGCCACTCAACGCGCAAACAAGTTATTTCGAAATAGCAGGCGGCAACCACGCCCAGTTCGGAAAGTATGGGAAACAGGACAGCGATGGACAGGCGACCATCAGCGCCGAACAACAACAAGCCACCATGATTGCACTCATGACCCAATTCATCAATCTTTTATGAAAAATTTGTTGTTGTGTGTCCTTTTGGGCCTGCTAAGCGGTTCTTTACGGGCCCAAATCATTGATGCGCAATTCAAAGCATTGGCACAGGTTGCCTATGAGGACGTTTGGCAAAGTGGTTGGTCGGGTGGCGCTTTGGAAATGACCTACCGCCATCAACTTACTGCCAACCATGCGCTGCTTGGCGGCGCCGAGCTTGGTTTTGTATCCTGGGGCAACCAGCTTTTGTTCAACTTCGGGTACGAACGCCGTTGGAATCCGGGCATACGCGGATGGTTGAGTGCCAGTGGGTACGTTAGCAATGGTTTCGCATTTTTCAGGCCGGATCCGTTGTATGTGGGTGGTTTCGGAGTACGGGGCGGTTATTCTTTTATGCTCGGACAAAAACTCGCAGTGGGTTTTTTCACCGGTGTGCGTTACTACGCCTCGCCAGGTTTCGACGATTTCAGCACAATCAACAGCTATTGGGACCTGCCGCTGGAGATGCACGTACATTTTGGAAAAAGAAAAACACCTGCTGGCGCCCCGTAATGCCTTGGAGGAAACCTTTGTAGAATTAATACTACAAATCCTGAATCGCATGATGGCTACATTTGTAAAAAAAGGAGAAAATTCATGGCTGAAACACAGCCCATACCCAACATCCTGATAGCCGATGATCATGCCATCATTCGCACAGGAATGAAGTACTTGTTTCGAATACATTTCAACATCAGCGTGACCCATGAAGCTGATTCATGTTCAGATTTGATGGAACCAGTTGAAGGCGCACCCATTTACACACGTTATTCTTGATCTACAGCTTGGAGATTGCAATGTCATCAACATTCTTGGCAAAATCAGGGCACAGTATCCTCAGTTGGCCATTCTGATTTATTCCATGACGCCGGTTGAAATTTTTGGCAAAAGACTCATCAACATGGGTGTTTCCGGATTTTTGAGCAAACAAGAAAATGAGACTGAAGTGGTAAAAGCCCTTCAAGGGACAGCAGGATTTTTTTTGGCGGGTGAAGCATTACTTCAGTGCTGGAGCAACTTTTTAGAGCATCAACGTTCCTGCTGCAACACCTCTATGGTACTTTCCGGTAAATCACGGATATCAAGCAACATCAAACCGTCCAGACAATCGGCAAACAATGGATCCACATTGAAGGCAATGAAGCGGGCGTTTTGCTTGAGGTATTGCCTGAAAAGCACAGGTACTTTAAAGTGGTCCGGCTCAATATTTTCCACAAAAGACTCCAGCGATTCAAACGCTCCTTTCATGTTTTGGGCCAATAATTTGATATTGACCGCTTTGGTGCGAACACGGAATGGTTTGCGGGGCCGAACCATAGCGGCCAGCGCTTCGTCGTAGAAATACTGTTTGACAAACTCTACGATCAGGCTTTTCGAAACTTTGGAATAAAACCTGCTGATGCTCACCGGCCCGTACAAATACCGGTACCTCGGATTGGCCATTAAATAATGGAGGATGCCTTTCCAAAGAAGAAACAATGGCAGTCTGTGTTTTTGGTAATCGGGCGCCACATACGACCTTCCAAGCTCTACCGCTTGTTCAAGGATGGGGTAAAAACTGGGTTTGATCTTGAAAAGACTGTTGGTATAAAATCCGTTAACGCCGTATTTTTTGAAAATAGCATCGCCCGGACCAAGCCTGTAACCGCCAACCAAACGCCGGGATTCACGGTCCCAAACAAACAATTGCAGGTAGTACAAATCGTAAGTATCCATGTCCAACGGCTTGCCCGTACCTTCCCCAGCTGCTCTGAAGGTAAGTTCGCGCAAACGCGCAATTTCCGTCATGAGGTTGGGCAGCGCTTTCGCCGGGGCAACGTACACATCAAACGGCCCGCGAGCCGTTACATGGCATTCGGGCGACAAAGCTGCAACATCGGCTGCGAGAAGTTGCACATCCACGGCAGGAACAAGCGGTTGTTGCTGGCCTTCCTTTTTTTTACCGGCAAACAAACCCGGTTGCACGTCAAGCGTCGAACCCAAGGCAAAAATTTTTGCCTGTACAAATTTTCCCCAAACGCGGGCTTTGGTGAATTGCGCCCTATCGGCAGGCGTGAGGGCCTGTCCGATCCTGGCGCTTACCTGGATTTCCTCTTTGTTGTTTAATAAACCGTGTGTAAATACCGGAAGATTCTTTCGCAGCATACCACCAGTCGTTTTTTCAACCTGAAAATGAACCGGGACGATCGGTACACCGCTCAGGTACAATTGTTCCAGGATATTGCGGCGGAGCAGGTTTTTGCCCAGGTGGCTGATCGGGTTGTCTGAAAAATCGATGACCAATACGACCGATTGCCCTTTTTTTACTGTTTTATCCAGTTTTTTTGCAAAACCAATACTTTGTATTCCATCGGACAATTTGCGTGGGCGTGGGCGAATACAAACCTCCGACAACATTTTGGGCGCTGGTGTGGGGTAGGGGTGCAGCAACTGAACATCCTGTCCACTTCCGGCAAGCAAGGCCATAAGCATCCATTCGTCGAGACCGGGAAGCAAAGCGTTGCAGACAAAAACAGCAGGCAATTGTTGCTCGAGCATTTTTTCGTCCCAGGCGTCCATTTGAAGACAGATGCCCGCTTTTTTCAATTTGTTTTGGGCCAACAAGGCCAAGTGGTTACTTTTTATCATTTCATCTCACCAACTAAGTGTACCATGCCATCAACGATAAACTGTACACCGATGGAAATAACAATAAAGCCCATGATGCGTGCAATGGCGTTCAATCCACCCACACCAAATACGCGGAACAACAACGGAGCTACGCGCAACGAAACCCACACCAGAAAGCCCACTGCAACAATGGACGCCATGATGGTAAGTCTTTCCTCCAGAGAATTGTGCTGGTTGTATTGTGTGATGAGGTATGAGATGGAACCGGGCCCCGACAACATGGGCATGGCCATGGGCGAAAATGCTATGTCGTTGCGTTCATGCGATTGTTTTTCCGCTTCTTTGTCGAATCCACGCCTCTTGGCCAAACTGCCAGACATCAGCCCGAATCCGCTGAACATCAGCGCCAGGCCTCCCGCAATGCGCAAAGCATGCACCGAAATACCAAAAAAATGCAGAATGTATGTTCCTCCCAGGAAAAAACTAAACATGATGAGCAGGAAATACAAACTTGTATTAAGCGCAATACGGTCGCGTTCGGGTTTTGGCCTGTCGCCGGTAAGAGCCACATACACCGGTATGGCGCCGGGCGGATCGACGATGGAAAACAAGGAAAACAGGGTGGCCAGGAAAAATTCCATGAGCATAGAGGGTTGGTTGCCAAAGGGGTCAACGCAAAGAAAAACAAAAGCAAGCGTTGTCTGAAAGGCAAAAGTCTGAAAACAGCGCCCAAGTTCCATATTTTCGCCGCGGGTTTATGCGTTCTTACACCAGCTTTTTAATACGCATCCGCCTTTTTTAAGAAACACTCAAATCCAGTTGACATGATTTTAAGGAAAAGTCTCTTTTCCCTTCTTTTGTCCGTGTTGTTTTTCGGACTTCAGGCTCAGGAAACAACCGTATACACGGAAGCCAACCTGGCTTACCACCGGGGCATCGAATTTTTCAACCAAAACATTTACGGCATGGCGCAAAAGGAATTCCGGCAAGCGATGGAATTGCTGCGGCCAGCCAACGAGCCCGAATGGATCGGTCTCAAAACCGAAGCCGAATTGTACCATGCCAAATGTGCTGTTCGACTGGAACAACCCGAAGCCGAAAAATTGGTTTTTGATTTCCTGCGCGAAAATGCGCCATCCCCTGTAGCCAGCGAAGCAGCACTCGAAATCGGCGATTATTATTTTGCCAAAAAAGAATACGAACTCGCGCTGACCTACTTCGACATGCTGCCCGAAAACAGTTCCAACCGTGACGAAATTCGTTTCAAACAAGGGTACAGCTATTTTGTCAAGAAAAATTTCGGACAAGCCAAGTCGCACTTGCGCCCGCTCACCGAAGACACAGGAAGCGAATATTACGCCCAGGCAAACTACTACTACGGTTGTAGTGCTTTTTTTGAAAAAAAATACGACGAAGCCGCCAAAGCTTTCCAACGGTGTGAATCCTCCCCCAATTACCGTCAATACGCGCCTTATTACCTGGTCCAAATCTATTCCGCCAAAAAAGAATACGATAAGGTCATTTCCTATGGAGCGCCCAAAGCTGCCGACAACAGCATGCGCAACAGGCCGGAACTGAACCAGATTGTTGGACAAGCGTATTACGAAAAAGGCGATTTCAAAAATGCGCTGCCCTACCTCGAATACGCCGCCAACAACGGAGTCAGCCTGCGTCCTGCCGATTATTACCAACTCGGATACACACAGTACAAGCTTGGCTTTTACAAACCGGCCATCCAGAATTTTGAAAACCTGAGCAAACAGGACAGTCTGCTCGGCCAAAATGGTTTGTACCACCTCGGCGACAGTTACTTGAAAACCGGCAACAAATTCAATGCCCGTAACGCTTTCGGACAAGCAGCCTCCTTACCCTTCGACCCCTCTGTGAAGGAAGACGCCTTGTTCAACTACGCCAAACTGAGTTACGAGCTGAAAAACGACCGCGACGCTATGGATGCCTTCATGAAACTCTCACCTTCGTCCAAGTACTATGCCGAAGCAACCAACATCATGACGGATATCCTTACCAACACCCGCGACTACGACCGGGCTTTGGCGACCTTGGAAAGCCTTCCGAACAAAAACGAACGCATCAATACTGCCATTCAAAAAACAGCCTACAACCGCGGACTTCAGCTTTACCAGAACGGCCAAAAAGACGAAGCCCGGCGTTTTTTCAACAAATCGCTCGAAAATCCGGTCGACAAACGTGTCGCAGCACTCAGTTCCTACTGGCTTGGCGCCATCGCCAACGAAAAGGAGGAATACCCCATCAGCAAACAACACATGGCTTCGTTTCTGAATGCTGCCAAATCCATGACAGGTTTGCCCGACGAAAGCAGCCTCATGTTGGGACAATACACTCAGGGATACAATTACATCAAAATCAACGACTACGCCGGTGCGCTCACGTATTTCAAACAGTGTGTAGACGGTATTGAAAAAAACGCAACCAAAATCAAGTCCGAACAAATCAAAACAGCTGTGCTCGGCGATGCTGTTTTGCGTGCAGGCGATTGCCATTTTAAAAGCAACCAATACACAGAAGCTCTGAAGTATTACGACAACGCCGTTTCCAAAAAATACGAAGGTTTCGAATACGCTTTGTACCAAAAAGCGATGATCAAAGGCTTGCAGGGCAGTCCACTCGACAAAATCGTAGCGCTCGAAAGCCTTGTGAGCAAATATCCCAACAGCCGTTTTGCCGACGACGCGCTTTTCCAATTGGGCGATACGTACCTGAGTGTGGATAAACTCAACGAGGCCATCACGCCGCTGAAAAAACTGGTGGCCGACTACCGCGACAAATCGCCGCTCACCAACCAGGCATTGCTTAAACTCGGTTTGATCTCTTACAACCAGGGCAACAACACCAATGCGTTGAATTATTACAAACAGGTGTTCACCAACAACCCTGAAAATCATGAAGCCAAGGAAGCGCTAACCGCCATCGAAGAAATTTATGTTAAGGACCTGAACCGTCCCGACGAATATTTCGCTTTCCTGGAAACTGTTCCTGGATACGATGTAAAAACAGCCGATAAGGACAGCGTCACTTACCAGTCCGCCTACATCCAATTTCAAAATGCACGTTTCAGCCAGGCCGTAGAAGGGTTTTCAAACTACCTTGCCAAATACCCCAACGGCAGGAATAAGGTGGCTGCTTATTTCCACCGTGCGGAAAGTTACAACAGCTCGGCAGTCAATAAATTTGATCTGGCACTGAAAGACTACGACCAGGTGGTACAACGAGGCCCCGGTCGCTACTATGCCCGAGCAGCAGAAGCGGCGGCTTACCTGGCGTATGAAAAAACCAAAAACAACGATCAGGCGCTGGAATACGCGCGCAAATGGGAGGAATCGGCATCGGGCGACAAATCGCGTTTTGATGCGCAGGCTTTGATCATGCGTACGGCATACGAAACCGGCAACCTTGTGGTAGTGAATGAATACACCGGAAAAATCATCAAATCCGACCTTGCTTCCAACGAACAGCGGGCAGCAGCCTATTTTTATCAGGGCAAAACCGCTTACAACAAGGACCAATACAGCCAAGCTTATCCTGCGTTGGAGCAGGTCACCAAACTTACGGCCTCTATAATGATGGCCGAAGCATGGCACCTGATGGCAACGATACGGTACAAACAACGCAGCCTGACGCAGGTAGAAGACCTCGTGCAACTCGCCAACCAAGCCAGTGCCGGCTACGACGACTGGATTGCCTGGAACTTCATCCTATTGTCCGATGTGTACATGGATCGGGGTGAAAGGAACAACGCCAGTGCGGCACTTGAGGCAGTGTTGGAAAGTTACAAAGGCGGTAACAACGAAGTATTGGCCACCGCTCGCAGCAAATACGAAAAACTCAACGGTATGGAAACCACGCCCAAACCTTCCAAAGATACCGATCTGGAGCTTGAGGATGACGGCAACTGATCCATTTTGCAACCGTATTTTTCAAATCCATTTTGCTTTTTTAAACCTTCGAAAATATGTTTTTCAAACACCATAAAATGCTGATGCTCGCACTGTTGATCGGTGCGGCAGCCAACCAACTTCAGGCACAAAACGAAAAGGTCGACATCGTCAAAGACTTTGATGCTTTCTTGCTCGAATCCAATAAAATTGAGGTGACTCCCACCTTGCCGCCGCTCGATACCACCCTCAAAGTGCAAACGTACAATGTGCAACCGCGTCCACTTTCGGTTTCTTATCCGGCCCCCAAGCTCCGTCCGATTGGACTAAAAACGGCCAAACAGGAAGAACCGTACAACGGTTTTGCCAAATTGGGATTGGGCATACCGTTGGGCGCCTGGGCAGAAGGTGGGTATTATTTTGGTAAAAGCGAAAAATTTGACGGCAAGGCGTGGTTCCGACATTTCAGCCAAAACAACGACAACAAACTGGAAAACCAGCGGTACAACAACAATGAAATGCTGGTGAACGGAAACTATTACTTCGACAACGGCATCGCCATCGAAGGCAATGCCGGATTCACCCGAAACAGGTTCCATTATTACGGCTACGACCACGATTCGTTGAGTTACGACGAAGAAGTAACCAAACAGTATTTCCAAATCATCGACCTCGGCGGCCGTGTGTACAACGGCGCCCGAAACGAGATGGATGTGAATTATTTTATAACTCCAAAATTCTACCGGTTTACCGACAACTACTCCAACCGCGAAACCGGTTTTTTGGTAGATGTAGGCGCTACCAAATGGTTTGGCGAAAAACACCCGCTTACCCTCATCATTCGTGTGGATCAAACGAACTTCAAAGACAACGAAAAAAGTACCCTTAATAACCTGTTTTACAAACCGTCATTTACCTACCACCACGACCTTTTCTACGCGAAGGCAGGCGTCAACATCGCCAGCAACCGCGACGTTTACACCATCTTCCCGGATGTCGAAGTAGGTTTGCGTATTTTCGGAGACGGCCTGCAAATGTTTGCCGGCGCTACAGGCGACTTGCGGAAAAACACCTTCCGCAGCATGGCGACCTATTCTCCCTTTATGGATATGCGCGAAGCTGAGCTGAGAAACACCAGCTACAACCGCTATTATGGTGGTCTGAAAGGCGAATTGGGCTGGCTTACCTATCAGGGCGAAGTAGCCTATGAAAACGCTCAAAACCTCGCGCTGTTCCAAGCGTTTTTCAATCCACTCGACATCACGCGTTTCCAGGTCATTTACGACACGGTAAACATTTTCAACATCCAGGCCAACGCCCAAATGGAAATTTTTAAGGACATGACCTTGTCGGGTACATTCTCAACCACCATTTATACCCCTGAAAATGAATCTTTCGCCTGGGGCCTTCCGGTTCTGGAAAGTCATATCCAAGCCGAATACGCCATGTTTGAGAAAAAATTGCGTCTGAAAGGCGGTATTTTCCTCGCCGATGACATCCCGTATTTAGACCGCAACGGAGTACTCGACCGAGGTGATTTCCTTTTCGACCTGAGTGTGGGCGGAACCTACCAGATCAATGATAAAATCAATCTTTTCGCCGACTTCAACAACCTGCTCAACAACCGACGCGAGCGTTGGGCCGATTACCCAACCCTCGGAACCAACCTGTTTGCAGGGGTACAAATGAAGTTTAATTAGCAGGCAGCAGGCAGCGAGCAGGGCTCTTCGGCTTACGGCCTCAAACAGGGAGTGCGAGACTGGGGAGTGTTCAAATAACTGTGTCAGGTTTTCAATCAAGCCGGCCGTCGCAGACTGAAGTCTAAGAGCCCTGCCTGCTGCCCGCTAAACCCCGTGCTTCTTGTCCAGCGTAACATTATCAAACGTCCAGGTGAGTCGTCCTTCGAAAGTTGCCTGTCGTACGGGGCATTCTTTCAGCGGGCAAACGCGGCAGGATATTGGCGGCACGCAACCGTCGGTATGCACAAACATTTCCAGGTTTTGCGGGAAGTGTTCGCGGATGAGTTCGTGTAAATCGTCAATTTGCGCATGCGCTTCGTTCACATTGTAGTACCAGGGCACCGTTAGGTGGCAATCGACGTGCAGGATGTTGCCGTATTTGATGATGCGCAGGTTGTGCACATCAATCCATGCGTCGCGTTTGTTGCTGTTGAGCGCCACCACCAGTTGGTCGATCAGCGCCCGGTCGGCTTCATCCATGATGCCGGCGATGGTTTGCCGTATGATTTTTCCACCTTGTACCATGATGAGTGTGGCAAAGATGATGGCTACGCCGCTGTCTATCCAGGCAATACGGCTGAAATACAACAGCACCAAACCGGCGATGATGCCCAGCGTACTCCAGGTGTCGGTTTGCAGGTGCTGGCCGCTGGCTTCCAGGGCGATGGAATGGTTTTTACGTCCCACCTTGATGGACCAACGGCCCATGAGGTAATTGATGACGGCCGTTGTGCTGATGAGCAGAATGCCGTAATCGAGTTGCTGCACCTCATGGGGATGCACCAGATTAATGAAGGATTCGTAAAGGATGATCAGGCCTGCAACGATGATGAGCACGCCTTCGAACGAAGCAGACACCAGTTCCACTTTGCCATGGCCGTACGGGTGGTCTTCATCGCGAGGTTTGGCTGCGAGGCGAAGGCTGTAAAGGCCAGTAAAACCCGTAACAACGTTCACCGTGCTTTCCAAAGCGTCGGTCAGAATGGCTACCGAATTGGTCAGGAAATACGCCAGCAATTTAACAATGAACAATACGATGGACGTAACAACGACCCATTGTTGTACGCGTATGGTGGCATTCGAAGCAGTTTTCATACCCTTATTCCCAAAAAGTTTCCTGGATCCGAACGACATAATCCAGACTGGCCAGATCGTAAAGTACCCGTTTGTGGTTGGGCTGGTGTGTGCTGCCAATAATCAGCCATGATTGTTTGTCGCAACCGACACGCCCAGGGCTTCCGGCCATTTTTTGTGCCGTGCTGTCGATCTTTTGTACCGATTTCCAGTGTTTGTCGCTGGCTGGAATGCAAAATTCGTAATTGACCGCTACCTTGCCATTGGCAGGTCCGGCAAGTCCGTCTTCATCCAGTTTGGAGAGGTTTATAGCCACTTTGTTCCAAAGGGAGGCGTCTTCAGGCATTTGTTTTTTAATACAAGACCACATAAAAATACTGGCAAGCAAAATGGTACCCAATCCTGTCCGTTTCAGCATATTTGCAATTTTGTTGCAAAGAAACGGAATCGCAGGAATAACTTGCCGCCCATTAAAACGAAGTTAACATGAAATCCCGTCGTTCTTTTATCCAAAACTCCTTTTGGGGTGCATTTGCTGCCACTTCAGGCCAGTTTTGGGAGCGCACCAGCAAACATTTTGAACCAGCCAACGATCCGGAAGCATGGCCGGTGGTTATAGCCACCTGGGACAACCGCAAAGCCACTTCAGCAGCCTGGGATGTGCTGAAAAAAGGCGGCCGAAGCCTGGATGCCGTTGAAGCTGGCGCCCGTGTGCCTGAAGCTGATCCCAACGATACCAGCGTTGGATACGGTGGTTTTCCGGACAGGGACGGCAACGTAACCCTTGACGCCTGCATCATGGATGAGTTTGGAAACGCAGGCTGTGTAACCTTTTTGCAGGACATCAAACATGCCGTTAGCGTGGCACGAAAAGTCATGGAAAAAACACCCCATGTCATACTCTCCGGTGAAGGTGCTAGACAATTTGCCGTCGGTGAAGGATTCGTGCCGGAAAACCTACTCACCGAAAAAGCCAGGCAGGCATGGGAAAACTGGAAAAAAACATCCCAATACCAACCCGTCATCAACATCGAACGCCACGACACCATCGGCATTGTTGCCATGGACGCTTCCCGCAGGATTGCCGGCGCTTGCACCACCAGCGGCATGGCTTTTAAAATGCATGGAAGGGTAGGCGACAGCCCCGTCATCGGCGCCGGTTTGTTCGTCGACAACGAGGTCGGCGCAGCCGCTTGCACTGGACTGGGCGAATTGGTTCTTAAAACCCTCGGCAGTTTTTTACTCGTGGAAGAAATGCGCCGCGGCAAACACCCGCAAAAAGCTGCCGAGGCTGTGGTGAAACGCATCGTAGAAAAATACCCTGAAGCTATAAAAGACGCCCAGGTCGGTTTTGTTGCCATCGACAAAAAAGGTCGATGTGGCGCTTACAGCATCCATCCGGGATTCAATTATGCGGTTTACCAAAAAGGCGTCAATTTGACGCAAGAGGCTGGGAGTTTGTTTAGCGGAAAGTAAAAAGCGGTAAGCGGAAAGTGATATACTCCGCGTTCTGCTTTCCAAGGAGCCATCCTGTTTACATCAGGATGGCTCTTGTGCTTTACCGCAAAAACGTAAGTAACCAGCGCATTTTCTCTTGAAAACAAACGGTGTTGGGCACCGAAAAAAAAATGATTGCGGTTGCATACGTGGAATGGTGATTAAAGTTGAACTTGCAACTGAAATAGCAACCCAACCCATGGAACGCAATCCGGCAAATTCCTCCTTAGCGCCCTTCAGTTGCCAGTATTCCGCACAAATTCCGGAGCTGCTGCTAAGGCTTCAATGCACCATTGCCGTTACCACCTACCAGGCTGGTAAACTTGTCCTGATTTCACCTCAGGATGCCGATACACTGGTGCAACTGCCCCGTTCGTTCCCAAAACCCATGGGCATCGCCGAAAACCCGGCGACAGACCAACTGGCTTTGGCCTGCAAAGATGAAATCATCGTTTTTGCCAATTCGGCCGAATTGGCGCACCATTACCCACAAGCGCCACAGAAATACGATGCTTTGTACATGCCGCGCGCGACCTACCATACCGGTCCGTTGGACATCCACGATCTTTGTTACGCCAAAGACGGCACCTTGTACGCAGTAAACACCTTGTTTTCTTGCATCGTGTCAATTAACGACCGCTACAATTTTACGCCCTTCTGGCATCCACCGTTCATCGATAAACTGGTTTCCGAAGACCGCTGTCATTTGAACGGATTGGCCCTCAAAGACGGCGTGCCCAAATATGCCACCGCCTTCAACGAGGGAAATAAAATGCAAAGCTGGCGTGAAAACATCACCAAAACCGGTGTTGTTTTCGACCTCCAAACCAACGAAACGGTAGCGCGAGGCCTTGCCATGCCGCATACGCCCAGATGGTTCGGCGGTGCCTTGTACGTTTTGCTTTCCGCTTCCGGAGAACTGATAAAAATAGATGTAAACAGCGGAATACATGAGGTAGTCATCAAGCTGGACGGCTTTGTCCGCGGCATGGACTTGTACAAGGATTACCTGTTCATCGGGCTTTCCAAATTGAGGAAAAATTCATCGACCTTCGGAAAACTGGATTTTGCAGAAAAAGCCAACGAGGCCGGCATCGTGATCGTTCATTTACCGACAGGTAGTTTGGTGGGAAAAATAAGCTACCTGACGTCGCTTGATGAAATTTACGATGTCCACATTCTTGGAAATAAAATACGACCCAACATTTTGAATACAGTCAAACCTGATCACAAACAAGGCTTGATGATACCGGATTCAACGTATTGGGCAAAGTCAGAAACCTAAATATTTACCTCATAAATACACCTAAAAATGCAACAACACGTACACGCCAGAAAACAAAGGCAACTTAAGTACCTGGTTAAACAATTCAAAACGCTCTCCAACGACCACCGGACTTCGGTAAAACTTCAGTTGGATGTCTTGGTACGAAAAATCAAAACACTGGCCAGGGAACTGTCTGTCGTTTTGGCTCCATTTCACCTCAAAAGAATGCTGGGGCCTGCCGCTTTTATCCTGGGCGTTGCCTTTGGCAATCCGCTTGCGGCCCAAACCTTTTCCGGACCGCAGGAAAATCCTTTTGGTTTAATATCGGCTTATGACTATGCCATTCCGGCATTTGCCGATTTGGATGGTGATGGTGATCTGGATATCCTTGCCGGTGAATATTATGGCAAGCTTCAGTATTACCAAAACACCGGATCTGTAACCAATCCGCAATTTGCCGCACCACAGGAAAATCCGTTTGGCTTAACGGGAGTACAATTGATCGCCTTTCCAACATTTGCCGATTTGGATGATGATGGAGACATGGATTTGCTGGTTGGGGATGGTACTGGTACCATGAAATATTTTAGAAATATCGGAACGGCCACCAACCCTCAATTTGCACCTGTACAGCAAAATCCGTTTGGATTGAGTTCGTTGAATACCTTTTCCATCACCACTTTTGTAGACTTGGATGATGACGGCGACATGGATTTGATGGTCGGTGATTACAACGGCGTAATGCGGTATTTTCGAAACAACGGCACCCCAGCAGCGCCCCAATTTGCGGCGCCAATACCGAATCCTTTCGGATTAACCAGTGTGGTTGATTTGGCTGCCTCAACATTTGCAGACTTGGATGGTGATGGCGACCTCGACATGCTGGTTGGTGAATACTATGGCAACATGCAGTATTTTGAAAATATAGGTTCTGCCACCAACCCTCAATTTGCTGCCAAGCAACAAAATCCATTTGGGTTGACTGGAGTCATAGATGCAGCTTTTCCTTCCTTTGCCGACCTCGACGGCGACGGTGATATGGATCTGTTGGTTGGTGAATATGGAGGAAGCATGCAGTATTTTACCAATACATCCATTGTAGGCACCCAGGAAGCGTTGTCAAACATTCGTTTGGATTTGTTTCCCAATCCCGCAACCAATGTATTGACCATTCAGACCGATGCGGATTTTGTAAAGATGGAAGCTTTCGACGCTCTGGGTAAATTGGTTGGAAATTATGACGGATCCATAACAACCATCACGGTAAGCAACTGGGAAAGTGGCATTTATGTGCTGAAATTCACAGATGCGCAAGGACGTTATGCTACAAAAAGGCTGATAAAAGAGTAAACACCAGATGGTCTTTATACAAATGACCGGTTTGTCCGGTTCGGGAAAATCAACCTTATCCCATGGCGTCCAACAGCGACTTTTGGCACTGGGCTACAAGGTTGAAGTCATCGATGGTGATGTTTACCGCAGCCACATTTGCAGCGATTTGGGGTTTTCCAAAGCAGACCGCATGGAAAACATCCGTCGGCTGGGGTTCATCGGCATCACTTTGGCGAAACAAGGCGTCATCGCCATCATGGCTGCCATCAACCCATACGAGGAAGCACGGGTGGCCCTGCAACGGGAAAATCCACTGGTTAAAACGGTCTTCGTTTCCAGTACTCTGGAAGCCCTGACGAAAAACGATGTCAAAGGTTTGTACAAACGCGCACTGCTGCCAAGGGAGCATCCCGATTTTGTGGGAGATTTCACAGGCATCAGTGCGCCGTACGAGCCACCGCAGGCGCCAGACCTATTGCTTCACACCCACGAAGAAACCATAGAGGTTTCCACCGGAAAATTACTCGACTTCATCCTGGAGCAGGTCAGCATAATCGCCCCGAATGCCATCCAGCCGTCGGCCCGGCGTGCCTTGTTTATCGGACGATGGCAACCTTTCCACAACGGACACAAATGGCTTATTGACCAAAAATTAAAGCAGGGGATTCCTGTTATGATTACCGTAAGGGACATTCCGTGCGATGACCAAAATCCCTTTACGACGGCACAAACCATCGAAATGATCCGACGTGTGTATGTCGGTCAACCAGTTGAAGTACGGGCCATCCCCGACATTGAAAGTGTAAATTACGGTCGCGGGGTAGGGTATGAAGTCAATTGTTTTACACCGCCGCCGGAAATCGAATCGATTTCAGCTACGGCCATAAGGACATGTATTCACAACAAGGATGAAAGTTGGAAAAGCTTTGTGAGTGAGGAAATACAGGACGTTGTGGAAAGGTATTTGATGGGTTAAATACCTCTAAGAGCCAATTAGGGTAAATGGGAATGCGGTGTGTCGTGCCTTTTTCAAAACTCGACACACCGCAAAACTTAACGCACGATCGTCACATCCCCCGAAAACACCTCTGAAGTTCCATCCACGTATTCAATTTTCATCCAATACGCATAAACGCCGGGTTGCATGTCTTCGCCCCGGAACCGACCGTCCCAGCCCTGGGCAGGGTCGTTGGGTGTAAGGTTGTCGAGCACTGCAATTTTATTTCCCCAACGATCAAATACCTGCAACGTGCGTATGTTGAACACACGGTCGTCTCCGTAAGCATTGAACGTATTGTTGAAAATTCCGGAGGGGTTGAAAGCATTGGGAATGTAAACGTTGCCGCCTTTTTTTACATTGATCAAAAACATACCCGAAGCCTCACAACCGTTGAGACCTTCCACCTGAACATTCACAACCGTACTGTTCGCAGGTGCAAGGGAAGGGTTAAGGCAATCGGTACACGACAGCCCTGTTGATGGCGCCCAAAAGATGTTTTGTGGGACAAAGTTCACCGGCATGATGAGTTGTATGCTTTCACCTGCGTTGATGTCAAACGTTTCGGTGTACGTGGTTTGCACCGGTGTGAAAGCCTGAAGTACGGCTTGCGTTACCACAATGCAACCGTTGTTATCAGTAACCTGGATGGTTTGTATGCCCGGTCCAAGTCCGCCGAAGGTCACTGGGTTCAAGCCATCGCCCGTTTGGGTTTCAATGCCGATGGTAAAGCTGTACGGGGCTACACCTCCTGTTGCCAAAGTGATGTCAACCATGCCGTCCTGGTCGCAGTCTGGCTGTGCGACATCCGTTTCAATCAGGATGGCCTCCGGTGCGTTCAACAACGCCCCTGCCGTACCGCTGCAGCCGCTTGCATCGGTCACCGTGACGGTGTACGTGCCTACGGGCAAATTGGAAAGGTTGCCGGTGACGCCGCCTTGGTTCCATACATAATTGAATGGGGCCGTTCCTCCCGATACATTGGCTTGTACGCCGCCGTTTGTTTCTTCAAAGCAGGCGACGCCGAACCCGTTGTAGTTGGTCGTAACTTCTGCGGTGACCACGATATCGGGTGCCAGTGTGGTAACCACAACCACTACGCTGTCGCATCCGAACTGGTTGATGAAGGAGTTTTCTACCGTGCCCACTGCCGTGGGATCGCAGGTGGTCAGAGCAATTTGAAGGTTGTTGATCGGCGCCTCCGTCATGTTTTGGGAAGCAGTCGTTGTACAGCCCAAGCCATCGGTCACCGTAACGAAGTAGGTGCCCGGTTGGCTGACTTGCAGGTTTGAAGTTGTTTGGCCTCCTGTCCACAGGTAACCAGCAAATCCTTCCGTTGCTGCGATAGAAACCGTTTGACCTTCACAAAATGCGGCAGGCCCCGTGATGGTAACCAGAGGCAAAAATGGAACCGTTGCATTGATGGTGGCAGTACCAGTACAACCTGCTCCGTCGGTTACGGTAACATTGTACGTACCGTTCTGCGTGGCGCTGATGGTTTGGGTTGTTTGTCCGCCCGTCCATGTGTACGTTGCAAATCCTGCACCGGCATCCAGGATAATCTGTCCGTCACAGGCATAAGGCAAAGGTGTGATTTGTGTTTGCAGGCTGTTACCAACGGTGACGTTTTGGCTCGTCGTTCCTGTGCAACCGTTGGCATCTGTTACGGTAAGACCAATGGTTCCGGCCGCATTTACACTTATTGTTGGCGTTGTTTCGCCTGTTGACCAGGCATAACTGCTGAAAGCACCTGCTACACCCAAAGTACTGTTACTGCCGTTGCAAAGTTGGGTCGGACCGGTGATTTGCACCTGTGGAATGGCCAATACATTTACTCCAAACAATGCGGTGGCAGTACATCCCAAAGCGTCGGTGGCCGTAACGCCGTAAGTTCCGCTTTGATTTACTGAGATGAAGGAAAGTGTTTGTCCTCCCGTCCAGAGGTAATTTACAAATCCTGCAGAGGCTGTGAGGGTGGTGGTTTCACCGGCGCAAAGTACGTTGTCGCCACTGATGGCAACCGTATTTTGCACGGGTATGCTCACGAAAAGGGTGGCTGTGCCGCTGCAACCTGCGGCATCGGTTACGGTAACAATGTAGGTTCCGTTAAGAGTGGCGCTGATGATTTGGGTTGTTTGTCCGCCCGTCCAGGTGTACGTTGCAAATCCCGTACCGGCATCCAAGGTAATCTGTCCGTCGCAGGCATAAGGCAAGGGTGTTATTTGTGTTTGAATGCTGTTTCCGACGGTGACGTTTTGGCTCGTCGTTCCTGTACAACCGTTGGTATCCGTTACGGTAAGACCAATGGTTCCGGCCGCATTTACACTTATTGTTGGCGTGGTTTCGCCTGTTGACCAGGCATAACTGCTGAAAGCACCTGCTACACCCAAAGTTCCACTACTGCCGTTGCAAAGTTGTGATGGACCAGTGATTTGAGGTTGTGGGGCTGTTGTAACATCCACAACAAAAGACGCAACATCGGTACACCCTGGATTATCAGTTACGGTTACGGTGAACGTATCAGAAGTTGTAACCGAGATGTTGGGGCCAACCTGCCCGTTTGACCAAAGATAACTACTGAACCCGGCCGAAGCGCTAATGCTCGCTGTTTCGCCCTGACAAATAACAGCATCGCCAGTGACGGTCACATTGGGTGGTGGTGGTATGCCTGCGTTGATGGTCGCCGTACCGCTACAACCGGTGGCATCACTTACGGTTACGGCATAAATACCATCTACATTCACGTTTAGTGTTTGGGTAGTTTGTCCGCCCGTCCACGTATAACTTACAAACCCTGCGCCTGCATCCAGCGTAAGTTGGCCGTTGCATTGGTAGGGTTGAACCACGATTTGGGTTTGCAGTGAGGTGCCCAAGGTCAAACTTTGTGTTGCGCTTCCGGTACAACCTGCGGTATTGGTTACCGTTACGGTGTAATCGCCAGCGGTATTCACAGTGATAAAGGAAGTGGATTGACCTGAAGACCAAAGGTAACTGTTGAAAGAGCCGTTGACGGTAAAGGTAGCATTGCTGCCGGCACAAATCGATGTTGGACCGCTGATGCCTGGCACGGGCGCTGTTAGCGCCGTCACTCCAAACACATCGGTGGCCGTGCAACCGAAAAAGTCGGTCACCGTAACCGTGTAATTGCCGGCCTGGGCAACATCGATGGAACTGCCGGTTTGTCCTCCTGCCCAGGCATAAGATACGAAACCTGGTGTTGCATCCAGCGTTGCAGAATTGCCTGGACAAAACTGGTTTTCGCCGCTGATGTCTACAAAGGGTGTACTTGGGATGTTGACGTCGTAACTGTCCGTTCCTGTACAGCCGTTGCTGCCGGTAACCGTGATTTGGAAGTTTCCGGAATTGTTGATGGTTATGGCCTGGGATGTCGCGCCGGTAGACCAATTGTAGCTGCTGAAAACGCCTCCAGCAGAAAGGGTTAGCTCGCCGTCGCACAAATATGTCGATTCCAGGATGTCGGGCGTAGGTACAGGCAACAACAACAATGTCTCGCTGTCGGTACCGGTACATCCGTTGCCTGCGGTTACTGTCACGGAATAAATACCTGCTGTTGAAACGTCGATACTTTGTGCACTTGAGCCGATGGACCAATTGTAGGAGGCAAAACCGGCGCCAGCATCAAAATTGGTGGAAATGTTTTCACAAACAATTGCAACACCTGAAATGGATGGTTGTGGCGCAGGCAAGGTGTTGGTAGTCAGACTGTTTATTGCTGTACAACCAAAAGCATCGGTAACGGTAACGGTAAACGTGCCGGCACTGATGACGTCAATATCGGGTGTTGCTTCGCCGGTATTCCAAGCGTAAGCGTTGAATCCGCCCGTTGCAATGAGTGTGGTAAACCCATTTTCGCAAAAAACATCCGCACCTGAAATACTGACCACAGGGTCGGTTGGTATGTCTGCAAAAAATACATCCGTACCGGTACATCCCGATGCATCGGTGACCGTAACGGTAAAATTGCCCGAAGTGGTGACGGTGCTAAGCGGCCCGGCAGGTCCGTTCGACCAACTGTAACCAAGAAACCCTGCGCCTGCATTCAATACGAGTTGATCGTTGCAGGCATAAGGCGCTGCGGTGATGTTGGGTTGAGGTTGAGATAATGTTGTAAAAGTTTGTGAATCGGTTCCGGTGCAACCGTTGGTGGCAGTTACCGTTACGGTGTAAGTATTGGTAGTTGAAACCTGGGTGGTCTGGGTGCTTGGTCCGTTAGACCACAGGTACGAACTGAAACCTGGACCGGCGTCCAAAGTTATGGAGATGCCTTGGCATGCACTTGGTGCCCCGGTAATGTTGGGTATCGGAGCCGGAATCTGATTCACCACCTGGCTCGTCGTTGCGGTGCATCCAAAACCATCGGACACCGTTACTGCATATGTTCCGCTGTTGATAACACTGATGTTGGAGCCTGATTGGCCGTTAGACCAGCTGTAAGAGGAAAACCCACTGCTCGCATTTAGGTTAATGCTTTCACCCTGACAAACAGAGGTACTCCCAGAAATGGAAACAACAGGGGGCGGAGGTATCGAAGCATTAAAAGTACTGGTACCCGTACAACCGTCCACATTGGTCACGGTCACGGTGTATGGTCCCGAACTGTTTACGGTGGTGCCTTGTCCGCTTGATCCATTCGACCAACTGTAGGTATTGAACCCGGGAGATGCTGTCAGGCTAATTTGTCCATTACAGGCATAGGGCGACGCGGTGATGTTGGGTTGAAGATCGGGTAAATAGGTGACTACTGCACTTGCTGTTCCCTCACAACCATTGCTGTTGGTTACCGTAACCGTGTAGGTGCCCGAGGTGGTTACGGCAATTGCCTGAGTAGTTTCACCAGTTGACCATGTGTACCCGTTAAAGAACGGCGTTACACTTAGGGTTGTACTTGATGTACAAAACTCGCCTGCCCCCAAAACGGTCGGAATGGGAGGCGGTAAAACGTTGAGCGTAACGGATGCGAGTCCCGGACAGCCTTGCGCAAACAAGTTCTGAACACAAACGGTACTTGCAATAAACAGAACAAGCAGGCAAATTTTTTTCATAGGTTTTTGTGCTAATGGCACTAAGATCCACCCACAACAAAAATAGAGGTATCAAGTGTTGTGAAATACTACAAGTTTTGTAAAAAACATACTTTTTTTGGATGGTAAGGCAGCATTTTAAACTTTGGTTTGGCCAAACTGTACGTCATTCTCTGGACGCGTCCCTAATCAGCTTTTACAGCAGTTGCAACATTTTTAAGAGTCCTTCTGGCCCAATTCCATCCAACTTCAACAACCTCGGTACCTCCATGTCAGTCCAGGATCCATCGTGGCGTTTTACGAGGTAGGCTTTGTCGGCGGCAGCCAACATGCTTTGGTCATTTTGACTGTCGCCGACAGCCATGGAAACCAGTTTGGATCCGTGTTTTTGCTTCAGCAACGGCACAAGGATTTGGAGTGCTTTCCCTTTGTTTACTTGGGCATCTGTGAGCGTAAAGAATCGCCCACCGCGTGATAAAGCCAGCCCGGCATGCTGCAATTCACGGATTTCGACAATGTTGGGCGGCGGTGCCAGCAGCGTTTCGCTGAACAACCGTTGCCGGGCTCTTTGCAATGCTTCTCCGTGAAGGTTGGTAGCATCGGATAGTTCTTCGTCGGTCACATCGGCATAACCGCGCAATGCGCCACCGGTAGTTTTGTTGACGGCAGAAAGTATGGTTCTGATTTCCGAATATTGCAGCGAGGCCAACGGGGCCATGCGGTAACCATGCGTAGCTGGGTATGAGGCGATTGTTTTCTCTAAAAAATACCCTTCGGGAAAAAACAAACCGCCACCGCTTTCAACGATCATAGGCTGGCGAATACCGAGTTGTTGTTGCAAATGAAGTTGTTCGGCAAAGGTTTTGGAAGAACAAAAAATCAACGGAATGCCTTTTTTTTCCAACAACTCAACTGCTTCCGACGCCATGTTGAAATCGTAGGAATGGTGGTCTATCAAGGTTCCGTCTATGTCTGAAAACAACACCGTCATAACAACTAAAGGTTGCTGTGTTTTTTCCAATCGAGGACTTTAGAGGCTTTGTCGAAATCCATGTTCGACAGTGCAGGATACCGCTTTGGGTTGGTGGGTGTTTTTTTTGAAGCGGTAAGAATTTTATGCCTTTTGAGCTCCTGGAGGATGTCTTTTTTCAGGCTTTCAGGGCAAACAGGAGAGTGGTACAATACAGAAAGTGAACCTTCTATCATTTCTTTCAAATGGTCTTCGCCCTTGGTAACTTCGTGAAAGTGTGGATTGCGCGACTGCATTTGGAACACTTCCACACCGTTGCGCATCACTTCCGGGTAAT
>JBBSDH010000003.1:0-44019 GCA_038249605.1 Chitinophagales bacterium | reverse complement strand
TACCTGCTGCCTGCTGCCTGCTGCCCCGCTGCCTGCTGCCTGCTGCCCCACTGCCTGCTGCATACAACCTTTTTATCTTTTTTTGCGTCTATACGAATTATGAACAAGTCCATCCATATACACGGTCTATTTGCCGTTTTTTTGTTGTTCGTTTTGGGCAGTTGCAACCGGGACGAAGACAGCGGCCCGGGATTTGAAATGATTTTCCAGGAAGATTTTTACATTCCTCCCGGCATCAGTCCTTTCGAAACGCACCACTTTTTTCGGAAAAACATTCCCACACGTTTCGAACAGTACCTGCTGCAGAACGGCAAAACAGCCGATGACATCGAAACTATATTGCTCGAACAAGGCAATCTAACCGGACAATTCGGCGACGCAGACCTTGGGTTCATTCAGGAAATATCGGTCCGCCTTTACGACGGTATCGACGTAACCGACTACATCGAAACCGGCTACCGCCAACCTGTTCCATTCGACGCTGGCAACAACTTAGGCCTTATTCCCACCCTCGCCAACACCAAACGTTTTTTTGAAAATTACCGCTACGGCATCGACGTGGTGATCCGCCTTCGCGACATCCCTCAGATCGAATCGGAAGTGCGGCTGGATTTGAAATTTAAAGCAACGTTTAAATAAGCAGGCAGCAGGCAGCAGGCAGGGTTCCTCGGCCTACGGCCTCGGGAGTGTTCAACCATCTGTATCAGATTTTTCAGGGAAGCTTACCAGGTCCTGAGGCCGAAGAGCCCTGCCTGCTGCCCGCTGCCTGCCGCCTGCTGCACAGTGATGAAAATCATCCCTGCGAACAATCCGCAAGCAATTACCTTTGTTGTTTTCAAACCACCCGAAGTCATTTTGCTCTATGGATACCTTAACCAAACCAGCTTCCAACCAAAGCACCTACGCCGCCGATGAGTTTCCCATCAACGGCACCGATTACCTCGAACTTTACGTCGGCAATGCCAAACAAAGCGCCATGTATTATCAGGCTGCCTTTGGATTCGAACTCGTGGCCTATCAGGGTCCCGAAACCGGTGTGCGCGACCGTGTGAGCTACGTGTTGCAACAAAACAAAATCCGACTGGTGCTTACCTCGGCCCTGCGTCCCGACCACGAAATCGCCCGTCATGTGGCGCACCACGGCGACGGTGTGAAGGTGCTTGCTTTGTGGGTGGACGACGCCGCCAAAGCTTACCATACAGCCATGGCGCGCGGCGCGGAAAGTGCTTTTGAGCCCATCCGACTCACCGACGCCCACGGCGAAGTAGTGATGGCTTCCGTAAAAACCTACGGCGACACCATCCACAACCTTGTGGAACGCAAAAATTACAACGGCGTTTTTATGCCTGGTTACGAAGCACGCAAAAGCGTTTATCCCGTTAAAAGTGTCGGTTTGCTGTACGTTGACCACTGTGTAGGCAACGTGGAATTAGGCGACATGAACAAATGGGTGAAATTTTACCAGGACGTCATGGGCTTCAAACTGCTCATCACCTTCGACGACAAAGACATCAGCACCGAATACACTGCACTGATGTCGAAAGTGGTGGCCAATGGCAACGGGTACATCAAGTTCCCCATCAACGAACCAGCCAAGGGCCTCAAAAAAAGCCAGATCGAAGAATACATCGAGTTTTACAAAGGTGCCGGTGTACAACACATCGCCGTGGCTACGAACAACATCATCGAAACTGTGACTCAGTTGCGCGCCAACGGCGTCGATTTCCTGTACGTTCCTGAAACGTATTACGAAGATGTGATGGAACGCGTGGGCCACATCGAGGAAGACCTGGAAACCTTGAAAAAACTCAACATCCTCATCGACCGCGACGAAGACGGCTACCTGCTTCAACTGTTTACCAAACCCGTCCAGGACCGTCCAACCGTGTTTTTTGAAATCATCCAGCGGCGCGGCGCCAAATCATTCGGCAAAGGCAACTTCAAAGCCCTTTTTGAAGCAATCGAACGCGAACAGGAGCTGCGCGGTACGTTGTAGAACATCCGCAGAAACACGCTGATCGACGCCCCGAACAAGAGGTTTGTCTATCTATATGCCGATTCCATACAAAAACGCCTATTTTTGCGTTCATAAAATCACGTCATCCAGAACAACGTTTCGGGATGACGTGTTTTGATGTACTATTGTGGCTTATTCGACCAAAACCAATCAAAGCCAATTCACTTAAATTTTTCTTCCAACATGAATTTCAAACAAAGTCTGGTGATGCTCGCCCTCTGTCTGCCCGCCCTTTTTGTGCAGGCACAGGCTTCCAAAGCTCCCGAAAACTGGTTTACCCTCGACAATACGATAGACGGCGTAAACGGAACCAGCGGCGATGCCGCCATTCAAAAACTTAAAGAAAAAGGCAAAAAAGGCCAAACCGTAATCGTAGCCGTGCTCGACTCCGGCGTGGATTACATGCATGAAGACCTGAAAAACATCATGTGGGTAAACCCGGGTGAAATCGCAGGAAACGGCATTGACGACGACAAAAACGGTTACATTGATGACATCCACGGTTGGAACTTCATCGGTGGTAAAGATGGCAAAAACATCGACCACGACTCGTACGAACTCACCCGCGAGTACGCCCGCCTCACGAAAAAATACGCCAACTCCAACGGCGAAAACCTCGACAAAGCTGGTAAAAAAGATTACGCGTATTACCAGGAGGTAAAAGCTTCGTACGAAGAAAAACGCGGCGAACTGGAAGCGCAAAAAGCCCAGGTCGACAAATACTTCGGCCAAATCGACGATGCTTTGGCGACTGTAAAAAAAGCCACCGGCCTCAAAACCATTACGGCAGAGGACCTCGCCAAAGTGAACGCCGGAAGCGATGAAAAACTCACAGAAGCTGTAGCTACCCTGCAAAAAGCATTTGCACAAGGCATCACGGAAGAAGAATTCACTGAGCAGAAAGATGAAGCCAGCAAATACTTTGCCGGCGGCCTCAACTATGGCTACAACACAGAGTTCAATCCGCGCAACATCGTAGGTGACAACTACGCCGACCTCAACAACCGCTACTACGGCAACAACGATTACCGCGGTCCCGATGCTTTCCACGGTACCCACGTAGCAGGCATCATCGCCGCCGAACGCAACAACGGCATCGGCATCAACGGCGTTGGCGACAACGTGCGCATCATGAGCGTACGCTGCGTACCCGACGGCGACGAACGCGACAAAGATGTGGCCAATGCCATCCGCTACGCTGTGGACAACGGCGCCAGCATCATCAACATGTCGTTTGGTAAAGGTTTCAGTCCGGAAAAAGAATATGTTGACGCTGCCGTAAAATACGCCGCCGAACACGACGTATTGCTCGTGCACGCCGCCGGCAACGACGCCGAAAACAACGATACCGATCCGAACTTCCCCAACGATGGCTACAACAAAGCCGTGAAAAAAGGCATGTTCAAAAAGGAAAAAACAGCCGACAACTGGCTCGAAATCGGTGCCCTGAGCTGGCGTAAAGGCGACAAAAGCATCGCCGGATTCTCCAATTACGGCAAAACCAATGTCGACCTGTTCTCGCCTGGCGTAGCCATTTACTCCACGGTACCCGACAGCAAGTACGGCAACGCACAAGGTACTTCCATGGCCGCTCCTGCAGCAGCAGGCGTAGCAGCGATCATCCGCTCATACTACCCCGACCTTTCGGCCAACCAAGTGCGCGAATTGATGATCAACTCGGTGGAAAAACAAGATGGGGAGGTGTACAAACCCGGCACAACCGAAAAAGTGAAGTTTGCCGACATCTCCGTAAGCGGTGGTACGGTGAGCGCTTCCAAAGCGGTGTCCATGGCTGAAACCGTGAAACCCAAGAAAAACAAAAAAGCCGTTTGGCGCGAAGCCGGTATGGGCAAAGCAGCTAAGGCCGGTAAGGGGGTAACACCGTAATAGCAGGCAGCAGTTAGCGGTTAGCAGGCAGCCGTTGGTAAAAAAAGTGAGATTGGTGGATGAATTCCATTGGTCTCACTTTTTTTTGGTTTCAGCTTTCTTTGGTTCCTCATGTTAAATTTTCATAAAGCGTAAGACTTAACATACGCAATCCTTGATATTGTCAATTTAATATTTCATCTTTGTTTTAATAACAGAACAATCGCCACACCAACTTTAAATCTCATCCCAAATGTCTGAAACCAATCCATTGGAAATCATTTGTTTACGAATTATATATATATAAAATTTATTTTTAAGTATCTCTAAAAACTCCGGACTTTTTCGTCTCCGGCGGCTCCCTATACTATTGTTGTGGGCTTTGGGAATGTTTACTACCCTTGAACTCCGGGCCCAATGCGACCCACTTGCAGATTTTACTTTTACCGTCAACGGCTGTGACGTTGAGTTTCAGCCTTTGAGCAATGGAACAGGTACCATGCACGCATGGTCATTCAGAACAACGAATACAGGTTTCACCTACATGAGTAATCAACCGGCGCCGTTACATACCTTCGGATCTGCTACCAACCAGTCTCGAACAATTACACACACTGTAGTAATAGGCGGGGTGATGTATACCTGTACAAAGGTGATTTCAGCTACATGTAGTACAGGCTGCGATGATAAAGTATTTGGGTATGATATTTTTGGTTGTACCGTTGCTTTTGATTCAGACATTTTAATCCAGGGTTGGGATTTCGGTGACGGTAACACTTCGACCATGGTAGATCCGACCCATACATATACCACATCAGGTGATTATACTGTAGTATTTGAATTGCTGAGCAGTGAGCGGTGCGAAAAAACAATTCGTGTAGGTTGCGATACTACACCGCCATGTTGCACTGCCGCTTTTTCCTCAGTTGCCACTCGAAATTGCAGCGTATTGAATTTGTCGCTGAATGCCGAATGTATGGAAGCCGGCGCCGGTAGCCATTCTTGGGCAGTTACTGCAACACAGCCGGGCGCTTGCATTAACCTGGTTAATTTTTCAACTATACAACCAATGCAAGGCATGATCCAGGTGACGAACATCGACAATGCCATACCTCAAAGAGAGTGTTTCGAGATTCGGAGGAATTATTCATTGGGAATTGTATTCAGCAGAGGAGAACACAATACCTCCACCTGCAACGATGTACGCTCCAATGTAAGCAACAGTTTTTTGCACAGCGTTCGCGGAAACCCAAACGGGTTGTTTGCCCGCAATAAACTGGAAGGAGGAAGGTATAGCGCAATATTCCAAGGGGATTGTAACTCAAGCATTTTCGCATGCAACAATATGATTGATTATTCGGAAAACGGTTTACGCTATATTTTTGGAGCTGAAACAAGTGCTCAGGGAAATCCTTTTACCATGACTCGTGGTAACAAGTGGTATAATGGAAATGGCGTGGCAGTGGATGCGTTTATTGATGATCCAGTATCTAATCCTCTTTTGTCTAATTATTATGTTCGAAATCAACCAAATGAAAATCCAATTACTAATGTTGGTCCAGGCTGGTTTTTCGCAAATGTTACATCTGCCCCTGATTGCTATCTTGAATGTCCAATTATCCAAAGCCCGCCTGAATTTCACAGCCTCGAAATTACCACAAGGGATTCAATGGTTGCCAACGGGGAAATGACGTTCAATTATTATCCGGAAGCATCCATCCGTTTGGCAGAATTCCAATTGTTGCACAAATTGTTATCCTGCGACACCTTTGAAATGGTGGACAATGTATTGATGAATGGGTTTGTTGAGGGGTTCGTTGGTACTCCGGTTTATACATTGGTTGGAGCAACCCAAAATCTTGTGGATGCTGGAAAGTTTACGAATGAGCAACGGGTTTTGGCAGAAAACTACCTCTTGGAAATCAATCAATTGTTGTCTGAAATAAGTGTTGTGGATTCCTTGATGAAGATTACGGTTGATACCGCTGTTCAGGCAGTTTACCAAGCTAATTTGATGGACCTACAATCAGATTTATCTGCCGTTCAGTCACAATATCAGGAGCTCGTAAGTAACAAATATCTTGAATTTCACTCGGTGGCTGCTGAAGTTTTGGAGGGAGTCAATGCCTTAGTTCCCGATCATATTTTTGAAGTCAATACACAAACAGTTTTGAGGGCTTACCTTGAAAATGTGATTTTAGGATACCAGCCGGAGCAAAGTACACTTGAGGCTCTGCATGCTATTGCAACCCAATGTGTATATACTGCAGGACCAAGCGTGGGTAATGCCCAGGGTTTGTACGAACGGTTTACAGGAGATTTTCTTCCCGAAAGCGATTGCGACGGGTTATTTGAAAGGGAAATTAAAAGTCAGAATAAATTGAAGCAAGTTTTGGGTGCGGTTTTGGTTTATCCCAATCCTACCAATGGCCTGGTTTACATTGACTTAGCTGAATTTGATACTGAAAGCACTTACCAGGCTGAATTCATCAATATGTTTGGGCAAACCAATTTTGGACGAACATTGCATAATCCAAGGAACCAGATCCAGATTGGGGATTTACCAAACGGTATTTACCAATTACGAATATTGAAAAATAGAAATGATATTGTAAGTAAACTGATTAGTATTCAAAACTGATTTTAGTTGGTTACTTAATTTTTAAATTGACTAAACATGCGCAGGTTTTGGATTTTTTCACTTTGCTTTGGAGTAATAAACTGTTTATACTCCCAAAAATATGATTACATTTGGATGTCAGGTGTAAATGTTACGCCGTTTGACGATTCTACGGTTTTCGCTGTTGATTTTAATCCTTATGAGTCACCATCAGTTTCTTTGCTATTCGATAGTATTACATTAGGAGGCGCAAACGTTTCAATCTCAGATTCAAGCGGAAATTTAGCATTTTATACCAATGGTTGTTTGATTCGAGATAAGCTTGGTGGAAATATGCAAAATGGTGATTTTATAAATTTAGGACCAAATTCTGATGTTTATACAAACTATTGTGGAACTTCAGGAATTGGTCTTTATCCAATAGTTCAAGGTGTACTCGCGATTCCATTGATGGGAAAAAGATTCAGTTTGATTTATCTTAGATTTAATGTTGATTCAGATCCTTTTCCGAATGCAATGTGCCTTCATGATGCCTTGCAATATGCAATTGTGGATATGAATGCCAGCCAAGGACTCGGGTCAGTTATATTAAAAGATTCCGTTTTATTGGAGAGCTGTTTCCAAGTCGCAGTTGCCAACAAACATGCCAACGGACGAGACTGGTGGATTTTGCTTGCCGACAACACGGTCGGGCGATTTTACCGGTTTTTGCAAACGCCTGACGGTATACAAGGGCCCTGGTACCAGGACATTGAAAACCAGACCACCACCGACACTTTTTTTTACGCCGGTTGGACTGAATTTTCACCAGACGGCAATAAGCTGATGATCAACGACATTCAAACCGGCGTTGCCTTGTACGATTTCGACCGTTGCACTGGATTATTGTCTTCCCCGCTGTTTTTACCTGCCAATTACCAGGTCAACGGTCACGGTTACGGAGCGGCGTTTTCACCGGATAGTAAAAAGCTATATGTTGTACGTGGAGCTTTGAAAAGAATCGAACAATACAATCTCATTGTTCCAAATATCGCAGCATCTAAAACTACAATAGCAGTTTGGGATGGAGCCTCTGATACTTTACAACCTGCAGGCACATTAATTTATACTACTTTTTCCTACTTTCAGCATGGTCCCAATGGTAAGCTCTACAATTGGGCAAGTGGAAGTCGTTTTATGCATGTGGTTAATTTTCCCAATCGGTTGGGGACAAATTGTAAACTTCAACAGCGTAGTTTGCAATTGCCCAGTTTTTCAGCTTTACCCAACGCCTATTACCCAAACTACCGCCTTGGCCCTGTCGACGGCTCTGCATGCGATACCCTGGGCATCGACAACGTGCCCGTAGCCTTGTTCAGGCACGATTGGGAAGATTCCAGTTTGGTGTTGCAGCGCACCCTCACCGACCTTTCCTACTACGAACCTGCCTTCTGGAGCTGGGATTTTGGTGATGGTACTGTAAGCGCAGATACCAGTCCTGTGCACACGTTCCCACAGGCGGGCACCTACAACGTGTGCCTCACGGTGAGCAACCCTTACGGCATCGACACGTTTTGCCGGGAAGTGACGGTGGGAACCTCATCCGTTGTTACACCTGAACTTCTCAAACTTGTCGTGGCACCCAATCCTGCGTCGGAAACGGTGCGATTTTCACTTCCAGGCGTTTCAGGAAGGCTCCTCCTGTTGGATGTACAAGGGCGTAACGTGCATGAACAATCCTTTGAAAGCCAAGCAGAGGTGAATGTCCGACAACTTGCGCCGGGCCTTTATCTATACAAACTTGCGGGTACGCAAGGCGGCAGCTGGAGTGGGAAGTTGGTTATTCAAAGGTGATAAAGTTTTGAAATGGAGTCTGCCATTATCCTGTAGTCCAAAAACTTGTCATTGTGAAGTCTTAAATTTCTTTGGCTTTCTGTTATCGAAGTATCAAAAACAGCCAAAGGCGCCCAAACATTCATTCACTGGACGCGGCACTAAATAATTATTCCACTATCTTAAACGTCGTCCTCCTATTCGTTTGGTGCTCCACTTCCGTGCAACGCGAGCACACGCAGTCGTCGGCGGGCTGACTTTCGCCGTAACCTACTGCGGTTAGGCGGGCGCCATCTATCCCTTTAACGATGAGGTAATTCACGGCACTTTGGGCGCGTTTTTGCGACAAGTCCTGGTTGTAGTTGTCGTTGCCACGGCAGTCGGTGTGCGACCCGAGCTGGATGCGTATACCAGGGTTTTGTTTCAACACATCGGCGAGGCGGGTAAGCGTGGGCTCGGCGTCGGGACGGATGTCCCACTTGTCGTAGTCGTAATAGATGTTTTCCAAAACGATTTCCTGGTCGCGGTAGATGCGGTCGAGTTCAATTTCCACTTCAAACACCTGCACGGGGTTTTTGGGGTCTTTGGCAATGCCTTTGGTGCTGAACTTTGTGCTGTTGGCCAGGTAATCCTTCAGGGTGGCGCTGAAGGTGTAGTCCATGTTTTCGGTGAGTTCCATGGTAAAAAAGCCGTCTTCGCCCACCGTGAAGTTTTGTTTTTTCTTCCCAAAATCGGCTACTACGGCGGCGCCCGCCAACGGCCTGCGGCCCAATACTTTGCTGTTCGGATCGGCAGGGTTGGTCAGGATTTTTTCCAAAACATAACCTTCGAGCGTTATTTTGTACACCAATGGCGGTGCAGGCGTGGTATCTACAATCACAGGTTTGGGCTGCGGCACACGTTGTTCGAAACGGTAAATGTCGTCGTTGCCGTTGCCGCCTGGACGGTTGGAGGTGAAATAGCCGCTGCGAATAAGGTCGCCGGGATTTTTGGCGTTGGTTTTTGGCGCAGCATCGGTGATGAAACCGAAGTCGTCGGAACCGCTGTTCACCGGTGCTTTGAGGTTGATGGCTGGCGTCCAGTTTTTATCGGTCCGGGTGGTGCGGAATATGTCGAGTCCGCCCATGCCAGTGTGTGCGTCGGAGGCAAAATAAAGTGTATCGGCGTCGAGGGTGGGAAAAAATTCGTTGCCGCCGGTATTGATGTTTCGGCTCAGGATTTTGGGCTCGTCCCAGCCGTTTTCGGTTTGTTTGTTGCGCTGCACGCTGTAAAGGTCGTAACCACCCCAACCTTCGGGGTCGTTGCTGGATAAATAAAGCGTTTGTCCGTCGGGTGAAAGTGCCGGATGCAGGTAGTTGATTTTTTCTTTTTGGAAAGGCAGGGGAACTGCGGAGGCCCAGGAGTCGTCTTCACGTTCGGCGTAATAAATTTTGCAAAATGCGTCGTCGCCTTTGTAAGCGCCTATGGCACGCACGAGGAACACTTCGTTGAAATCTTTGCTGAAACAGGCGGTACCCTCGTTGCCCTCGGTATTGAGTTCGGTGTCGAAGGTTTGCGGACTGGCGTTGGAGGGCTCCACGATGTACAGGTCCATAAACTTGTTGCCCGTCCAGTTGTAATTTTTATCCCCGGCGCTCATGGCTCGGTCGGACGTGAACACCAGCCTGCCGTCGGCAAAATAGGTGGGTGCGTAGTCGTTTTGGGTACCGTTGAAAGGGGCGGATTGCACTTCCCAGCCGTTGCCGTCGCGTTCTTTGAGCCAACCTTCGGCGATGTTGCAGGCGGTGATTTCTTTGCGGTATTCGTATGGACTGCCGATTTCGATGCCCAGATTTTTAAAGGCTTCGCGGGCTTCGCCGTAGCGTTCGAGTTTTTTCAAGGTGTATGCGTAACCTTTGAGGGCGTCGGGACCTGCCTGGTTGTCGTAAGCGTTTTTGTACCAGTCGAGTGCCGGGGCATCTTCGCCGTTGCGCCGGTAACTTTCGCCCAGCAGGTACGCCAGTTGGCCTTTTTCGCTGCGTGTTTTGGCGTTTTTAAATTCCTTTTGCAGCATGGGAATGGCGGTGGAGAATTGTTTGCGCTCGTAGGCTGTGCGCCCGTCCTCCACTTTGAGGGTGTAGGTGCAGGCGGCAAACAACAAAAACAGGACAAATGGAAAATATTTCAGGATCATGCAGCAACGTATTTAACCTTCAAACGTAAAAATAACGCAAGCAAAGATGCAGTGTTGAAAGAGTTTGCGGCTTTGTCCGTCAAAATCACACTTTTTTTCAAAAATGTAGTTGCTTCGCACTTTGGCGTACCATAAGAGGTATGTGTTGCGTTTCAATATTTCCCGGGCTTAGTCGCCTTATCCTTTGAACTAAAAGTTTTCATGAGAAAAATCCGCCTGTTGATTACGGTCCTGACTTGTTGCCTTTGTGTTGCAGGAATGGCCCAACCCGAAACCAAAGCCAAAACCAAATCACCCGGCAACGCATCCGCAGCGGCTCAAGAGCTTGATGCTTTTAAGCCCAAACCCCTCGATACGACCCAAAATCTGGCAGTCATCGCCTTTGGATCGTGCAACAAGCAAAAAATTTCGCAAAATATTTTTGCCGACATTGCCGCCAACAGCCCGAACTTGTACATCTGGCTCGGCGACATCATTTACGCCGATACCACCGACATGGTTGCCCTCAACGCCATGTACAAAAAGTTAAAAACCAATGCCGATTACCGGCAAATCACCAAAAAATCGCAGGTCATCGGCATTTACGACGACCACGACTATGGCGTAAACGACGGCGGCAAAGAATTTCCGCAAAAAGTCGCCTCCAAAAAAGCCCTGCTCGATTTTCTAGACGTGCCCTCCAATGCCTCCGTGCGAAAACGCGAAGGCAGCTACCAGTCCTACGTGTATGGCAAAGGGGAACAGCGGATCAAAATCATTTTGCTCGATACCCGCTATTTTAGGGACTCACTTGAAAAAGATCCTACCAAACTAAAACGGTACTTGCCCAACTACGAAGGCGATATTTTAGGCGAAGCACAATGGCGGTGGTTGGAAAAGGAACTTCGCACCCCCAATGCCAACCTTACCTTGCTTTGTTCCAGCATCCAGATGCTTCCCGACGAGCATCCCCACGAAAAATGGGGCAATTTTCCCGCCGCGCGCAAACGCCTGCTGAGCCTTTTGGCTAAAGCCAAACCCAAAAATCTGCTGCTGCTTTCGGGTGACCGTCATATGGCCGAAATTACCAAAATGGACCTTCAGGGACTGCCTTATACGTTGTTTGAATTTACTTCCAGCGGACTGACCCACATACGCTCGGGCACAGAAGAAATCAACAAATTCCGCGTCGGTGACCTCATCGTCAAACGCAATTTTGGTATTCTGAAAATACACTGGGTGAACAATAGCCCGGTTGTGACCATGCAGGTGCGGGGTGTACAAAACGAACTTTACCAGGAAGTGATTGTGAAATTTTGAAACAACGGGCCGACTTTTCCCAAACCGTGCACGTATGCTTTCCCGTTTTTATCTTCGCGCCATGAAAAGGATATACTTAGTGCAGTTGGTCGTTGTTGCCTTGATGATGGCAGCCTGCGGCAAGAAGTCCGAAGTTGAAAGACCTGCCCGTCCCAACATCCGCGCATTGCCTTCGTTGGTGCCCGGTGAACCGCCCGCGGCCCTGATTCCCATTTCGGAAGATGTGCGATTGGATCAATATTTTACCTACATCGATGCGTTGGTGGCCAAATACGACACACTGGCGCCTTACGACCTTACCGAACACCTGCTCGTTCGCGCCAACCCATGGATCATCGATTCCCTCGTGGCCACCGATTATTACACGCAAATCGCTCAGGGGCATTTTGTGTACGACCAACGGAAAATAATTGTGCTCCGCGCAGGGGATACCCTGCAAGTGCCGGGTCCGAAAGCTGCTGCCCAACTGATCGAAAACATACGTCAAACCGTGATCGACGTCAACATTCCGGCTTTCCGTTTGAGGGTTTTGCAGGCCGACAGTCTGCTGTTTGAGGCGCCTGTACGCGTGGGCAAAAACAAAACGCAATACCTGGAAATGGTGGGCAGGGAAGTCGACCTGCGCACCCGCACCGGAGAAGGCGCCATCATCAGGATCAACCGCGACCCGACGGTATACAACCCCGTGACCGGTATAAGATACGATTCCACCAGACGCGACGACAAAAGAGTGACGAGAATGCCGCGCATACCCTGGATGGAAACCAAAATCAACAACATACGCAGTGGACAAATGATACATCCCACCTCCAACCCGGTGTCGCTGGGCAAGCCGTCTTCCAACGGTTGCATCGGACTGGGCGAGGCCGATACTTGGAGGTTGTATTACCACGCTCCTGTAGGTACCCGTGTGCACATCCGTTACGATTTGATGGAGATTACACCTGCGGGCGACACCCTGCGGTACAAAGATGTGTACGACTACAAACGAAAAACGGCCAAAGCACAAATTCTGCCGTTCGGAAGCAACAAACCCCACGAAAACCTCTGTCATTGCGATCCATTGTTGTAATGGTTCCCTGCGGGACGACAAGGGAGCCCTTGTCATCCCGCAGGGAACCCGTATCTTTGCCCCATGGATTTCCTGAAACAACACATCGAAGCCCTCATTTTTGCTTCGCCCACATCCATTCCGCTGGCGGAAATCAAGTCTGTACTGACCGAAACCTTCCAGCAGGAAATTTTGGAGAACGAAATTTTGGCCACGCTGGAAAATACCCTCATGCAGTTCCGCAGCGAGCTTTACGCATTTGAGCTGGTGGAAATCGCTGGCGGTTACCAGTTTATGACCAAAGGTGCGTACCACAATACGGTGGCCGTGCACCTCAAACAAACCACCAAAAAACGCCTTTCTCAGGCCGCTTTGGAAACGTTGGCGCTGGTGGCCTACAAACAACCCGTCACCAAAACCGAGCTGGAAGAAATCCGCGGCGTCAATTGCGATTATGCGTTGCAGAAACTTTTGGAAAAAGAACTTGTTGTTATAGGTGGCAGAAGCGAAGGTCCGGGCCGGCCGCTGTTGTACAATACGTCCGATAAGTTTATGGACTACCTCGGCATACAGTCACTCAACGACCTTCCCAAACCCAAAGATTTTAAAGAAGTAGAAAATACAGTCGGCGAACTTCCCTCCGCCGAAGAAAACATACAACCATGAGCATAAACACCGACTCCAATGCCCCGCTTGTGAATAAAGTGGCTCAAAGCGGCCTCCTTACCTTCGACCTCGAAGACCTGTACCCAGGGGCCGAAGTGGCCTCATTTGACCTTAAGGACTACCTTTTTATGGCCATGATCCTGAAGGAAAAAGATTTCCGTGAGGCGTTGAAAGTCCACGATTGGATCCAATACCAAGGGAAGGTACTCACGGTGTTCTGCTCGGCCGATGCCATCATTCCCGTGTGGGCCTACATGCTGGTGGCTACTTATGCTGCTCCGCACGTCCTCGATGTGGTACTGGCGACCCCAGAGCAATGGGTGGAGCAGGCATTTCTCAGCCAAATTGCCGGCCTGGACCTGGAAAAATTCGCTGGCAAACGCATCGTGGTGAAAGGTTGCAGCGGCAAACCCGTACCACCCGCCGCTTATCTGGCCATCACCAAACGCCTGCAACCCATCGTCCAAAGCTTGTTTTTTGGGGAGCCTTGCTCGACGGTGCCGGTGTATAAAAAAGCGGTTGGCGGTTAGTTTTAGTAGACAGTCAGTTTTTAGTTTCGATACCAGGCTTTGAACATTTGGCACTAATTTTGGCCAATTACCGTTTAATTGTTTTCCCTAATCTGCCGAGTTAGGCCGTAGGCCTTTAAAGATTGTCGACTGCTGAGTGTCGACTGCTGAGTGTCGACTAAAACTAACTGCTAAGAAATGAACCGAAAGCTCCTTATACTCAACCTTTTCCTGATTTCCACTTTGATCGTAGTGGCCATTGCTTCTTTCAAAGGAAACGACGACGGTGCCGGTTTTGTCGCGCCCGACCAGAAAGTGCGTTCCATCAACCTCGACAGGGATTTCGATTTTTGTGGGGAAATATTGCCGATGGACAACTGGGACGTGAAGCAACGTCTGGATGCCGAGTTGCTTCGGAACGTGTATTTCCATTCCCAAACCATCATCGCGCTCAAACGCGCCAACGCCCTTTTTCCCATCATCGAACCTATTTTGAAGGAAGAAGGCGTGCCGGACGACCTAAAATACCTCGCCGTGGCAGAAAGCACCTTGTCGAACGCCATTTCTCCTGCGGGCGCCAAAGGCATCTGGCAGTTTATGAAAAGCGCCGCCGACGATTACAAACTGGAGGTCAATACCGAAGTAGACGAACGTTACCACCTCGAAAAAGCCACCCACGCCGCCTGCAAATATTTGCGCAGCCAAAAATCGCAACTGGGAACCTGGACCGCCGCCGCTGCCGCCTACAATGGCGGTCCCGGACGTATTCGTGATGAAATGGCAAAACAACGCGCCAAATCGTTTTACGACCTCAACCTCTCTGCCGACGAAACCATGCGTTACCCTTTCCGCATCGTGGCCATCAAAGAGGTGATGAAAAATCCGGAATCATACGAATACGCCATCGAAAAGGAACACCTGTACCCGCCGCTTACCGATTACAAAACGGTGGATGTGAAAGGCGCCATTCCAAGCCTGGGCGATTTCGCCGTGCAAAACGGCACCACCTACCGCATGCTGAAGTTGTACAACCCCTGGCTCATAGACAGCAAACTCACCAACAAAGAAGGCAAAACGTACCAAATTCGTATTCCGAAATAAGTCGTAAGTCATAAGATTTTCATCCTAAATCAGTTCAAGGACCATGAATTAGGATAAGAATTACTTTCTTCGCACTAACGGCTAACAGCTAACTTATGCTTCTCGGCCTCGATCTCGGCTCTTCCTCTGTAAAAGCTTGTCTTGTAGATGCGGACACGCGCCGCATGCTCGCCTCCGCCCAATCGCCCGACAGCGAAATGACCATCCATGCACCACAGCCCGGCTGGGCCGAACAGGACCCGGAGGAATGGTGGAAACATGCGGTAATTGCCATTAAAAAAGTATTGGCGGCATGTGGCAGGCAGGCATCCGACGTGAAGGCCGTGGGCATCGGCTACCAAATGCACGGTTTGGTGGTGTTGAATAAAAAGGGCAAAGTGTTGCGCCCTTCGATCATTTGGTGCGACAGTAGGGCAGTAGCCATGGGAGAAAAAGCCCGGGAGGCACTTGGTAATGCATATTGCAACGACCATTTGTTGAATGCGCCTGGCAATTTTACGGCTTCCAAACTGGGTTGGGTGCGTGAAAATGAACCCCGTATTTTTGAAAAAACGGCCGTGTTTATGCTGCCCGGCGATTATCTGGCCTACCGCCTTTCCGGTGTGGTTTGCAGCACAGAAAGTGGACTTTCAGAAGGCATTTTGTGGGATTTTAAACAAAACAAACCTGCTGAAAAACTGCTCCGACATTTCGGTATCGGTGGGGAAATGGTACCCAAACTTGTGCCCACATTTGGCGACCAGGGGCACATAACATCCACCGCTTCCATCGAAACGGGACTTCCTGCGGGCATTCCCATCACCTACCGCGCCGGCGACCAGCCCAACAACGCCTGGGCCATGCGCGCCCTCGAACCCGGCGACATGGCCGGCAACGGCGGCACCTCCGGCGTGGTATATGCCGTGAGCGACCTGCTTCGATCCGACCCGCTGAACCGCGTGAACAATTTTGCGCACGTGAACCACAACGCCACAATGCCCCTTATAGGCGTGTTGCTTTGCATCAACGGCGCGGGAAGTATGTACCGTTGGCTGCGCAGAGAAACAGGCACGGAGGATTATCCTATTTTGGAAACCATGGCAACAAGCGTACCGGCTGGCGCCGACGGTTTGCGCGTGTTGCCGTTTGGAAATGGTGTGGAACGCATGCTGCAAAACAAGCCTTGCGGCGCCCGTGTGCTCAACCTCGATGTGAACCGCCACAGCCGCGCCCATTTGTTGCGTGCCGGACTAGAAGGCATCGCGTGTGCTTTTCGTTACGGTGTGGACATCATGCGCGAAAACGGACTTGAGCCGCGTGTTTTGCACGTAGGGCCGGACAACCTGTTTCGATCCGCCGTATTTTCACAAAGCATTGCCGATCTTTGCAAGGTGCGCATCGACGTGGTGAACGGTAACGGCGCTTGGGGTGCGGCCGTGGGTGCGGGTTACGGCGCCCAATGGTACCTTACACCCAAAGAAGCTCTCGGCGAAGCAAAAGCTGAAAAATCCTACGAACCCAAGAGCGATTTGGAAGCAGTGTATGCTTCCTGGAAAAGCCATCTTGAACAAGCCATTCGATAACCTTAATAAGCGTCTTTTATGTCCATTACCCTCGGAGATACCGCTTTTTTTCCCGGCGTAGGCCCAATCAAATTTGAAGGTCCAGACACCGACAACCCGCTCGCTTTCCGTTATTACGACGAAAATCGGGTGGTAGCGGGCAAAACGATGCGCGAGCACCTGCGGTTTGCCGTAGCGTATTGGCACAGCTTCTGCGGCAACGGCGGCGATCCGTTTGGGGCGCCCACAAGGCCCATGCCCTGGCTCAAAGCCACCGATCCGATGCAACAGGCGCACGACAAGATGGATGCGGCGTTTGAGTTCATCACCAAAATGGGCATCCCGTTTTATTGTTTCCACGACTTCGATCTCGTGGCTGAAGGAAGTTCCATGGCGGAAAGTGAAAAACGTCTGCACACCATGGTGGAATACGCCAAACAAAAACAGGCAGCTTCTGGCGTGAAGTTGTTGTGGGGCACCGCCAATTTGTTTTCCCACCCGCGCTACATGAACGGCGCAGCCACCAATCCACGCTTTGAAGTGGTCGCACACGCCGGCGCCCAGGTAAAAAACGCCATCGATGCATCGATAGCGCTCGGCGCACAAGGTTATGTATTCTGGGGTGGTCGCGAAGGGTACCTGTCCCTGCTCAACACCGACATGAAACGCGAACAGGATCACCTCGCGCGTTTCCTGCACATGGCCTGCGATTATGCGCGGCAACAGGGTTTCCGGGGCACGTTTTACATAGAACCCAAACCCATGGAGCCCAGCAAACACCAATACGATTTCGACGCCGCAACCGTGATCGGTTTCCTGCAACGCAATGGTCTGGACAAGGATTTTAAACTCAACGTGGAAGTGAACCACGCCACCCTGGCCCTCCACACTTTCCAGCATGAACTTCAGGTGGCAGCCGATGCGGGCATGCTGGGTTCCATCGACGCCAACCGCGGCGACTACCAAAACGGCTGGGATACCGACCAGTTTCCGAACAACGTGAACGAACTCACCGAAGCCATGCTCATCATCCTCGAGGCAGGTGGCTTCCAAACCGGCGGCATCAATTTCGACGCCAAGATCAGGCGTACTTCCACCGATTTGGAGGACCTTTTTTACGCCCACATCGGCGGTATGGATACGTTTGCGAGAGCACTGCTCGCAGCCAACCGCATCCTCACCGAGTCGCCCTACCGCACTTGGAGGCGTGAGCGGTACGCCACGTTCGACGGCGGCGATGGCAAGGCTTTTGAAAATGGCAAACTGTCGCTTGAGGACTTACACAGGCTTGCTTCAACACACGGAGAACCTGCGAAGGTGAGCGGGCGGCAGGAGTGGCTGGAAAATTTGATTGGCAGGTATGTTTAACCAGAAAAATATGGGTGGTGTGTAGTTGGTAAGTTTTTGTGTTTTTACCATAGGTTGTGAACGGACTCAACGTCTGCTTGTGCTGGATGAGTATAAATTGCACTATTTGTTGATTTATATACATCAAAATCCAATTCATCATAAAATAAACACCTTTTACGACGGTTGGAAGTATTCTTCCTGGACAGCCTATCAACAATTGGACCTTCCGTCATTTGTCAAAAGAGAGGAGGTTTTACAATGGTTTGATGATGATAAGTTTCGAGCTACCACGTAAGTCTGGGTTACGTTTACCAAACCTTAGAGGTTTAATAAACGACTGGAAAGTCTGGGTTACTTTTCCTCTCCGTTCCATGCCAGTTTTCACGCGTCCAAAATATTTCTTTTCAATTTGAGATATTTCGCCCTTTTCACCGCCGATTTACGGAAAACCCTTCCAAATACTTCCTCCGTCATTTCCACCCATTCCTGTTTTTTCATGCTTAACAGCTCGGGATTGGGTTCGAAGGCTGGTTCGTTGTGGCGTTTGGCGAAGCGATTCCATGGGCACACGTCCTGGCACACGTCGCAGCCGAACATCCAACCGTCCATTTGGTTTTTGAACTCCGGAGGGATTTCGTCCTTCAGTTCGATGGTGAGGTAAGAGATGCATTTGGTGGCATCGAGGAAGTAACCTTGCGGACTGATCGCCTCCGTCGGGCAGGCGTCGATGCAGCGGCGGCAGGTGCCGCAGTGGTCGCGGATGGGGTCGTCGTACGGCAACACCAGGTCGCAGATGATTTCGGCCAGAAAAAAATACGAGCCTTGTTTGGGATGTATGGTGAGGGTATGCCGGCCGTTCCAGCCGATGCCTGCGCGTTGGGCCCATTCGCGTTCGAGTATTGGGGCGGAATCCACAAAGCAGCGGCCGTCTATCTCGCCGATGGTTTCTCGCATGAACTCCAGGAGCGCTTTGAGTTTGTCGCGGACTACGTGGTGGTAATCTTCGCCGAAGGCGTACTGACTGATTTTCGGCGCCTCCGGGTCGTGTTGTTTTTCCGGGTTGTGGTAATTGAAGGCCAGGCAAATGACGGTTTTGGCGCCCGGCACGAGCAGGGTAGGGTCTACCCGCATGTCGAAATGGTTGGCCATGTAGCCCATTTTTCCATGAGCACCTTGGTTAAGCCATGCCTCCAAACGTCCGGCTGCCTCGTCGAGCCTTTCGGCGCGTGCGAAGCCAACGAAATCGAAACCCAAACGGTGGGCTTCCGAGCGAATGAGTGTTCGGTTGTCGGTGATCATTTTTTAGAAAATAGCAGTCGGCAGTCGACAGTCTGTTGTGAGCAAATGTAAGCAAATGGTTCAGGGATTAGACTGTTGACTGCCGACTGCCGACTAAAAAAAACCGATCACTGACCATTTTTTTATACATTGCACGCTAATTCAATGTAATCTTTCTTTAATCCGACAGTCAACCTTATTTACACACGAATTCGTAATCTTTTCATGAAAGTTTTTACCCTTCTCTACAGAGGAGGTATCGACCTTATCGGCGCCTGATGCCGTAGGTTGATCACCTCATGCAGCCTTTGGGCTGCTTCATACTAAGATTTGATGTTTTTGCAATTGTTTGGCCGGTTAGCGCCCAAGCCTTTTACTATATTGTGCCTTGTAAAAAAGGCCCTTTTTATTTCACCAATCATTAATCCGTATGAAACAATTGCTTGTTACCCTGATTCTATTTTGTTGTGCTTTTCATTTTGCCGGTGCTCAAACCACCTTGCGCGGCAAGGTGACCGACACTTCTGGACAACCTCTTGTAGGTGTCGGCGTTTCCGAACGCGGCAGTGCCAACAATACACAAACATCACTTGACGGGACGTACAATCTGCGCGTAAGCCAGTACGGCACTGTGGTCGTTTTCCGCTACATCGGCTTTGCCAACCAGGAAATTACCCTTGGCGAACAAACCACGCTCGATGTAATTATGCAAACCGACGACAATGTGCTCGACCAGGTGGTTATCGTTGGTTCGCGACGCGGCAACCGTGTTCAAACCGAAACGGCCGTGCCTGTGGATGTGATCAACATCGGTGCGGTGGCGCCCACGTCGGCACGCACCGACCTCAGCGCGATGCTCAACTACAGCGCGCCTTCTTTCAATTACACCAAACAATCGGGTGCAGACGGCGCCGACCACATCGACCTGGCCACACTGCGTGGTCTCGGTCCCGACCAGACGCTCGTTTTGCTCAACGGCAAACGCCGCCACCAGTCGGCCTTCGTCGCCGTGTTTGGTACCCGCGGCCGCGGCAACTCGGGCACCGACCTTGGCGCCATTCCCTTTGCCGCCATCGACCGTGTAGAAATCCTGCGCGATGGCGCTTCGGCACAGTACGGTTCCGATGCCATTGCTGGTGTGATCAACATTGTAATGAAAGAAAACGTGAACCGCGGAAGTCTGGATCTCGGCTATTCGTCTTATTACGATGGCAAGTACAACCCGGCGCAAAAATCGGAACTTGGACAATACGTTTACGGCAACAACATCGACGGTGGCATGTTCAACGCAGCGGCCAATTTTGGACTGCCCCTCGGTACTCAAGGCGGCTTTGTAAACATGACACTCAATTTTGCCAACTCCGAAAAAACATACCGCCAGGAAATCGACGGCACCCTGCCCACCAACATCTACCGTCGGGCACACGGCGATGCCTCCATGCGCACCTTCGGCGGCATGTTCAATGCCGACATTCCCATCAAGGGCGACCGTCTCGGCGTTTATGCGTTCGGAGGTTTCAACCGCAGGGAGTCCGACGCTTATGCATTTACCCGCAACTTTTCGGCACGCCCCGACCGTTTTCCGACCGATGAAAACGGGAACCTGATTGAAGTGCCGGACATCATCAAAACGGCTTCCGACGGCGAGAAATACTACAACCCACGCATCCTCGCTGAAATCGACGACTTTTCCGCCGCAGCAGGTGTTAAAGGCACCACCGAAGGCGGCTGGATGTGGGATGTGAGTCATGTGTTTGGACAAAACACCTTCAGTTTTTTCGGTGAAGGCACTTTTAACGCCGGTTTGGGAGCCACACCCAACGATTTCAACGACGGTGGTTTTTTGGTTATCCAAAACACCACCAACGCGAGTGTGAGCAAAAACTATCCTGAAATTCTGGCCGGTTTCAACATGGCTTACGGCGCCGAATTCCGCCTCGAAAACTACGTCATCAATGCAGGTGAACTGGCTTCCTATGCCAATTTCGACACGTTGAAAGCTTCGGGCGCACAGGGTTTTCCGGGCTATCAGCCTTCCGACGAAGTAGATGCTTCCCGCAACTGTTTTGCAGGTTACGCCGACTTCGAGCTCGACATCACCGAAAGGTGGCTTGTTGCCGCAGCGTTGCGATTGGAAAACTACAGCGATTTTGGTCTGACCACCAACTTCAAACTCGCCACCCGGTACAAACTTTTCGAAAACTTCAACCTCCGCGGCTCGGTGAGCACGGGTTACCGCGCCCCTTCGCTCCAGCAGATCAATTTCTCCAGCACCTTTACAACCGTGCAGGGTGGTGAAATCGCCGAGGTGAAAATTGCGCCCAACGGCAGTCCGATCACCGAGGCGGCCGGTATCCCCGAGCTGGCCCAGGAGCGCTCGATGAACGGTTCCATAGGTTTCACCTGGCGCCCCATGCGCGAGTTAACCGTTACGGCGGATGCCTACCACGTGCGCGTGGAAGACCGTGTGGTGCTTTCCGGCCAGTTCGATGCCACCGATACTTCGTTGGATACCGCATTTACCAATGCCCTCAACGACCTGCGCGTAAGCTATGCCCAGTTCTTCGCCAATGCTGTGAATACCACCAACCAGGGCATCGACATTGTGCTGGACTACAACAAACGCATGAGCAACGGCCACATCCGCGCCATGCTCGCTGCGAATTTTCAGAACATGACCATCGACGAGATCAACGTGCCCGAAAAACTCAACGATACGGAAGCCCACCGCAAAACTTTCCTGAGCGATCGCGAAGAAGCATTCATCCTGGCTTCGGCGCCGCCCATGAAATTGGGCCTAACCTTGGAGTACGGCATCGGCAAATTCACCGTTGGTACACGCTTTACCTATTTTGGTGAAGTGGAACTGCTGGGCTACGGCGAAGACGGCCTTGGTATCAACCCCATGGTGCCCACCGACGCCGACCCGAACGTATACGTGGCCGACCGCTTCATTTACAGTGGCAAACTGGTGCCCGACATCTACACCTCGTGGCGCTTCAGCAAAAAATTCAGCTGGCACCTGGGTGTCGACAATTTCCTCAACGTACATCCCGACCTCGGTTTCGTACCCGCCGCCGCCGGCTGGGCCTTCAACACCGAAACCGGCGGTCCGTGGGACGCCGTGCAAATGGGAGGAAACGGCATGAGGTTCTTTACGAAGGTTTCACTGAATTTCTGATCAGCGGGCAGGATTGATTGACAAAAAAACTGGCCGGGTAAAGTTCAATTGATGTCTACCTGGGGCAGATCGTATTCCCGCTTGTACACCCGAATGTTTTTTCCAAAAACCTTCACTTGGTAGTAATCGTCATCAAGTGCCTGGTGTATTGGTGAGTCTTTGATCGGGTATTTGTTTTTGATGATGATGTAGGCGGGTTTTTTGTCGAGGATCTTTTGCATCTCCGTATTGTGGTCGATGCCCTGGGTGTTCAGGTGCTTGGGGTAGGTGAGCAGGGTTGCGTGCACGTAAGGGGTAGGCGAGGGTAGGTCGAGCAGGTGGTACATGATCTGCTGGTAATTGGCGGTGTACACCAGCTCGCCTGGTTTGAGTTGGGGTTTCAGCCAGTCGGCCACTTCTTTGGGATAGTCGTGCTTGAAGGCGAGTTGTTTGATGTTGATGGCAACGTTGACAACGGCCAATGCGGCTACCAAAACGCCACCAGTACGGAGCCTAAGCAGGTAGGTCCAGAAACGCCCGTGTGGCATGCGGTTGTCGAAGTAACAACCGGCCAAAAAAGCCAGAGGCGGCATGAATTGAATGAACAGGTGGGTATGCATTTTACCGTGCAGCAAAACCGACAATGCCGCCATAAGGGCCCACAATCCACCAAGCAATTTAACCGATACATCCGCCACGCTTCTGCGCGACAAAGCGTGGAAAAACCAAAAGCTGACGGGCAAGAAACGCAACGCCATTTCGCCTGCAAAAACCACCTCACTGCCCGGTGAACGGTGGGAAATGTATTTGTAACTCAGGTCGAAGGTGTAGTACAAAAGGTTGTCGAGCTCACCAATCTGGTGGTAGTAAAAGCCAACCGAAGCGAGGGGCAAACTGAAGCCAGCCAAAGCCGCTATACCGGTTTTTGCGAAGTATGCCACGCCTTCTTTTCGGTACGTCCACACGAAAAACGCCGTAAATGCCATCGCTTCGAATGCCACCACGTATTTGACCACGAAAGCCATACCCATTAAAATACCGGCTAAAAACGTGGGTATAAGACGGGGTTTTGGAAGCAAAAGCGCCACCGCTGCTACTGTAAAGCCATTAAAAAATACCTCTGTATTGGGCGACATGCCGATGAAGGTATACATGGAGGAAACAAACACGTAGATCAGTCCGGTAGCCCATGCGACCTCTTGTGTCGATTGCATGCGTTTGTGGGCCAAAAACAGGAAAAAAGCCGTCAGTCCGATCCAAATACTCGTTGCCACGCGGATCATCACGATGGATGGTCCCAAAACCTTTTGGAAAAATGCAAAGAGCAGGAAAATACCGATGGGTTTATTGTCGATCACATCCACGAGGTACAACTTGCCGGCACGAATGGCGTCGGCAATAACGATGTACGTGGATTCGTCGTGGTCGATGACGGAAGGGGAAAAACTGGGCCACCTCAACAGCAGGGCTGCAAGTTGGAACAGGATCAATACATTCAGGTATTGATGTCGGGTGTTTTTCGTCATGTTTATGGACATGCGGTCCAATCGGGTAGAAGATGTAAAGGTAACGGAAATTATTGCGTGGAGGGCGATCTTTAGGTCGCCGTCGTGGATTCGGAGGATAAACCTTAGGTCGCCGTCGTGGAACCACGTTCGAGCGATGTGTAGGGCGTTTAATCGCAGCTTCTACGCTTCGCTGGGATGACAAACCTTATTCCTTCACAAACCACGCCTTCAACTTCCCCGCTGCGCTTTTTCCAACCAATTTTTCCAAATCCTCCAACGAGGCTTCTTTGATTTTCGCCACCGAACCAAAATGCTGGAGCAGTTTTTCGGCTGTTTTTTCGCCGATGCCAGGGATTTCGTCCAATTCGGTTTTGATGAAATTGCGGCTGCGCTGGTCGCGGTGGAAAGTGATGGCGAAGCGGTGGGCCTCGTTGCGTGCCTGCTGGATGAGTTTGAGCGACTCGCTTTTTTTGTTGATGTGCAGGGGCGTGGGGTCGTCGGGGTAATAAATCTCTTCGAGTTTTTTGGCGATGCCGACCACGGTCATGCGGCGTTCCAGACCGAGCTCGCGCAGACTTTTCATGGCCGACGACAGTTGTCCTTTGCCGCCGTCTATGATGATGAGTTGCGGTAGGGGCTGCTCCTCTTCGAGCAGGCGTTTATAGCGGCGGTACACCACTTCTTCCATGCTGGCGAAGTCGTTGGGGCCTTCCACGGTTTTTACGTTGTAATGGCGGTAGTCGCGTTTGCTGGGTTTGGCATTTTTGAACACCACGCAGCTCGACACCGGGTTGGATCCCTGTATGTTGGAGTTGTCGAAACACTCGATGTGGATGGGCACGGCCTCCATGTTGAGGTCCTGTTGCAGGGTGCGCAGGATGCGTTCGGCCGGCGTTTGTTTGCCTGTGCGGTTCATCTCATCGCGTTTTTTCTGCATCAGGTGGTACTGCACGTTTTTCTCCGAAAGTTCGAGCAGCTTTTTTTTGTCGCCGATTTTTGGCACGGTTACGGTCACGCTTTCATCGGTGAGCGCGATGGGGAAGGGCACGATGATTTCAGGCGTGATGCTGTGGAATTTTTCCTGGAGCATGCCCACGGCGTAGGTAAGCAGGGTTTGTGGCTCGTCGTCGAGGTTTTTTGTGAGGGTGAGCGTGTAGGTGTTCATGATGGCGCCGTTCACCACCTTAAGGTAGTTTACAAAAGCCTCCTTGTCGTCGGAAGCGATGGAGAACACATCCACGTCCCGGATGTTGGGGTTCACCACGGTGCTTTTGCCCTGGTAGTCTTCGAAGAGTGTCAGTTTGTCTTTGGTGAGTTGTGCCTGTTCGAAGTTGAGTTCTTCGGCGAAGTGTTGCATTTCTTCGCGAAGATGGTTTTTGACGGCGGCGAAATTGCCTTTGAGCATGTTTTTTATCTGCTCGATTTTGCGGTTGTACGCTTCCTCGGTTTCGAGGGCTACGCAAGGCGCCGCACAGTTTTTGATGTGGTATTCCAGACAAGGTTTGAACTTGCCTTTGCTGATGTTGTCGGCCGAGAGGTTCAGGGTACAGGTGCGCAACTGAAACAACTTTCGCATCAGTTCTACAATGCCATGTACACGTTGTTTGGAGAGGTAGGGGCCGAGGTATACGGAGCCGTCTTTGAAAACTTTGCGCGTAACGAACACCCTTGGGAAGCGCTCTTTTTTGATGCAAATGTAGATTAAGGGCGATTTTTCGTCCTTCAGCATCACGTTGTAACGAGGCTGGTTTTTTTTGATGAGGGTATTTTCGAGCAGCAGGGCGTCGTGTTCGGTTTCCACGATGGTGAACTCGATGGAAAAGGCGTTGCGCACGAGCGCCCGTGTTTTGGCCGTGTGGTTGTTTTTGTCGCCGAAATACGAGTTCAAACGGTTGCGCAGGTTCTTGGCTTTGCCTACATACAGGATAGATCCCTGTTCGTCGAGGAACTTGTAAATGCCCGGGTAAGTGGGTAGGCCGGAAGAAATATTGCGGAACTGCTCGGTGGTCATGCGGCAAAAATACGTGTTGCAAACTTAACAGCGCAACGTGCTTAATTGTGGTGGAAAAGTTGGAACTTTGTCACTTTGCAAAGAAAAACCGTCTTAAGGTTGTGTTCTGCATCATACCGATCCGGAAACATTTCACGAGCGGGCTTTGTTTAAAACAAGCCGGCTGGTATTTTTCACCGGCACATCGCTTAAGTTTCTAATTTTCTCAATGGGTAACATCACACAAAAGTACGATCCAGCGCTTCTTCAGCAGCTTCCAAGCATCGTTAAGGCTTACCAACTGCCCGATAACCGCAAAGCGGTAACACAAATCATCACTTCATTTCTACCTTTTCTCGGTATTTGGGTTGCGATGTATCTCTTGATGGACATATCCATTTGGCTGACCCTCTCCCTTGCACTGGTTAACGGTTTTTTCCTGGTGCGCATTTTCATTATCCAGCACGACTGCGGTCACCAGTCTTTCACGGCCAGCCGCAAAGCCAACGACATCATCGGACAGATTTGCAGTGTCGTCAGCTTCATGCCGTACCGCTACTGGGCGAAAAGCCACAACTTTCACCATGGTCACAACGGCATCCTTTGGGAACACCGCGACCTAGGCGACATCCAGTTGCTTACGGTGAATGAGTTTCATGTACTTCCGTGGTACAAAAAGCTTCACTACATTATTTTCCGCAGCGCACCAGTGCTGTTTCTGTTGGGCCCGTCGTATTACCTGCTCATCCAGAGCCGTCTGCCGCTCATCACCATGAAAGGTTGGGAACACGCACGCAAATCTCTGATGCGCCACAACCTTTTGCTCTTGGCTTTTTATGTGGGCATAAGCTTGCTGTTGGGCTACAAAGCTTTCCTGTTGGTACACCTGCCCATACTGGTAGCTTTTGCCACCATCGCCGTGTGGTTCTTTTACGTACAACACCAGCATGAAACCGCTTACAAAGAGTGGAAAGACAAATGGGATTACATCCGCGCCGCCATTCAGGGCAGCACATATTACAAACTGCCCAAAATGTTCCACTGGCTCACGGGCAACATCGGTTACCACCACATCCACCACCTCAACCCACTGGTTCCGAACTACGAACTGAAGCGTTGCCATGAGGAAAATCCGGTGTTCGACAAGGTGGCCAACTCCATCACGTTCACCGAAAGCCTGGCCTGCATTTTCAACAAACTTTGGGACGAAAAGCAACACCGCATGATTTCGTTCCGCGAGTATTTCAAAAAATACGGCAAGAAGGCATAATCTGAGGGCTAATGCCGCGTCCAGTAAATGGCATAGAGTTTGGCGGTTCTATTTTTTGCTCAATTAGGCATTTCTCCCTCCTTATGCCCAATTGAGCAAAAAATAGGTGCTGCCAAACCCTACGTCATTCACTGGACGCGGCACTGGCCTCTCGTTTTATGTCCCATAGTTTGCGGCAAGTACAATTGTGTTAGCTTTGCCGCCCCAAACCGCCCGGACGCCCAAAAAGGCGCCCGGGCGGTTCAATCCATACTATTGCCATCACATGACGGAACACCTAACGCCTGTCCTTGTACTTACGGTCCTTTTCCTCTACTTCGCCATGTTGTTGGGAGTGGCCTGGTATACCGGACGCAACGTAGGCAATGAAGGTTTTTTCCTTGCCAACCGCAAAGTTCCCTGGTATGTGGTGGCCTATGCCATGATCGGCACCAGCATCAGCGGCGTTACGTTCATTTCCATACCGGGTAAAGTGGGAGGCAGCGGGCTCAACATGGGTTTCTCCTACATGCAAATGGTGCTGGGCTACCTCGTGGGGTACTTGTTCATCGCCACCGTACTTATGCCCCTCTATTACAGGCTAAACCTCACTTCCATTTACGGCTACCTCGAACAACGGTTCGGGCACTGGAGTTACAAAACCGGAGCGGGCTTTTTCCTGCTTTCGCGTACCCTTGGCTCGGCGGCACGGATGTTTCTGGCCGCCATGGTACTTCAGCAGTTCGTTTTTGGACCGCTCGGCGTGCCCTTTGCACTTACCGTGACGCTCATGCTGGCGCTCATTTACGGTTATACGTACAAAGGTGGCTTAAAAACCATCATCTGGACCGACACCATCATGACCACGTTTTTCATCGCGGCTCTGGTGTTTACGGTAGTCACCATCAGCAAAGCATTGAACCTGGGCGTGGGCGACATATGGCCCGCCATCACCAACAGCCGTTACGGACAGGTTTTCTTTTTCGACAATATCTTCGGCAATCCGAACCACTTTGCAAAACAGTTCATCAGTGGCGCTCTTATGGCCATTGTGATGACCGGGTTGGACCAGGACCTGATGCAAAAAAACCTGGCCTGCAAAAACATCCGCGAGGCTCAGAAAAACATGCTGGTGTTCTGTATTTATTTGGTGGTGATCAACTTCCTTTTCCTTGTCCTCGGCGCACTGTTGTACATGTACGCGGGCTCGCTGGGCATCGAAATTCCGGCCAAGACGGACCAGTTGTACCCTAAGATCGCTTTTTACCACCTCGATACTTTTGCAGGCATCTTTTTCATCCTTGGACTTATCGCCAGCACCTATGCCAGTTCCGATAGTGCACTTACGGCGCTGACAACCTCCTTCTGCGTCGATTTTCTCGGTTTCGACAAACAAAAGCTGGAAGAGGATCCTTACCACGACAACTCGGCCGAACGCGATGCACTTGCCGTTAAACACCTCCGACAACGAACGTACGTGCACCTCGGATTTTCCGGGCTGTTTGTGGTCATCATTTTGCTGCTCAATGTTTTGAGCAGCGATGCGGTGATCAACCTCGTGTTCCGCATCGCCGGATATACGTATGGTCCGCTGCTTGGACTGTATACCTTCGGGTTGTTCACAACTTTGCTGGTGCGCGACCGCTGGGTGATGCCTGTTTGTGTGCTCGCGCCCATACTCACCTTTGTTTTTGAATCAGCCACCAAGGATTGGATTGACCTGGGCTTCCTTACCATTTTGATCAACAGCGGACTAACGTTCCTAGGCCTTTGGATCATTTCCTACCGCGACGAAGCGTAGGAGGGTGGCCGATGTACTCGTGTCGCAGGGGGTGTGGCAAACGAGGTAACCTATAAGGGATACGGCAAATCCTCGCCCAAATTAAATGGGGTTCCCAAAGAGGCAAACCAACAAAATAAGCGTGTAGAAGTTAAAATTACGGGTAACTAACACCATTTGTTGCAATAGTGTGCGGGAATTGTTGCACTTTTGAGTTGCAAAATGAAACAAAGGACGATTCTGCGCACGTCGCTTTTCTTGTTGCTGTTTCTGTTGCTTGCGGCAGGATCCGTAATTGTATTGTTGTTGTACCACCACGGAGTTCAACAATGGGCCGCACAAAAAGCAGTGGCTTATGTGCAGGGCAAGACCGGTGCGGTCCTACGCGTCGATTCCTTCAGACTGGATTTTCCCAAACATGTACTGCTCAAAGGTTTGTATGCCGAAGATGTTCACGGTGATACACTCGTGAACATCGGCCGATTGGAAGTAGAAACAGACCTGTACGGATTTTTACGCGATACCCTGTTTTTGCGCAGCATTGAAATAGAGGACAGTTACCTGCGCATGGCCCAGCAAGACAGCGCCTGGAATTACCAATTCCTCATTGATGCCTTTGTAAAACCCAGCAAAGAACAAGTAGAGAGCGTTTTTTACATCCAAGCCGGACAAGCGCCGGTACAGCTCAAAAACGTGTATTTTGTTTGGGAAAACACAGCAGCCCAACAGTTTTTCAGCGCACAAACCGTTGATTTGAAAGGACGTTTTAAAACGTTGGAACTGGATACTCTGCTCGTGGCGTTTGAAGATCTGCACGATACCGGCAGTAGGTTCCGATACCGATCCGGCCCCGAAACACCGGCCGTGTCCGGTAAGTTTCGCTACGATCAGCTTGATTTCAGGCATAGCAATTGGGTAATGGAAAGTGTCAGGGTGTATGCCGACAGCATCCTCGTTGATGTGCAACGCATGAGCGCTGAAGAATCGAGTGGCTTGAAATTAGACAACCTGGCAACCGGGTTTTACCTGGCTGGCGATACCATGCTTTTCAAAAACCTGAAACTTAAAACCGGAGACAGCAATCTCGGTGGCGATTTGTTGCTTTTGCTTGATTCCACAGGAACCGGATACAGCAGCAAAAACTTTGAAGCACAGGTTCAGGGCAAAGTGGTGTCGTATTTCACCGATTACCCTTTTTTCCAAAAATACCCCAACGACATCTTCAAACTTAACCTTGACGCTTCCGGGACCATGGATGCCGTTACCGTTCAGGCTGCGTCATTGGATGTGCGCAACGGGGATTTGACAGCTGCTTTGAAAGGCAAGGTTACTGGTTTTCAAACAACGCCATTTTTTGATCTGGACATTGGAAGTTTCCAAACTTCCATGGGGACGCTGAACGACCTGCTGCCAACTCTGGTGCTACCCGAACAGATCCTGCGCAGCGACCGCGTGGAGGCATCCGGTACAGTGCGGGGAACCACCGACCGCCTGGTGCTCGACCTCGATGCCAGGTTTGATCAGACGGTGGGTGACGATCTGGCCGTCAGCCTCGAAGGCATTTTGAACAACCCTTCCGACACCAAAAAACTGAACTGGGATGCCCGGATAAACCGACTTACGGTGCCCAGTACGTTGGTTGAACGTTTTTTACCACCAGGAACTTTACCGGAAGGATTTTATTTGCCACCCATGCTGGATGCGCGAGGAACAACCAAAGGCAACATGCAGCGCATGGAAGGTATCCTGGATTTTGGATTGATGCAGGACAATGGCGTCGCTCCGCGTATCGGAACCGTCAACTTTGTGCTGGAGGATTTCCTTGACGGGGATCTGAAGTACGTATTTGATTTTTCAGAAATCCGGCTTGACCCGGCCACCGTTGCTGAGCTTTGGCGTGATTCGGCACTCATGAAAATCGTGCGCATCCCCGATTCGTTGTTTGCCGATGTGAGCATCGTGCAGGACGCTGCGGGGCTGCGTATCGAAGCCAATGTACGGATCAACGATTCGGGAAAGGTGTATTTTCAGATGGCCCCCGACTCTTTGTCTGGCAGCACAATTGTGTTTGATGTTGAAGGGGTGCGACCCGACGCCGTGCTTCAGGACAGTTTTTTGCAATCGCTGGGGCTACAGGGCAACCAGAAAATCTCTCTCCAAGGAACCATGGAAACCGACACGGCAGGTTCTTGGATTGCGGAGGCTAATTTGAGGGAATTATTTTGGAATGGTTATGTATTTGACAATACCACTTTTTCTGGTAGGCAATATGCCCCCACGGGCATGTTTTATGCATTGAACCTGAAAACCCACTTTACCCAAACCACCGACACGTTTCCGCTTCCTTTTGGGAATTACGGGAGGTTTACACTGGGTGTCGATAGCCTGTTGTTCAGCGACAGTCTGCCTTTTTTGGTGCGGGGAGATTTTTTATTTGATTCCATGCAGCTTTACAACAATCGGGGCAGTATGGAAGCGGATAGCTTAGTGGGTAAATTTGCATCTGAAAACAGGGTGAACGATTTCGAATTTTCCAGCACTTGGCTCAAGGTAAACTTAAGTGGATTGTTTGATCCGCTCACCGCTCCTTCGGTGCTGAGCGATGTCATCACGTACCATTTCAAACAGGATAGCAATCTTGTATTTCCCACCTTACCCGCCGGCGATACGTTGTTTTGGAAACTTGATTTTATACATTCGGAAGCGCTCAGCGAGTTTTTGGTGCCCAACCTCGATGTGGTAAAACCGATTCAGATCACAGGTGGATACAGCAATGGGGTATTGGAAACCGAACTGTTTTGCGAAGCATTGAGTTACTCCGGATATGGCGGTGAAATGTTGCACGCTTCGATCCAGCTCGATGAAAAAGAAGCACTCGCCGGCTTGCAAAGCGGCAATTTGTATTTCATGGACAAACTGGCGCCGGATTCCCTTTCGCTTGCCTTACGGGCCGCTTCAGGCATCATGGAGGTAGATGTGGCGTTGCTCGACAGTCTGAACGCAACCAAACTTCAGCTTGGCGCAGACGTGGAGGCTAAGGATACCCTGTGGATGGTCAAATTAGATTCGACATTGGTGTTGCAATACGCCACTTGGACCATGGATCCGCGCAACAAAGTGGTTTACAATACCACAGGAGGCATTGGTTTGGTGGAGCATTTTCAACTCGAACGCGATTCACAGTTGTTGTTGGTGGAAGGCGATATGGTAAACAACCTGAGTGTGGAGTTGCGTGCCATCGACCTGGGCAACGTAGCGCGTATCCTACAGCGTGATTCCACTTTTATGTCGGGCAACTTCAACGGAACCTTGCGCATCGATTCGTTGCTTTCCGACCAGCCCAACATCAGTGCAAAAGTTGGTATCCGCGATTTTATCATTTTGATGCGCCCGATCGGCGATGTGAGGGCATCTGTTTCGCCTGCGGGGAAAGACAGTTTTGAAACACGCCTGCGCATCGTGGGAGCAAACACCCTCAGCGTTCGGGGCAATTTCAATGTGAATGGCAACCTCGACATGACGGCAAGGCTGGATACGCTTCAACTCAATGTCCTGGAGCCTTGGGTAAACACCATCCTCAGCGAGTTGTCGGGCATTGTGTCAGGGCGTTTGACATACAAAGGCAACTACCGCGATCCGGTGCTCGACGGGCGCATTGCTTTCGACAATGTTAAACTGCGCACACCCCTTAACAGCGTTTTGTACGAATTGCCAGACGACAGTTTGCGCATTACCAACAACCTCATTTCGTTTACAGACATACGGCTGTTTGATAAAAAAAGACATCCGATCGTTGTGGACGGGACGGTTGACTTGGGTAGCTTGGACAACATCCTGCTCGATTTGAGTGCGGAAGGAAAGGACGTGTTGCTTCTGGATTCCAAAGAAGTGGATTCCATTCAGTACTACGGTGTGTTGTATGCCGATTTAAACGGGACGGTGAAAGGTTCATTAAACTCGCCCACCCTAACTTTCAAGGTGAAGCCCCTGCGCGGGTCGGAGGTCAATTATCGGTACGACACCGGAAATACGTCCATCAACGATGCTGCAGGCATTGTTGAGTTCATCAGTTACGATACGGCCCAACAAGTTGTAGATACGATGCCAGTAACTGTTTTCCCTTTCCGACTCAACCTCGACCTCGAATTGAAGCAGGAAGAAAGCATGCTGCTTCGCATATTCCTGAATCCATTGACACGCGACGTTGTGGAAGTGAAACCGTTTGGCGATCTGCACGTCGATGTTTTTCCACAAGGCGACATTGAACTCAACGGGATGGTAGAACTGACAGATGGTAATGCTTCGTATACTTTCCAAAACATTTTCCGAAGGCAATTTAAATTGAAAAAAGGGAGTACGATGGATTGGGTCAAAAGCCCTGAAAATCCCAACATCAATGTGGAGGCTTTTTACGAGGTACGCACCTCGCCCGTGCCGCTGCTTTCCGGAGGAGGTGCAGATTCCACTTATGCAGACTACGACAAGGAAATGTTTTGGCTGGTCGCAAAAGTTTATGGTTACCTCGACGACCTCAAAATTGAGTTCTACGTTGATTATCCGATCGATTCCGAAGATGGAACCAGTTACCGCAATTCGGGCAAAGAAGACATCGTTCGTGCTGTGGATAATTTGAATCAAAATCCGGAACAACAAGCCCTCGAGGTATTCAACCTTCTGGTTTTTAATGCCTTCACGGGAAGCAGCTCATCGGCTGGGCAGGCCATCGACATACAGTCGAACCTCAACAACCTCATTTCCCAACAACTCAACAACCTGACCAACGACATCACCTGGATCGATATTGACATCGATCTCTACACCACAGGCGCGTCGAGTTCACAAACCAATGTGGATGTGAGTTTGAAAAAAGATTTTTTTGACAAACGCATCCGTTTTGAAATTGAAGGCAGCACAGCCGTCGATTCCGACAGCAAAAGCGCCCAAAACAACAATACTTATTTCGACAACGTATCTTTGGAGTACAATGTGGACAAAGCAGGCATATACAAAATCACCATTTTTTCCAACCAGCAATTCAACGATTTTTTCCAGCGCAACGTTACCCAATCTGGCGCCGGTTTTATATTTGAAAAAGAGTATGACAGCATTAAACTGAATTTCAAGAAGAAAAAAATCAACAAACAAAACACGAACACTTCTTCAGGAACCATACAATGAGGTACCTCCTACGTTTCATTTTTTTACTCATGGTTTTGCTGGCTCTGGCCTGTACATCCGGAAAAAGACTTCCGGAAGGGCAGGTTTTGTATAGGGGTGCTAAAGTGAAAGTGATTCCGGACAACAAGCAATGGGACCTCGGTAATCTGAAGTCGGACGTTAAAAGTGTGGTGAGTGTCCCGGTGCCCAACAAAAGCTTTTTGGGCATTTCCCCGGGATTGTGGATTTACCTCCACACCAAAGAGAATTCCTGGATACAACGGAAAATGGGAAAAAAACCGGTTTTGCTGAAATCGGACTTGACAAAAACTACGGAAGCGTTGCTGGCCAACCGTGCGGCAAACAACGGTTTTTTCAACATCGAAGTGGTCAGCAAACGCCTTGATAAACCTTCAAAACGCACCGCGAAGATGCGCTACGAAGTGTATGTCAAAGCGCCTGCCACGCTTATTGACACGGTAGCTTTTCCGAATTCGGCCGGCGCTTTGGAAGCCGGAATCCGCAACACAAAAAGCGAGTCGTTGCTGAAAGTTGGCGAGCCTTACAACCTCGAAAAAATCAAACAGGAACGGCAGCGGATTGCCAATGCACTTCTAAAAGATGGGTTTTATTATTTCAAAGCCGATCATTTGTTGGTTCAGGCCGATACGCTGGCTGCTGGTGGCAAAGTCAGATTTAACTTGGTGGTCAAACCATCTGTTCCGGAGCGTCCCCGAACCCCACAATTCATCAACCACATCCATTTTCTGGCCAAGTCAGATACCCTCAACTTCGTGCGGCGCGATACAACCATTCTACTTGAATGCATAACCTTCGGACCGCTCAGGGGCCATACGATACCCAACGATTTGTTGCGGAAAACCATGCTCATGCGCTGTGCGAGAAAATACGATTCAGACGAGCACGATGCCACGCTTGCTTATTTGTCGCACCTGGGCGCCTACAAATTCATCAATGTAGGTTTTGATCCCTCGACGGATTCGGACAGCTTGATGGACGTACGCGTGATGCTCACACCATTTTCACGCAACAAAGCCAAAATCTCCTTGTCGGCTGTTTTTGCACCCAATTTGTATTGGGGATCGGAGTTTAAAGCGACCATAGATCGCAGAAATGCCTTTGGGCGCGGAGAATTGCTGCGCTGGGTCGTTTCGGGTGAAGCATTGCGTTTGCCCAGGCAGGATGAAGAATCATACGACGTGAATTTGTTTCCCATTGAAACCAACCTGACCCTTTGGATTCCGAGGTTCCGTCCGCCCCGCGTGCGCCGTGGAAAATACTTTGCACCGCTGGTGCAAACCAAGTTTATGATTGGGTATGAATTGAACCGGTATGTCATTTTGCCCAGGGAACTGATCGAAACGAAACTGGGCATAACCCTGCATGAATTCAACTTTGAAGGCGGTTTGGTGCTGAAAAACAGTCGAAGGCCAACGGTAACGCATGAAATCAACTTTGTACAGATAGGAGCGCGTTTCACCACCATCCATCCTCCCTCATTCAGGGATGCATTTGAAATGCAGATTCAAAGCGACACCAACCAGCAGTTCATCAACTTTGCACCGGAAATTTTCTTAGGACCAAACTACAGCCTTATCATCGACAACCGTTTTCAACTGGCTCGGCGGTCCAATGTGTATTACCGAGGTTTTGCTCAGTTGCGCGGCGGCGGTTTTATGGCCTCTGAGCTCACTTCGCCCGCCTTGCCCCGTTTCAACCTGGTAAGTTTTATTGAAAACGATTTTCGGTATTTTTACAAACTCACAAATAAAACTTCGCTTGCCTTTAAAGCCCTCGTCAATGCTGGTTTACCCATCTCATCCGGTTCATCCAATACATTCAATATCAATGACCTGTACATCGTAGGCGGCGCCAACAGTGTACGGGCATTTGCACCAAGGTATTTTGGCCCTGGCATCCTTCCACCCAACGCCAGCAATGACGACTTATTGATCGTGTCCGACCACGCCGGCAACATCCTGCTGGAAAGCTCCTTTGAACACCGTTACCGCATTTTGCCCCGCTGGGAAGTAGCAAGTTTCCTCGATTTCGGCAACACGTGGGTATTGAATGAAGTACAGGATTACCCGGGAGGTGTTTTTAAATTCAACAGATTCTACAAAGAATTCGCCGTCGGCGCCGGTGTCGGCCTGCGTTTTGTATTCAGCTACCTGGTGGTACGCCTCGACCTCGCCATGCCCCTGCACAAACCCTGGCTTGCCGAGGGCAACCGCTGGGTGTTCGACGAAATCAGTCTTGGCAGCAAGAACTGGCGCAAAGAGAACCTCCTCCTGAATTTTGCCGTGGGGTATCCTTTTTAAGTTTGGAGTTCGGAGTTTGGAGTTCGGAGTTCGGAGTTTGGAGTTCGGAGTTCGGAGTTCGGGGTTTAGAGTTTGGAGTTCGGAGTTTGGAGTTTAGAGTTTGGAGTTCGGAGTTTGGAGTTTGAAGTTTTAAGTATAACTTATATTATGGCCAAACCATCCCTTTTTAAAGAAGAAGATTACAATGCCCTCAGGCATCGCCTTGAGAACCTAACCTCCACTGCACCCCGGCAATGGGGCAAAATGGATGCTTCGCAAATGATGGCGCATCTCAACATTCCTTTGGAAGTAGGCTTGGGTAAACAAATTCTTCCTGCCGAGTTCTCTTGGCCTATGAACGCACTCGTCAAGTGGTATTGTTTGAGGCAAAACGAGTTTAAATCCGGGTTGCCAACAGCCAAAACATTTGTGGTGTCCGATCACAGGCAATTTGAAGCTGAAAAACAACGCCTGCTTAACAACCTGCAGAATGCTTTTAAAATTGGTTTGCATGGCCCTTGGGCGAAACACAACATCTTTGGAAACCTGACACCGGAGCAGTGGGGTAGGTTGACGTACATGCACCTGGACCACCATCTTCGGCAGTTTGGTGGGTAAGTCTATTTTGAAATTTCAAATAGATTTATTGCATCAAAAAACATTTTGTTTTAAAATAGAAATATTTGTTTTAAATTTGTGTCCGCATGAAACACTTATTTGCACAAATTCAAAAACAGCGTTACCTTGGGCACAATATTTCAAACAGGGAAAAAGCAAAAATCCAAAGCCGAGGAACCTGCCCGGCCTGCAAAAACACAGCCCATGACGGAAGTACGTTATACGGAGGACGAAATCAAGAGCCTCGACTGGCGTGAGCACATTCGCCTGCGCCCAGGTATGTACATCGGTAAACTCGGCGACGGATCCAGTCCCGACGACGGCATATACGTGCTCATCAAAGAAGTGATCGACAACTCCATCGACGAATTTACAATGGGGTACGGTAAAAACATCGACGTAGCCATCAACGAAACCGGCGTCACCGTGCGCGACTTCGGCCGAGGCATTCCTCTCGGCAAAGTTGTCGATGTGGTGAGTAAAATCAATACCGGTGCCAAATACGACAGCAAAGCGTTTAAAAAATCGGTGGGCCTCAACGGCGTGGGTACCAAAGCCGTAAATGCCCTTTCGGAATATTTCAAAGTTACAGCCATCCGCGAAGGACAAGCAAAAACCGCCGAATTTCAGTTTGGTAACTTAGTCAAAGACGACAAAGTCGGTCCGACGAAAGAAGAAAACGGAACCATCATTCACTTCAAACCCGACAACGGTTTGTTCCGCAATTTCCGTTGGGTGTTCGAATACGTGGAGCAGCAGCTTTGGAACTACGCCTACCTCAATGCCGGTTTGAAAATTAACTTCAACGGCAAAACCTTTTTGTCCAAAAACGGTCTGCTCGACCTGCTGGAGAAAAAAACCACCGCCGAGCACATCCGTTATCCCATCATTCACCTCAAAGGGGAGGATGTGGAAGTGGCCATTACCCACGGCGATCACTACGGCGAACAATACTACTCCTTCGTCAACGGACAAAACACCACCCAAGGCGGCACCCACCTTGTGGCTTTCCGCGAAGCGCTCGTAAAGGTGATCCGCGAACACTTCAAAAAACAGTTCGACGCCAAAGACATCCGCGAAAGCATCATCGCCGCAGTGAGTGTACGCGTGGAAGAACCCGTGTTCGAAAGCCAAACAAAAACCAAGCTCGGCTCGGAACGCATCGCTCCCGACGGTCCAGCCATTCGCACCTGGATGGCTGAGTTTTTGTCCAAAGCACTCGACAATTTCCTGCACCGGAATCCCGAAATCGCAAAGGAGATGCTCAAACGCATCCAACAAAGCGAACGCGAACGCAAGGAAATCGCCGACGTTAAAAAAATCGCCAACCAACGCGCCAAAGCCGCCAACATCCACAACAAAAAGCTGCGGGACTGCCGCTTCCACCTCAACGAAAAAGGCGCCGAGGAAAAACGCCTCGGCAGCACGGTGTTCATCACCGAGGGCGACTCGGCTTCGGGCTCGCTCACCAAAGCACGCGACGTGGATACCCAGGCCGTGTTCAGCCTGCGTGGCAAACCGCTGAACTGCTTCGGCATGACCAAAAAAGTGGTGTACCAAAACGAAGAGTTCAACCTGCTGCAACACGCCCTCAACATCGAGGACTCGCTCGACGACCTGCGCTACAACCGCGTCGTGATCGCCACCGATGCCGATGTCGATGGCATGCACATACGCCTGCTCCTACTCACTTTTTTTCTACAGTTTTTCCCCGATCTGGTGCGCAACGGCCACTTGTACATCCTCGATACACCCCTGTTCCGGGTGCGCGACAAACAGCAAACGTTTTATTGCTACTCGGAAAGTGAAAAGCAAGCAGCCATTAAAAAACTTCGCGGAAAACCGGAAATTACCCGATTCAAAGGTCTGGGTGAAATCTCCCCATACGAGTTCGCCGACTTCATCGGTAACGGCATCCGTCTGGATCACGTCTTCCTTCCTGAAGACACAAACCTCGACCACGTGCTCGATTACTACATGGGTAAAAACACGCCAGAACGACAGGAATTCATCATCGATAACCTGCGCTTCGAATTGGATGTGGTGTATACGCCAATCGAAGACTTAAAGGAAGAATCGGCCGTCGCGGAAGAAGTAAACTAAGTCGACAGTCGGACTCCCGATGGTCAAACCATATCCGCCAAATACTCCACCAACATTTCAAAAAGTGGGCGGTGCTCGGGCACAAACGTTTCCGGGTTGATTTTTTGCACGTCGAACCAACGCAACTCTGAGATATCATCGTTGGGTTCGGGTTCTCCGTCGGTGATGACGCAAGTGTAAAAGTGGGTCATGATGCTGTCCATCGAACCCCGGTAGCGCCAGTCGTCTATTTTGCACGAACCCAGGTAGGTCAGTTCTTCCACTTCAACCTCTCCGCATTCCTCCATCAATTCGCGGATAGCAGCCATTTCATAACTATCGTCGGTTGGGTCGGCAAAACCACCCGGGAAACGGTATTTCGTTTCGTTTTCCTTGCGTGCAAGCAATACTTCTTTGTTTTCATTTCTGAAAACTGCGATGTCTACCGTAGGATAAACAGTAGGGAAGCGGCGCATGGTGGCGTACAGAACACCCGCACGGAAATCGCGCAGATGTTCCACGTTGGCGCCTACGGCATCTTCCGGAAAATCATCGTCGCTGGCTTCAAGAATGGCCGTTTCGTACTTGCCACTGTAACACTGTACAAAGTCGAGGTCGGTGCCATATATGACGACTTCACCCTTGGGCCTGAGCTCCATGATTCGGCGATCGAGCTCCTGGCTCCAGATCCGATCGTCGGGCAGGTCCGGCATTTCAAGTACGGACAAAGTTTCGCCATAATCCTCTTCAAACATTTGCGCGCGAAACACCCATTCAAGCGGATTGTGGTCGCTCGGCGCCGGGTTTGAGCCTATAAAAAGATGTATTTGTTCGTGACGGTCGCGTACCGTATCGATGAGTTTGGCGTGAATCTCGTTGAGTTCAAAAACCTGAAAACGCCCCAAAAGAATGCCTGTTCCTGACTTTTCTGACATAACGGTCGTAAGGTAGTGTTATCTTGTAATGGTCACATCACCGGAAATCATTTCTGTTTGTCCGTCGATGAATTCCAGTTTGGCAAACCAGACGTAGACGCCCGGGTTGAGTGTGTCGTTGCGGAACGAACCGTCCCAGCCTTCACTTTCGTTGTTGGGGGTAAGGTTTTCACCCAGAAACAAAGCGTTGCCCCAGCGGTCGTAAATGCGCAGTTCTTTGATGTTTACAACGCCTTTAGCGTAAATGGTAAACCGGTCGTTGTAGCCGTCGCCGTCGGGTGAAAAAATATTGGGCGCGTACACGTTGCGCGAACGATTCACCACCAGTTGCACTTTGTCGGTAGCTGTACAACCTTCCGGCGTAGTGATCACCACGGTGTATAGGGTGCTTGCATATGCACTTGCCCAAGGGGAAGCACAATCGGAGCACGACAAGCCTTCAGCAGGCGTCCATGCCCAGGATGCAATCTGGGAGGAGGGAAGGTTGATAACCGGCTCCAATTGCACAGAATCACCCAGGGCAACCGTCACAATCGATGGAAGAGAAACGGTAGGTTCAACCGGTGGTTGCAATACTGCGGTTTCTGTGGCCCTGCAACCATACACATCCTCCACCACCAAATCGTAGGCGCCTGGAAGCACGTTGGTAAACACCGACGAAGCTTGAAAGGATTGTCCACCGTTCACCGAATACCGGAACGGTTCAGCACCTCCGAACACCGGTCCGAAGTCGATGTCGCCACGCACATCCACACAGTTGGGCTGGACAGACGATGGATCAAAATCGGGCGGTTCAACAGTGGCTGCTGAGGTTTGGTCAACGGCTGTACAGCCGTTCGCCGGGTCGGTTACGGTTACACTGTAATTGCCAGCGGCGTTCACCACCGGATTCGCACTGCTTGCACCCGTTACGATGGCGCCGTTAAACGTGCTCCATCCGTATTGAACACCCGGCGTATTGCTGCTGCCTTGTAGGTTTGCCTGACTTTGATTGCAGTGCAACAAAACAGCGGTACCGGCTTCAACGGAAGGTGGCAAGGTGTTTTCCATAACCTGGGTTTGCGCTTGCGCGCTGCAGCCGTTGGACTGGTTTTCAACCAAAAGTAGGTAGGTTCCCGGAGCATCCACCACTGGCGCCAAACCGCTGGCGCCGGAAACGATGTTGCCGCCGCCGGTTGCTATCCATTGGTACAGATAAGGTGTTCCAACCGACGAACCTGCGCCGCTGAGTGGCAAAGAAAGAATGGAACAGGTGAGTTGACCGGGTGTGGTTGCCAATACCGTTGGCGCTGTGGTATCGGCGTTCACAAGGGTGTTGTCGGTGGCGGTGCACCCGCTCGAAATATTCAAAACGGTGATGGTGTACGTTGCGGGTTCGTCAACAACCGGATTGAGCGTATTGGCGCCGGAAACAATGCTGCCGCCCGTCCAGCCCAGCGTAAAGTTGGGACCCGAAGAGGATCCGGAACCGTCCAGGGATACGGTGGAAGCATCGCAGGTGATGGTTTCTGTGGTTCCTGCTTCAGCCAAGGGCAGCACAACGTCCTCGCCCACCACGGTCGCCGAAACATCGGTGCAACCGTTGGTAGAGTTGGTAACGGTCATGGTGTACGTGCCCGGCGCATCAACAACGGGCGTCAGGGTAGCGCCGCCGGAAACGATGTTGCCGCCGCCCGCTGCTGTCCAAACCGTTGTAAACGGGTCACCGCCTGTTTGAGCGTTGGCTTGCAAGGTTTGGCTGGTGAGCGTACAGGTAAGTAAAACGGGAGCGGCGATGGATGTTTGTGGCGGTACAGTATCTATGCCCACCGTGGTGTTGTCATCGGCGGTGCAACCGTTTGTGGGATTGGTGGCGGTGAGGGTGTAGGTGCCCGTAGAATTCACCAGGGGGGTGAGTGAATTTGCGCCTACAACAATGCTGCCATTGATGGTGGACCAGACAAACCCGTCGCCGAGTGTGCCCGAACCGTTGAGGTTGAGTTGGGTTGTGGCACAGGTGAGTGTGGCCGCAACGCCGGCATCGAGGGTGGGTACTGCGATGTTTTCCAATACCTGTACGGTTGATGTGCTGCTGCAGCCGTTACTCAGGTTGTTTACCTGAAGGATGTACATTCCAGGCGCGTCGATGAGCGGCGAAAGGGTAGTGGCGCCGGAAACGATGTTGCCGACGGCGGTGGTCCACTGGTATGTAATGTTGGCGCCCACACTGGCCGTACCGTTCAAATTGGTTTCAGTCAGCAAACAGGTAAGCATGGGCGAGCTGCCTGCATTTGCCTGCGGCGCATTGTCGTCGTTGAAAACAATGGTCTGATCAGAGGCCGTGCAACCGTTTGTAGTGCCGTTCACCACCAACTGGTACGTTCCGGGAGCGTTGATGACCGGATTGCCGGTATTGGCGCCCGAAACGATGTTCCCTCCTGAAACGACCGTCCAGGCATACGTTGCAGGTGTGCCACCTGCGCCTTCACCCGAGCCCTGAAGCGTTAGTGTGAGCAGGTTGCAGGTGAGGGTATCGTTGTTGCCGGCATCCACCGTAGGGGGTGCCAGGTCTTCATTTACGGTAACCGAAGCGGTGGAGGTACAACCATTACCGATGTTCGTCACGAGAAGCGTATAGGTTCCGGTGGCATCGGCGAGGGCCGTGGAGGAATTGCCGCCAGTAGCAATGTTACCGTCGGTGGTGCTCCAAACATAGGTGATGTTGCTGCCTGTGGTTGATCCACTGCCGTCGAGAACGGTGGTGGTATCGGCGCAGGTCAGGATGTCGGGTAAGGCAATGTTTACTGCAGGTACGCCTGTTTCAATTTCAACATCGGTGGAAGCCGTGGCTGTACAACCGCTGGTATTGCTGGTGGCAAGCAAGGTGTAAGTACCCGCTCCGTTAACCAGCGGATTGAGGGTGTTTCCACCCGAAAGGATGTTTCCGCCGGAGGCGGCAGTCCACACATAGACAAACGATCCGGAGGTTAAGTTCTGAGCGGAAATGGTGATGCTCGGTATGGCACAGGTAAGTGTGTCGGGCGGCGTGATCTGGAGTTGCGCAGCAGAGGTATCCAGGACCAGAGCCGCCAAATCGGTGGCGCTGCAACCGTTGGCGGTGTTGGTTACGAGCAGACTGTAAACCCCGGGCAAATCGGCAGTGGGCGACGTGGTGGTTGCGCCTGCAACGATGTTGCCGTTGATGGTGCTCCACGCGTACGTGATGGTGGGCCCCGCGCTGGAACCTGCCGCGGTGAGCAGGGTGCTCAAAACCAGACAATTCAACGAATCGGGCGCCGAAGCAACGGCCGAAACGATGTTGGTGTCGGCGGCTACCTGCGTCGAAGCGGTGGCGGTACAAGCATTGATGTTGTCGATAACCAACAGGGTATACGTGCCGGCGGCATTCACAACCGGGTTTAGTGTGCCGGCGTCTGCAACAATGTTGCCACCATTGGAAGCCGTCCAAACGTACCCAAAATTGGGCCCGGTACTCGAGCCTGCGCCCGAAAGCACCACACTGTTTTGTTGGCAGGTGAGCGTATCCGGTATGGCGACAACGGCAACTGGCGGCGTAAGGTTGACCGTTACGGTGTCACTGTGGCTGGCGGTGCAGCCGTTCACAGGGTTGGTGGCGGTAAGTAGGTAAATGCCGGTGGTGGTTACCTGTGGCGTCAGGGTGCCGTTGCCGGAAACTATCGTTCCGCCGCCGGCTGTCGACCAAACAAAAGGAGCGCCTGTCGGCAAAACAGATCCGGTAAGGGTGAGGCTATCGGTGTCGCAATCGAGTTGGCCGGGAATTTGAATGTCGGTAACGGGCGGTGTGATGTTGCCCAACACGGTGGTTGTATCGGCGGTACTGCAATTGTTTGCGCTGTTCAGTACGTTGAGGATGTACATGCCCGGCGCGCCGGCTACGGCGTTGAGCTGGTTTTGTCCTGAAACGATGTTGCCGTT
>JBBSDH010000002.1:0-45292 GCA_038249605.1 Chitinophagales bacterium | reverse complement strand
TGGAGGTCAGTCCCGTCCAGGAAAGCAACGCCGTGTTGTCGGGGAGTATGCTGAAAACGGAGTCACGTGCAACTTTCCGGCCCTGGGTGTTGAAAGCAGAGAGGTTTTTGGAGGAGCCCAACAGGTCGACTTTTTCTCCATCCCATGCAATACCGATCCAGTTGATTTGCCTGGCAAACCATGTTGGAAAAGGCTGCCACGGTTCAGCCATTTTGTTGTGGAAAAGGGCTGGCAGGTTTTCAGGACGTATAAAGAACTGGATGGCAGCTTTGCTCTCAGGCATGGTTGTTTTCTTCTTATCCCACCAGCTCGGGCCAGATTTCCCTGTTTTGAGGCCTTCTTCTACCAGGTATGAAAAACGGGAAAATAGCAACAGGTTACGGCATCTGGCAAATACGAATTTATCCTGTTGGCCTATACGGACTGTATAAAGTGTTTGGTTGCCGAATTGTGAGGGGAATACCCTTATGTCAGGGTCCAGATTGTTGAGCCAATCTTCAATACAAGGCGCTTCAGGGCATTCAAGAATAAAAAGACCATGCAGACTGTCGGATTCTTCGAGGGTAAAGCCGGCAAGTATGGTATTGTTTGCAAAGCTTTTTTGGTAATCGGAATTTTTAGGAAGCAGTTTTTCCACCAGTCCTAAATCGCGCTGCATACGGGTTAATAAGGAAGTTTTGAAAACTTCGGACCAGGGTGTTTTTTTTTGGCTTCCAAACATTGTGCGAGCCTCTCTGAGGTTGTTCATCCGCAAAACGCAGGTAACGCTTTGGGGTAAACTGTCCTGCGGGGAAAGTTGTTTGAAAAACAGAAAGTAGACAATAAGGACAACGAACAGCAAAAGAGCGCTTGCGCCCAGCCAGATTTTGGTAGGTAATGGTTTTATTTGCATTTGCAAAACACGTTCTTGGAATATTCAACGGCTAAATAGGGGATTTTTTCTGACTTTTCGTCTTCAAATTTGTGCAGCAACCTTTTGCTGTGCTTCAGCAACCACCAACCAGCACATGTTTTACCCAAATTCGCTTCTGTTTTTACGCCTTGCGGCAATCATCGGCGCTACCGCCGTAGCCATTGGCGCGTTTGGAGCGCATGGCCTCAAACCTAAATTGGATGCTTACCAGCTTGGTATTTTTGAAAAAGGCGTTCAATACCATTTTTACCACAGCCTTGCTTTGATTGCGGCGGCCATCCTTTTACAAATGCAGCCAGACAACCCCTATTTTAGGTGGGCCGGTTACTTGTTTGTCGCTGGTATTTTTACCTTTTCCGGCTCTTTATACCTCCTGGCATGCAAAAATTTGCTGCCTTTCGGGGTATCTTGGGCAGGACCGGTTACGCCGCTGGGAGGTTTGTGTTTCATTGCCGGTTGGGTGATGTTGTTTTGGGCAACCTTTCAGGACCGCTGAAAAAAAAGAGTCACTCCAAAATTTCTTTGAAGTGACTCTTTTAGCATCGTGCTTTTTTATGCTTTACCTAACGATGGAAAGCTTTTGGCTTGTACGGCCAATACCATTGTCGAGGACAATGAAGTACAAACCATTGGGAATGGCTTCGAGTGGCAGTGCAATGTTGTTCAACCCGCTGTTGATGCGAACTCCTTGCAAGCTTTGGATCCGGCGGCCCAGGGCATCGAACACGTTGATGTTGGCTTCAAAGGCATTTTCGGCCTGGATGGCAACATTGATGCTTTGTGATTCGTGAACCGGATTGGGCCAAATTTGCCATCCTGACAAACCTTCAACTTCATTGACATCGGAAGTCAGCGGTGTTTTGAACGATTGCTGGCGGGCAATGGCGCAGGTTGCATATTCGTTGAAAGGACGAACACGCCAGAAGTACGTTCTGTTGGATTGCAACGATTCAACCAGAACAGAGGTTTGGTTGGTGATGAACGTCTGAGCGTTCGGCGAAGCGTAATTGGTGGTAATGTCTACTTCTACGAGGTATTGGGTTGCACCATCAACAGCATTCCATTGGAACAGAACGTTGTCGAAATACTGTGTGGTTTGTCCACTTATGGGTGCGATCAGCAGGTCCGTAGGGGTAATGATTTCGGTTGCAGGGGGCGTGTAGGTGTTGTCGAGGTAGTTGCGTGCAGGAGTTTGAAGGTCGGCATTGACGATGTCCATTTGCATGGGTGTAAAGACATAGTCGCAGCCCTGAAAGTATCCCATAAAATTGTTTTCCATAGGATTAACAAGCGCGCCGAGGGGGTCTTTTGCGCCACCGGCATATTGGCTGCATCCGGAGGAAACGAAGCCGAAATTGTAATCAGGAGGCGTATCTTCGATACCATCGGCGGCGGTTGTGGAATTGCTGCCATTCACGCGTTCGGTAGCAACGCCGCCGGGAGAAAGTACAGGAGCGTTGGGCCAGCCCGGATCAGCCGAGTCGAATGGATTGGTCTCATAACCAAGGAAAGTGTGTGACAGGCTGAAAAAGTGACCGATTTCATGCGCGAGTGTTCCGTTGCTGCTGCCGTTGATTTGGTCCTTTCGGCTTACAATCCAGTCTGCCATAGGACTGAAATAGGCAAGTGTGGTTCCAAGGGTGTTACCGGTTTCGGCGGTGTTTACAACAAAAACGTTTATGGCGGTGGTATTGCGCCGGTTTTGCATGATGAACGTATTGGTCTGGTTGTTGTAAACCGTATTGCTGTTGATCGAATAGTCGAACAAGCCGTATGTGGGATGTGCTTTCAAGTAGAACTGAATGTCCAGTGCTGCGTAGTCTTCGTTGAGCTCACAGAGTTGGTCAAGCACGCGTGATTCTTTGTGTTTGCCTGCTCCGTTGGCGTCGCCTACAAGGTGGAAATGGATGGGGACGTAAGAAACGGCACCGCTGCGATCAGAAACGGGAAGAGTTCCTTCTGCAATGGCTTTTTTGTTTTCAAAAAGGCGTTCGCGGATAGCCAGTTGGTCCTCTATTGTTGTGCCGCATGTGCCGTGATCGGCGGGCTGGGCAAAAGCGCTTGCGGCGAACAACACGGCAAACGAAAAAGTAAACAAAGATTTCATCGAGCAAGTAAAATTTGGATAAAGAAATGAACCGCGCAGACAGTAACGGCTGCTTTCGACTGTAAAAGTACGTAGTTGAACGTTATGCATGCGTCCTTTGTCGATGATTTGACGTCTTTATGCTTAAGAAGTAACCTTATTTGTCGGTCGAATGTCTCATCACATCATAGGTAAAAGGTATGGTATGGTGCCCTCCAAATGAGAACCTTTGGCCCATCGTAGTGTTAACTTAGCATTAATTGTGTTTGGGCTATATTTTGATGGGTATTGCAGAATTTAATTTTTCGTTTATCTTTGTATAAATGCTTTTGAACTTTTCTTAATCGAATCTTGTATATTGCTTGAATAAATTCAGAATTAAATTCTGTAAACATGAAAATGGTAACTTTTTTGAAAACATATGTTTTGGCCCTTCTCTTCAATGTTGGGATTTGCGGAGTTGCTGCTGCTCAGGATACGCCTGATTTGCCCTCGGTGTTCGAGCGGCTTACGGAGGTTGAATACGTCAAAATGACGTTGGTAACAGACATGACTACCCTGATAGCGCAAAAAAATTCAGACGAATATTACCCCGGAACGCTCACCACGGAGAATGGCAAAATGTACAAGGTGGAAGTCCGGGCCCGTGGCAAATACCGTCGGAAAGTGGCTGAAGTTCCTCCGCTTAAACTGAAATTCTCCAAAAAGGCGCTCAGGTCGGAAGGTTTGGATACGTTTAACGAGATCAAACTGGTGCTTCCTGTGTTCGACAATGCAGAAGGCGATGATTTGATTATGCGAGAATACGTGGCTTACCGCATGTACGAGAAGCTTACCCAGGCGAGTGTACGGGCACGAATTGTCAGGCTGACCATTCGGGACTCGCACGTGGAAAAATCGAATAAAATAGTGTTCGCCATCCTCATGGAACACGAAGAAGAAACTGCTGCCAGGCTGAAGGGCACAGAGGTTGATGCTTACGGTTTGCCGATCGACAGCATGATAACCAACCAGATCGCCTTGATGGCCATGTTCCAGTACATGATTGGAAACACCGATTGGGATATCCCCATGCAGCGCAATGTCCGTCTCATCAGATCCAATGAAACGGGCAAAATCCTGGTTGTACCTTTTGATTTTGATTTTTCCGGCTTTGTCGCAGCACCCTATGCAAGTCCTTCGGCCGAAAGTGGCCTTCGGACAGTGCTCGACCGCTACCTGATGTCGTACGGTGTCAAGTCAGACGCCCTACGCAGGGCCACCCAGACGTTGAAACTTTCTCGGAAGGTTCTTGAGGCGTTGTGCAAAGGCAAATACATGTCAAAGGATAATTCTGAGCATATGATCAAGTACCTCGACACTTTTTTTGAACAGATCGACGAAAAAGATGTGGTTCCACAAACGATGCGTGTTTCCCTGATGGATTGATTCGCAAATTTTGTTTTACCTTTGCGGCCGCCACGGAGGAGTGCCAGAGTGGTTGAATGGAGCGGTCTTGAAAACCGCCGTACTCGTAAGGGTACCGGGGGTTCGAATCCCTCCTCCTCCGCAACCCAAACGGCTCGTCATCACAATGGCGAGCCGTTTTTAATAATTTACAGAACGTGCCACCCGGAAACCAAGACAGGCATTGTGAACAGAAGGACGATCAGCGTATCTGTAGGCAATGGTGTTTGAAGTTTTTCCGGTATTCCAGGATCCGCCGCGAATAATCCGGTAAGTACCTGTCAGTGGACCTTGAGGACTCTGAATTTTATTGGGTTCGTAAGCATCCTTATACCAATCGGAGCACCATTCCCATACGTTTCCTGAAATGTCAAACAGGCCAAGTTTGTTGGGATTGAAAAACCCTACGGGAGAAGTTTGGGCAAATCCATCGTTGTATTGGTTGAAGGATAGAGGTAATTGCGGGTGTAATTTCTGTTTGGCCACATCCAGCACGTTGCCACCGTTTTTTCCTGTCGGACCTTCATTGCCCCACGCATACCGCGTGTGCTCGGCTCCGTTGCCAGCAGCATATTCCCATTCCGCCTCGGTGGGCAAACGGTAGGGTTTTCCCGTTGTTTTGGCAAGCCATTCGCAGTAGGCTATTGCATCATTCCAACTGATGAATTTGACCGGATGGTTGTATTGTGATAGATCGGCGGGTTGGCCAGTAGCGTCGCACCTCCAGTTGATGCCCTTGACGGTAATCCATTGGTTGCCGTTTTCATTTTCAATGTCGCTACTGCCAATGCGTTCTGCATCAGTTATGTACCCTGTTGCATCCACAAAAGCTTTGAATTGTTTGATGGTGACTTCGGTTTGGGCCAAATAAAAATCACCCAAGGAAACATCATGTACCGGTCTGGCATCTCTGAAACTATCAAGGCCCATGCTGAATACACCACCTTTGATCAATGCGAAATTGCCAGAATGCATCTCTGCATACGTTTTTTCAGGACAACCCTTGTTCAGCGGACTTCCTTTCTCCGTGGGACAGCCATCGTCCAGATCAGGGATGCCGTCGGTGTCGGTGTCTGGACAACCCTGAAACTGGGACTTTCCGGGAACGTCCGGGCATCGGTCGCTGGCATCCGGAACGCCGTCCCGATCACCATCGGCAAGCGGACAGCCACTTTCCGTAGACGGTCCTTTTTCCATGGGACAATGGTCTTTCTGGTCGGGGACGCCGTCTCCATCAGAGTCCGGGCACCCCATCCATTTGGCCTCTCCTGCAAGATACTGACACTGATCTTCAGCGTCCTGTATGCCATCGTTGTCTGCGTCGGGACAACCCATTGGGGTTTGGGCCCAAACGTCTGGACATTTATCCTGGGTGTCGGGTACGCCATCGTGGTCCCTATCTGTTCCGATGATGGGGTTGCTGTTTTGCGGTGAACCGGAGGCTGCGGACTCCTGTTTGCGGTTGTTGGGTTGGAAAAGGGAAAAATCATCGCCGCTCAGCTTCATGGTGCGCACTTTTTGAGGATACGTGAGCGAGGCTGTCATGATGCGTACCGTTTCGGCGACGAATTTTTCAAACTCCGTAATGCTCACAAACCCGTTACCGTCGTTGTCCGGTTCGAAGTATTTATTACGGCTTTTGTCAAAGGTGCTTTTCCCATCCAAGCAGTCCAGGATGGCCTGGGCGAAATACCCGTTTTGGCAGCCAGGGCACTCAAAGGATTCCTGATCGGACGAGGAAGACGTGAGGGTCAGGGTCGTTTTATCGCTTTGGCTCAAGGCTATACTGAGTTCCTCTGAGGCTTTTTCCACACTTAAGCGGTAATCGCCGGATCGCTGGGTATTTTTCGACAATATGTTTTTTGCAAAAGAGCCCGAATGGCAGGCATCAAGAAGTATAATGTGGTTGCATTGCAAACCTGTAAGTTTATTGCGCAGGTCATTTTTCGACAAGGTGGTGGCATATGGATCGTTAAAATCGAAGTCATAGGGTACCAAAGCGTCCTCCATGCCATGCCCGGAATAAATGAACACAAAAAGGTCGTCGCCTGTTACCTTTTTTTGAAAATCATCGAAGGCCTGTCTGATGTTATTACGGGTCGCCAAACCGTCGGTCAACACCTTGATGTCCACGATATCGTACAACGTGGTTTGGTTTTGCAGCGCTTCGGCCAGGTCTCGAGCATCGTTTGCCGAATAGTTAAGGTTGAGCCTGCTGTCCTTGTATTGGGAGATGCCTACCGAAAGAATGAATAATTCCGGCTTTTGGGCTTGAAGCTGGATTGCAATGAAAAGCAGGGCGAACGGTAAAAGTATAAATTGTTTCATGGCGTATGTGGGTCATGTTTCCACGCAAAAATAATGTTATTTCATTTTTATTACAATCTACCATTTGTGGTAGATCGTGGGCTGGTACCTTTGAATCAATTTTGGTTTACCACCATGTACAATCGTGATTGAACAGGCAAGGCAGGTTTTACAAAAGTACTGGGGCTATCCAGCCTTCCGTCCATTGCAGGAAGACATCATCCAGTCCGTCCTCGACGGACGCGACACCCTGGCCCTGCTGCCCACCGGCGGCGGTAAATCACTGTGTTACCAGGTGCCCGCCATGTGCCTTGATGGATTGTGCATCGTCGTTTCTCCGCTTATTGCCCTGATGAAAGACCAGGTGGCCAACCTTCAGAAAAGGAATGTTCCAGCTGCCGCCATTTATTCGGGCATGAACCGGAGGGAAATTGACCGCATTTTTGAAAACGCCTGCAACGGAGGATACAAACTGCTGTACCTAAGTCCCGAACGGTTGCGTACCGAATTGGCTCAGGCCAGGTTGCAACGCATGAACATCAGTTTATTGGCTGTTGACGAAGCCCACTGTGTCAGTCAATGGGGTTACGATTTCCGCCCACCCTACCTGCAAATCGCCGAAATCAGAACACTGCTGCCCGGAATACCGGTTCTCGCGCTTACTGCCACGGCTACAACGGATGTCGTGGACGACATCCAGGACAAGCTTGGGTTCAAAGCAAAAAACATCATAAGGCAATCGTTTCGCCGCGAAAATCTCTCGTATTCGGTGTTGTATGAAAACAAAAAACGCGACAAACTGGTGGATATTTTGCAAAAAGTTCCTGGCAGCGCGTTGGTATACGTGCGCAGCCGCGGCGAAACAAAAGACATCGCTGCACACCTCGTTCAAAGGGGCATACAGGCCAGTTTTTACCACGCCGGGTTGAGTTTTGAAGACCGCAACCTGCGCCAGGACGAATGGCAAACGGGCCGTGTTCGAATCATGGTTTGTACCAATGCTTTTGGTATGGGCATCGATAAGTCCGACGTGCGCACCGTTGTTCACATGGGACTTCCGGAAGGTCTGGAAGCCTACTTCCAGGAAGCAGGCAGGGCAGGCCGCGACGGCAACCGTGCATTTGCTGTGATGCTCTACACCCCTTTGGATGCCGACAACCTCCGCAGGCAACTGGAGATTTCCTACCCATCGGTTGAACAAATCAGGCGGGTATATCAGGCGTTGGGTTCTTTCAGTCAGCTTGCTGTTGGAGCCGGAGCCGGAGAAAGTTTTGATTTTGACCTGCCGTTGTTTTGCCAGACCTATAAACTCGAAGTGCCGCAAACACACGCCGCTTTGCGTATTTTGGAACAGGAAGGCTGGGTGGCAGTAAGTGAAAGCGGACAAACCATGTCTAAAGTTTGGATCAATGTGAGCCGCGAAGTTTTGTACGATTACCAGCTGCGCAATGCCCAGGCCGATGCGGTAAGTAAGGTGCTCCTGCGCGCTTATCCGGGTATCCAGAACAATCCCATGGAAATCAGCGAAGCCGCAGTAGGCCGATTTTGCAACACTACACCGGAAGCCGTACAGGCTGTTTTGGAAAATGCCGCACGGGAACAAGTACTGGAATATTATCCGCGCACGACAAAGGCTCAACTGCTTTTTTTGCGTGAACGGGTATCAGTGGACAACCTGCATCTCGACACAGCCGCGCTTCAATTCAGGCAAAAACGGGCAGAAAAGCGTGTAGAGGCTGCCATTTCTTATGCCTCGGTGTTGCGCTGCCGCAGCCGTCAGTTGCTGGCATATTTTGGAGAAACTGAATCAACGAGTTGTGGGATATGCGACGTTTGTACCGGCCGGAACAAGGTGGACGAAAGAACTGCCGCATTTGAAACTTTGGAGAAAAAAATCAAAGTGCTGCTGCGCAAAGAACGCCTGAGCGTAGCAGAAATTTCCGAAGCTTTTGCGCCCAGGCACCACGAAACGCTGATGCATGTGATTGCATACATGCTCGATGAAGGCGTCTTGAAACAGGATCCGACTGAAAAACTTTACTTGTCCGAATGAGCGCTGATGGCTTGTTGCAAAAGAAGAAGAAGTTCGTTTTCATCTGTTGTTTCAACATCAACCACCACATGGGCCCGTTGGTAGTCAGCCTCCCTTTCAGCGAGTTTTGAACCCACAAATTGAAGAAGTACTTCCCCTTCCATGCCGTTCAACAACGGCCGGTGTGCCGTTTCTGCTTCAAGTCGGAGACTAAGAAATTCTGGTGTCGCTTTCAGGTAGATGGTAAAACCTTGTCGCAGCATCCAATCCATGTTGTCGAGAAAACACGGTGTACCTCCGCCGCAGGAAAGTACCAGGTTTTGATGGATTGCAAAATTGTTGAGGTAATAACGTTCGATGCGTCGAAAGCCGACTTCGCCATGGTTTTCAAACAGCGTTTTAACCGACTGTTTTTCCTGCTCTTCGATGTAACCATCGAGGTCGACGAACGACCAACTGAGGTGATCGGCGAGGCGTTTTCCCAGGAAGGATTTTCCGCTACCCATGAAACCAAGCAAAAAGACAATGGAAGGCATGCCGTAAAGGTGCGCCATTTTGACAGGATACCAACTTTGGGACGTATTTTTGCAGTTGTAAAAACAAAAAAGTTTTGCCCATGCGAATGTCATTTTTTATTCCAGTTGCCGGTATGCTGCTTTGGGTAGCCTGCCAGAATGATTCCAACTCCGAAGGTGTGCAGGAAATACGCAACACCGACGGTCCCAATGCAAGCATCGTACGCAACCCGGTTTCGGCCGACGGGTCGATTGATACCAATGCTTTGGCCCAAATCAAATTTGAAGAACCCATCCATGATTTTGGCACCGTCAACGAAGGTGACATTGTAGAGCATCGTTTTAAATTCACCAATACGGGTAAGGTGGCGCTAACCATTCTGGATGCCAAGTCTTCTTGCGGTTGCACCGTGCCTGAATGGCCCGACGATCCCATCCCTCCCGGAAGCAGTGGTGAAATTGTTGCCAAATTCAACACCGAAATGAAACCAAACAAACAGAAAAAAAACATCACAGTTACGGCCAATACCTATCCCAATGAAACCAAGGTAACCTTAACAGGCATGGTTACGCCAAAAGAAAAGTAGGGTCTGAACAACTGAAAATATGAAAAAAGCCTTGCAGGATTTCCTGCAAGGCTTTGATTTTAGGGAGAATGAGGGGATTCGAACCCCCGACCTCTAGTGCCACAAACTAGCGCTCTAACCGACTGAGCTACAAACTCCGTGTTGCTTTTTTGTAAAGCTGCGCAAAGATACGCCCGTTCACCTAAATTTCTCAAGTGTTTCCGGGAAAGTTTTTTTCCTAACCATTTAATACATCAAACGGCCGGTGCGCTTGTTTCTTTAAAATGGCGCCAAGAACGCAGTTTTTTTAGAAATTTGTACAACTTCAGGTTAAGTGACGGATTGGCGTTGAAAAAGTGCCCGTTGATGGTCAGCCACGATTTGTCGCGGTGCAACTGGTACATCTCCTTGAACACTACCCTTCTGGCACGATCGAATGGCGCTCTCCAGTACAATGCGGCATCGGTAAGCGCGAAACCTTCCTTGCCATTGCCTTTGAACGAAAGATCCACAACGCAATACACCGTTTCCTTTCTCTCTGCTTTCAGATAACTTTTACACACGTTTGCAAGCAACAATGCATCCATACCTATAAAATCAGTGTACACCTCCTCCTCTTCGTGTTCAAAATCGAGGTAGTCGGCAACCATAGCACTCAAATCGATGTTTGTTTGCTGCGCGTGTTCGTACTTCAAAATAGATACTGGTAAGATCATGCCGTTCAGGTCGGGGCAATATTGGATGCAGAAATAATCCAGCAAACCTTCAAAGGCTTGTTCGATGCGCCAGTCTATTTCAGGCAGGCTGTCGTTGCCAAACCGTTGCCAACGCAACAAGGCGTCCTCTCCTATTTGTTTGGCACGCACAGCATACAACTCCTTGAACTTTGATTCGTAAAACCGTCCTACATATGCGCTGTACATTTCGGGATCATGCTCCTCCTTAACCCTCCCGCGTAGTTGTTTAAAGAAGAGCGCTTTGACTTGCTCAGTCATGGTTTGACCATCAAATTTTAAAGCATAAACAGGAGTATAGGCATGTTTTTTTCCTTCAAAATGGAAGCCGCAATGGTGGCAAAATACGGAAGCAAGAGGGCTATCTTCCTGACAGGCAGGACAATCCTTGGTTTTTTCAGCAATTTTGTCCCCACATCGGTGGCAAAATTTGGCGCCTGGGATAACCTCAACCGCACAGTTCGGGCAAAGTCTCATGGTAGTCAATGTTAAAAGAACAAGCAAATATAAAACTATTTGTTTTTTAAATAAAACATTTTGTAATAAAAATAAAACATGCCTAAAAACATCAAAAAACGCGATCTGCCGCAAAAGACCTGCGTAGCCTGCGGACGCCCGTTTACCTGGCGAAAAAAATGGGAAAAGGTATGGGAAGAAGTTAAATACTGCTCCGAAAGGTGCAAGTTGGTCGGTTAGTCGGTTGGTATGTCATTTAACCGATTTTGGATCAAATGCGGCGAATACCACATTAGACCAATCGACTAACCTTTCAGATATTTCTCGTAAAGGTCTGGCCGGCGCGTTTTGGTGCGTTCAATACTTTGCTCGTAGCGCCAGGTGTCTATGTTTTTTTCGTGACCCGACAGGAGGACGTTGGGAACTTGTTGTTCGCGCCATTCTGCAGGACGGGTATACACTGGTGGCGCCAATAGGTCGTCCTGAAAACTGTCGCTCAATGCGGATGACTCATCGTTGAGGACGCCAGGAAGCAGGCGCCCCACCGAATCTACGATGACTGCGGCGGCCAGTTCGCCGCCCGACAACACATAGTCGCCGATGCTCACCTCCAGGGTGATGTACGTTTCCCTGATCCTTTCGTCCACGCCTTTGTAATGCCCGCAAAGGATCATGATGTTGTTCAACATGGATAAGCGGTTGCACAAGTGTTGGTCGAGTGTAACACCGTCGGGACTGGTGTAAATCACCACATCGTACGACCGTTGCGCGAGAAGTTCGTCCATACATGCAGCGATGGGTTCACATTTCATCACCATGCCTGCGCCGCCGCCAAAGGGATAGTCGTCCACCTGCCGATGTTTGTCGGTGGTATAATCGCGCAGGTTGTACGTGTGTACATCAAGCAGCCCTTTGGTTTGGGCGCGTTTCATGATGCTGTGGTTCAGCGGACTTTCAAGCAACTCGGGCAAAACCGACAGAATATCAAAACGCATGATGTAAGGATGAGCTTTTTTATTGATTTGGAAGCACAAAATGCTACTTTTGCTGCCGTGCTTGTATGCAACGGAACAAAAGTATTGTGGATTTGGGGTTTCGCCCCTTTTTTTTGAATCAATCATGTTGTCAGTTACCCAGGATTTGCTCACCAACCAGCGCAACCGACCTTATTTGCGCGACAAGGATAATTACGCCATTCGTCATTTGAAGGGTATTGTAGCACATTGGACAGCCAATACCAGTCCCGGCGCTCATGCGAAGGCCAACCGCAATTATTTCAACAACACCGACAGATACGCCTCGGCGCATTACATCGTTGACGATCACAGCATTCTGCAATGCATCCCCGACCATGAAGTGGCCTATCATGTGGGCGCACAATCGTACAAGCCCGATGGGCGGCGCATCATGGGTGACGCTTCCTTTTCACCCAATTATTACCTTATTGGATTTGAAATGTGTGTCAATGCGGACGGGGACTGGACGCAGACGTATAAAAATTCGGTCGCCTTGGCTGCTGCTTTGTTAAGGCGTTACCAGTTCAGTACCAACGATTTGTACAGGCATTTTGACATTACGGGCAAAGATTGCCCCAAAATGATGATTGAATCTACGGCCTGGTCAGCCTTTAAAGACGACATACAGAAGGCCATGAATGCAACAGGCGATTTGCCTGTGGCCAAAGGCTTGGTAACGTCCCACGCACTCAATGTTCGCTCGGGGCCTGGCATTACTTTTCAGGTAAATGGATTGCTGCGTGAAAACGACCAGGTATATGTTTTGGACCAATCAGGCTCCTGGTTAAAAATCGGAGAAGCACGCTGGGTAAGTGCCAATCATGTTGTTTTGAAAGAAAGGGCCGCGGTGGGCTCCGTTGTTGATCGCACAGGCGCCAATGTGCGCAAGGGCCCCGGCAACCAGTTTGCGGTAGCCAGTACGCGCCCAAACGGCGCTTTGGTGCGCCTCATCAGCAAGGATGGGCCTTGGTGGGAAATAGAACCCGACCATTGGATGCACCAGTCTTTGGTGGAGCCTGTCGTATGGCAGGATGGAATGGTGATAGGAACCGCAGCCCTCAACGTGCGCGTTGGTCCGGGTACTCAGCATCGTATCGTACGCAGGCTGCACCGCGGTGATCGGGTTTCGGTGCGTGAAACTTACGACCGGTGGCTGCGCATCTCCAACAGTGAATGGGTGTACGCATCATTCATTGATCTTACGCCTTAGTGCCGCGTCCAGGGAATGACATACAGTTTCGCGGCCCTATTTTTCGCTCAATGTCGTTATTCGTCGGTTAAAATGTCCCGCATTTCGCCCTCCTCATGCCTAATTGAGCAAAATATAGGTCTCACCAAACTATACGTCATTCACTGGACGCAGCCCTAGTGCCGTTAAAAAAGTCATGCTATCCACCCCGTCCGCATAATCGCTTAGGCTAGGATTTTGAGTAGTGCCAAAAGGCAAAACCTGAATGCCGTCAATAGGGTTGATTCCAACCGTGCATTGAATGTACTCCAATTGGGGTGTTATCAGGTCTGTTAGGTGGTTGGAATCTCTGTAAAACTCGTAATGCAACGTTGCAATGCGCGTTGTTAGTGCCGGATTTTCAACCAGCAAAACGCATCCTGTGCTCAGGTGTGGCGTATTGTTGAGGATGTACAGGGTAAAATTGTAGTCGAAATTATTCTTGTATTTGTTGTGCAAAACAATGTCACGGTATTCATGAAGTGCCTCCAGCAAGGGTTCGAAGTTGTAGCCTGCGGGAACATATAATTTGCTCACATTGCGGCATCCAAGTCCGAAATAAGCAAACACATCTTTACCCAAAGCAAGTAATTCCTGATGCGTCTCATGGCCGCCGAGTATCGCCACACTGTTGCGGTTTCTGCGGATGATGTTGGGATATTTGCCGAAATATTGTTCAAAATAACGCGCCGTGTTGTTGCTGCCGGTCGCAATAACCGCATCCATACTGCCCATTCGATCTCCTTCGGCTAAAAATTCGGTGTATTCCCAGGATTCAAAAACCCAATCACCCATTTTTTTAACCAGGAATGGCAGTAACAGCTTGTCCTTTTCCGACAGCTTGACTTTTGCGCGGTGCCCGGCAACAAAAACACACAACCAGTCGTGGAAGCCAACAAGTGGTATGTTGCCTGCCATGATGAGTCCGACGGTGCGTTCGGGATGTGCCGCCGCATGGTCGGGGTATTGCGATGCCCACGTTTCCAGGGCATTCTGCGTAAGCATGGTTTCGGCAATGGCGCTGAGGGAATTGCGGATGTTATCCTCGGTAAACCATTGGTTTTCTGCATGCGACCTGGCTATGACCGATTGGAGCAACGGATCATCGAATTGGGTGCGCAGGTAGTCACCCAATGTAGCGAGTAATTGTAAGCGTTCATTGCGAGTCACAGTTTTGTTGTATTTTTCCGCAAATGTACTCAAGTTGAATCAGGTCTGAAAAATAATATACTTCTACGAAAAATAGTGAAGCTATCAAACTTAATAGCGCGCGCCTTGTTTAAGAGTTGAATTTACCATTATGGCTGCAAAAAACACCCCCACCATCACTCCATTTCGCCGTTTGATTCGGTTGCTGGGGCAATACCGTCGCGAAATACGTTACGTCATCCTTTATGCCGTGGTCGTTGGTTTGATCAACCTAACCCTGCCTCTGGGCGTACAGGCCATCGTAGGCATGATCGCAGGCGGGGCCATGTCTGCATCGTGGGTCGTATTGGTGCTTTTCGTATGTGTTGGGGCATTTTTCGCAGGTATTCTGCGCATCATGCAACTGTCGCTGATGGAAAACCTGCAACGCAGGGTATTTGTGGATGTTTCCATGGAATTTGCGGTTCGCATCCCCCGACTCAATCTTGAGCTGCTCAACAAAGAACATCTTCCAGATCTTGTAAACCGGTTTTTCGATACACTGACCCTTCAAAAAGGTTTGCCCAAGTTGCTGATCGAAGGAAGCACCGCTGCCCTTCAAATCCTTCTGAGCTTGTTGTTGTTGTCGTTTTACCACAGCACTTTTGTGCTTAGCTCTTTGCTGCTGCTGTTCGTATTGTCAGCTTTGTTCTATTTTACAACAGCCCTCGGCATCCAAAGCAGCATCAAGGAATCCAAACAAAAATACAAACTGGCTTTCTGGCTGGAAGAACTCGGACGCATCGCCGCCACGTTTAAACTGGCCGGAAATACGTCTCTCCCCATCGAACGCGCCGACGAGCTGACGGTGGCCTACCTTGAATTCCGTGAAAAACATTGGCGTATTCTGCTTACCCAGTTTATAAGCAGTGTGGTTTTTCGTGTCCTTGTTTTGGGAGGCTTCCTGATCCTCGGCAGCATATTGGTGATGGACAACCAACTTAACATCGGTCAGTTTGTCGCCGCTGAAATACTCGTTTTATTCATCATCGACTCGATCGACAAACTCATTCTACTCCACGAAGATGGCTACGATGTGCTCGCGGCCATCGATAAGCTTGGAGAAGTAACCGATCTGCCCGTTGAACGTGAAGACGGTATTCTTGTAGAGGATATCTGTACGGATGCAGCGCTTTCCGTCGAATTGCGCAATCTGTCCTACCAATACAGTGATGGCAGTGAACCTGTGATCAGCAACTTGAATGCCATGATCAACCCCGGCGAACGCATCGTGGTGGCCGGTTACAACGGCGCAGGTAAAAGCACCCTCATGCAGATACTTTCGGTACTTAAGCGGGACTTTACAGGATCGCTGTTGTTCAACGGTATCCCCAAACATAACATCAACCTGCGAAGCCTGCGCGAACACATCGGTGATATTTCTTCACAGGAAGATGTTTTCAAAGGGTCGTTACTCGACAACATCAGCATTGGCAGAAAAGTGCAGCTTCACGAAGTGCTTGACATTTGTGAATTGGTAGGCATGAGCGAATTCATCCAGCAGTTGCCCACAGGTCTGAATACTTCTATTTTGCCTGGGGGAAAAAACATTCCCCGAAGCATCACCACCAAATTACTGGTTGCACGAGCCCTGGTCGGAAAACCTAAATTGTTGGTGCTGGAAGAACCGCTGGGCAATTTAAACTACCGCGACAGGCTCCGCATCGTGCAACTGCTTACCGATAAAAGTCGTCCTTGGACTATGGTTGCCGTTACACAAGATCCCATCCTCGCTTCCATGGCCGACCGCGTTTGGGTCATGCGCGAGGGTAAACTGGTGTTCGACGGCACGTTTGACGAAGTTCAAAAAACAGAACATTTCAATCGCATTTTCCGAACCGGCGGTGAAGCTACCCCTTGGTTCGAAAATGAATCCTAAGGACCACAAATCCATTCCGAATTCAGCATTCCACATTCGAAAGATATGCTCAACATAAGCAACAACGTCGTCAATTACGGCGATGAATTGAAAAATCTGAAGTCTACCAGACATACTATGCTTTCGCCCAGGCACCTTTCCCTGCGCAACCTGCTGCTTGTATTGCTGGGACTGTTTTTGATTTTTATGTTTTTGCCCTGGACTCAAAACGTCCGGACCAATGGCGAAGTAACCACCCTTCTGCCCGAACAACGTCCGCAAACCATCCACGCAACCATCTCCGGACGGGTGGAAACCTGGTTTGTTACCGAAGGCCAGTTTGTTAAAAAAGGAGACACCATTTTGCATTTATCCGAGGTTAAAACAGATTATTTCGATCCGCAATTGGTTGAGCGTGTTCAAAACCAAGTGGAGGCCAAAGAAGGCTCCATTGATGCATACGGCAGTAAAGTTGGCGCACTGGAAACCCAAATGGATGCCATGCGCCGCGAACTCGACAGCAAGATCAGCCAGATACTGAACAAAATAGAACAAGCAAGACTCAAAGTGGAAAGCGACAGTTTGAAAGTACAACAGACCGATATCGACCTTCAAATTGCCCAACGTCAATTTGAAGGAGTCAAAGCCTTGTACGACAAGGGCCTGGAATCGCTCACCAAATTTGAGGAACGGCGGCTGAAACTCCAGGACGCCCAAACAAAGCGGGTTGCTGCGCAAAACGAGCTGGAAAGCAGCCGAAACGACCAGTTGATCTACCAAACAGATCTGAAATTGTCGCGCAACGAATACGCCAACAAAATTGCCAAAACACAAAGTGACAAATTCAGCACCCTTTCTGAAAGCTTCGACGCCCGCGCATCCGTCAATAAACTCATGATTGATCGCGAAAACTACAGCAGACGCTCATCTTTTTACTACGTCTTGGCCCCGCAGGACTGTTACGTGGTCAAGGCCGTTACAACCGGCATCGGCGAAATCGTGAAGGAAGGCGATCCTGTAGTGAGCATACAGCCATCCGAATACCAATTGGCAGTTGAAATGTATGTTAAACCCATTGATCTGCCGCTCATCGAAAAAGGGCGAAAGGTCAGGTTCCTGTTTGATGGCTGGCCGGCTTTTTTCTTCAGCGGCTGGCCGGGCATATCGCTCGGTACCTTCGGTGGTAAAGTGTACGCGGTGGACAAGAACATCAGTACAAACGGCAAGTTCCGGGTCCTTGTCGAACAAGATACCTCCGAACTCGAACCCTGGCCGGCCCCGTTGCAGGTAGGGGGCGGAGCAAAAGGCATTGCCCTTATCAACGATGTGCCACTGTGGTACGAATTGTGGCGCGTGCTAAACGGGTTTCCCGCCGACTTGTATGTTGATGATGACGGCTCTAAAAACAAAAATGACGGCGGTATTACACCCAAAGCCCCGATTAAAAACGCAAAATAATGTTTACCACCAGCTTGTTAAGGATGCTTTTCTCCTTGTCTTTCCTGTTGATCTGCAACTTTGCTTCGGCGCAGAACCTCATGTCCGACACGGGCTTGATGGACTGGCCAGCATTCCGGACGATGGTGATGGAGAACCATCCATTGGCCCGACAAGCAGGCTTGTTTGAAAACCAGGCTTCGGCTGCATTGCTGCGTGCACGCGGCGAATTTGATCCCAAGTTGTACACCGATTTTGAAAACAAGGAATTTGACGGTAAAACTTATTTTTCGCATACCGAAGCGGGCGTAAAATTGCCTACGGGTTTTGGTTTGCAGCTTAAAGGAAGCTACAATTGGGCATCGGGCACTTTCCTCAATCCGGAAATGAACCTGCCAGAGATCGGGCAGGCAGCACTCGGCGTGGAATGGTCGGTGTTTAGCGGTTTTTTTTTGGACGAACGCAGGTCCGGGTTACGCATGGCCGAAATCGGTGTGGACCAGGGTGTGGCTGAACGGGACATCCTGAACAATGCCCTACTGCTTGAAGGCGCTAAAGTTTATTGGAATTGGGTGCTTACCCTAAATCAACTCATGATTTTTGAGGAAGCCTTAAGACAAGCCAACATTCGCAATGTAGGCATACGGGAGCAATACCTGAACGGCGCCAATCCGGCCATCGACACCCTGGAGTCGTACATACAGGTTCAAAACCGAGAGATGGACATCAACTTCGCCAGGGTTGACCTCCAAAACGCCCGGCTGATGATGACCAACTTTATTTGGCTGGAAGATCAAACGAACGTTAACTCAGAAATGCTGGGTGTTCCGCCCGACCTTATCCAGGGAGCATACGGAAAACTGTCGGATCAGGAGCTGGAAACCCTGCGCAGTATCGGTCGTACCAACCATCCGGAGTTGCAGTTTTACGATGCCAGGCTCAGGATCCTGGAAGTGGAAAGGCGCTTTAAAAATGCGAAACGCATGCCTGTACTTGATGTGAATTACAACCTATTGGGTAATGGATGGGAGTTTTTACCGTATACTTCCCCAGAAGATGGCCTGGCAGTAATGGCGACTGATATCAAATGGGGCATAAACTTCAGTTATCCCCTGCTCAACCGCAAAGCAAGGGGTGATTTGCAAATCACCGATGTGAAAATTGCCCAAACTGGGCAAACAGTACTTCAAAAACGCCAGGAGATTGAAAACAAAATTATGCAATACGCCAACGAGCTGAACACCTTGTCCAACCAGATCGTTCTTTACAGGGACATCACCACCAACTACAGGATACTGCTCGATGGAGAAATGGAGAAATTTCGATTTGGTGAAAGCACCGTTTTTTTAATCAACACCCGGGAACAGCGATGGATTGATGCACAAATCAAGTTTTTGAAATTGTTAAGTGAATACAGGAAAACAAAAGCTGCATTGTATGCATCCGCAGGTGTCATGACAACGATGGAATAACTAGCTTACTGTCGCAAAAAAATGACCCTGCAATCAGGAAATCTTGAGGCAATGCTATGTAGTTTTCGAACAATTTTTCATTGTTTTGCCTCTTAAAATTCTGCATACCTTTATCCTTGAACCTTCACCCGACCCGACATGACACGAATTACCGTTTCCCATCCCCCTTCCAATGGCAAATTCCTGTTTGCCAGCCATTCAACCGAAGTTGAGGTTGTAGCGATCGCTGGCGGCGACGACGATGACGATGATTTTACTGAAGAAAAAGAGGAAGACCTCGAAGACGACTTTGAGGATGATTTCGACGACGAGGATTTTGACGAAGAGGAAGTTGAAGAAAAAGACGAATTTGAAGACGATGATCTCGGTGGCTTCGGTGAAGACGACGAAGAGCCATTAGATGATCAATTGTAAAAAAAATTGGGCCTTTCCGTGTGTGGCGTCGGGCGCATTTTTTTATTCCGCAACAGGCACAACGGGCAATACCGGCCTGATAAGCATCACACTCCGCCTGTTTTTTACCCTACCTTCTGCCGTTTCGTTGGAGGTCACGGGGTAAAATTCTCCCCGCCCAATGGGTGTAAGTTGGTTGGCATTTGTGTTGTAATCACGAATAAGCATCCGAACAAGGTTGGTCGCCCGCATCAGACTCCAATCCCAGGTGTCCTTGATGGTTTTGTCTTTGGGCAACACATTGTCTGTGTAGGTGATTACATCAACATCCAGCTCTGGCCTTGTGGCCAACAAATCTGCCAAAGGTTTCAAAAGCCCCTTGCCCTGCGCACTTACGGCCAAGCCGGTTGCATCAAACATTCCTTTGTCGGGCAGCACAAGGGCTACAGCATCACCCTCAATGGCAGTTGTTGCCAAAGTGGCGGCAGGATAGGCTTTGTTCAAGGTTTCCTGCAGCGCAAGAAGTATTTTTTGACGTTCTTGCTGTGCAGAAAGTACTTTTTGCTGGATGGCCGTTTTTTTTGCAACCAGGGTCCGTTCCTGAGTAAGTTCTGTTTCAAGTTTGCCGATTTCAGCAGCCAGCTTATTGGAGGATTCTCCAAGCGACTGTGTGCGGGAATTGAGTTCTTTGTTGAGGTCGCTGATGGTTTTGTCCTGGGTACCGAGCTGGCGGTTCACGTCGGCAATGTTTTTGGTAAGAGAGGCCGTTTCCGTTTTTCGGTCGTGCAGTTCCGTAGTTAAAAGCTTTTCGCGGGCTTCACTTTGGCTTCTGGCCACCAGTTCGGCCTGGTATTTTTTATTTTGTACACAGGAAAACAACGATAAGCTCAGAGCAATGAGCAGCAACATGGATATTTTCATCTTCAAAAGTAGTTGGATCAACATTCGGACAAAGCGCCAACGCGGATGGTTTGTATCCTTCCCGCATCGTCCAGATCTACCCGCGCGCAATCGGCAACGGGATCGTGTTCAAAAAAGAGGATTTGTTCTTTTTCACAAGCTTCGCGTATCATAATTTCTTTTTCCCGGATGGATTCTAGCGGCCTGATGTCGTACGCCATAACGTAAGGCAATCCTACATGCCATTGGGATGGAATTACGTCGGCACAATACCGAACCTGACCGAACTGGGTATCAACAAGTGGCGACATCATGGCTTCTGTATGTCCGTTGGTGTACCGTATGGAAATCCCGGGCAGGAAAACAAAATCCTGTTCATCCGGGATGAATTCCAACTGCTTGTTTTCAAAAAGGGGTAAGAAATTTTCCTTGAGAAACGATGCTTTTTCTCTTGCATTGGGGTGCATCGCCCACTGAAAATGCCTTTCGTTGCTCCAGTAGGTAGCTTGTGGGAAAGCAGGAGCCGACTGTCCGTTTTCATCCTTCCAAATGGCTCCTCCACAATGGTCGAAATGCAGGTGTGTGAGCAAAACATCGGTCACATCTTTGCGGCCAACGCCCAAAGCACTCAAGGAATCGAACAACGACTGTGGACCGTGGGGGTCGAAATGCGAGCGAAATTTTTCGTCCTGTTTGTTGCCCATACCGGTATCGATGAGAATGCACCTGTCGGCCGACCGCAGCAGCAAGCAACGCATGGCCCAGGTGCACATGTTGTTATCGTCGGGTGGATTTAACTTGGACCACATACGCTTAGGCACTACGCCAAACATGGCCCCGCCGTCGAGTTTTAAATGTCCTGCATGAATTACGTCTGCCTGAAACATGTTAAAAACCTATTGATTTTTTTCCTTCGGGTTTGGTGCTTCGCAATTCGGCCATACGTATGGCTGTAACAGCCGCTTCAATGCCCTTGTTGCCATGGATGCCACCGGCCCTTTCAAGGGCTTGTTGTTCATTGTTCGGGGTAAGGACACCAAAAACAAACGGTTTGCCAGAAGCTATGCTGAGGTTAACCAGTCCATTGGCAACGGCATGGTTGATGTATTCATTGTGGCTGGTTTCTCCTTTGATGACACATCCCAAACAAACAACAGCGTCGAGCTTGTATTGTCCGTTAAGGATACGTGCTCCGGCCGGGAGTTCAAAGGAGCCTGGTACCTGCATGGTGTGGATGTTGACAGGTAAAGCGCCATGTTTCACCAGTGTTTCGAAACATCCTGCGTACAGTGCGTGGGTAATTGCGGCGTTCCACGCTGCTACAACAATGCCAAAATGGAAGGAAGCTGCATTCGGGATGCTTTCCTCGTTGTAGTCGGATAAATTATGAACTGCGCTGGCCAAAATCTGAAGTTTTTTATTGCGAACGTTTGCGAAGCAGGGTGTATGCCGGTTTGCCAATGGCAAAGGCGCCTTTTTCTTCAGGATTTGTGTTTACAAGGTTGTAAAGCGTCAACGTATCATTTTGTGCGCTGTATTTGAAACCCATATAAGTTTTTTTTACTTCGCCGTTCACGGCGGAAGCAAGCGTTAAAACATCGATGGGTTCAAGCGTCATGAAACAATCGCCGCCGGAGCAAATTTCGTATCGTTTGTAAGGTTCGAGGTTCATGACTACCCCACCAGGAGTAAGCTGGATTTTTTCATCCGTTTTGCCACCCACTTTGCGGAATTCGCCGTTGAAAAGGTTGTGGTTGAGGGCTACATTGAAAGACAAAGGACCCGTTTGTGCGCCTGCCTTGGATTTGATGAACTTATCCATGTACGTATTGCCGGAAGTGCCGTCAAACATGGTGATGCTTTTATCATCGTTGCTGTTGTAAATAAGAAAGACCGATTTGTTGTTTTGACCGGCATTTTTCATTTCTACGGTATCGCCATCAATGGCAATGGGAAGCGACCAAGTTTCAAATCCGTTGTAACAAACTACGCTGTCTGGCTTGTCAGGATTAAACGATAACGAAAACGAAAAGGGTTTGTGTGCATTGTTCATGGCGCCCAACACCGATCCATACTGGTCCGCACGGCTGCAAAAATCTATGGCAATCCAATGTCCGGCAAGGTTGGTACTGTTGGCTTGTTCCGAAATGTTTTGAGCGGCTTTGTCGGCGCCTTCTGATTTACAGGCATGAAACGCCAAAATGATCAGGAGTAAAGCAAAGGTCTGTTTGTACATGTTGTTTAACGTTGAAACCTGGAAACAAGAGGGGCATTGAGGGCGCAAAGGTAAACGATGGGAGTTTGATTCCTGCACCTTCGTGGGATTGAATTCAACAAGCTAGTGTCGCGTCCAGTGAACTACATTCCCTGGACGCGGCATTAGAAGCCTCTTAAATCACGATTTCAAAAACTTGAGTTTGACAAAAAATTTAGGATCCCGTGCGCCAACCTGGCGGGCAGCTTCGGGCGAAAGGATGATCTCAACATTGCGTTCGTACCCTTCCGGGATTCGGCCTATAACTTTGGCATGTACGGTCCGCCGTGTCATGGGGTTGTAAACCTTTATGACCGTTCCAAGAAGGGCTTCGCGATGCAAAGCATACATGTCGCCTTTTTCCTGACTGTCGCGTTGCCAGAAACAAACCCCTTGTGATTCCGCTTCACGGTAATTGGTTTTTTCCGATTCATACCGCTGAATCAGGGTGTTGTCGTTGGGTGGTTCCCGTTCGCCCCGCCAATCAGGCCGAATTCCATCGGTATTTATCCATCCAAGGTGTAAAATTTGCCCTATTTTTAGACTTTGGCTTTTAAGTTTGTTGCGTTTCACGATGGTGTCTACCGGCATGGCAAAGTTTTTTTTGCAAATGCTGTATAGGTTATCACCTAACTGAACAGAATAATACAAGGCTGCGTTGTGCCCCTGTACCCATTTGTCGTTTTTATACCGTATTATCGCCTTGTTGGGGATGGGAATGGTAACTTTTGCCCCTATGCGCAGCACAGGGTCGGTGCGAAAAGCGGGGTTGTTCTCGTACAATTCCTCCAGGCCTATGGCATAGTATTTACAAAGGGAAAACAACGTCTGTTTGGGTTTCACAGGATGCAAGATGTACTTTTGTCCTTCGTAAAGAATGATGAAGACTGAATCTTTGGGTGTGAGGTAAGCCAGGCTTTTTTCCTTGGCTTCAGTTTGAGCGCCAGCTGCATGAGCCAGCATAACAAACGCAATCAAACAGTGATTAAAACGCATGGTATGGAGTTTGTTTGCCACAAAAATAAGCCTTTTTGTTGCAAAAGTATTTTTTTTTAAAACAGTAAGTTCTGAATATGGTCCTTGGCATCATTCCGGCGCGTTATGCGTCTACCCGTTTCCCTGGCAAACCTCTTGTGGATATTGCCGGAAAAAGCATGATTCAACGCGTTTACGAACAAGTTAAGGCTTGCAACATCATCGATAAAGTGGTGGTTGCTACCGACGATGAGCGCATACGCGACCACGTGGAAGCTTTCGGCGGAACGGTTGAGATGACGGCGGAGGATCACACCAGCGGTACTGACCGTTGTGCAGAAGTAGCCTGGCGTTACGCCGAGGCATCCATGGTGGTCAACATCCAGGGGGACGAGCCTTTTATCCATCCCGAGCAAATTGGCTCATTGGTGCAGCTCATGCTTGATGCACCGCAATTTGAGATAGCCACTTTGGCAAAAAAGATCAGTGATCCGGAGCTTTTATTCAATCCCAACATTGTCAAGGTGGTATTTACGACGCTTCGGGGCGCCATGTATTTCAGTAGGCAGGCCATTCCTTTCGTACGTGGTTGCGGACAAGACCAATGGCTCGATAACCAGAGCTTTTACAAACACATCGGTTTGTACGGATTTCGCCGAAAAGCGTTGCTCGAAGTGGCCGCTTTGCCAGTGGGGCAATACGAAAAGTCCGAATCACTAGAACAATTGCGATGGCTTGAAAACGGTTATCGGATCGCTGTTGGTGTGACGCCCTGGGAAAGCAACGGCATCGATGTCCCGGAGGATATTGCGAGGGTTTTGTCCCAGCGCTAAACTTGTTCCACCAATTCGTACTTGCATCCATTCATTCGGTAAATGATCTACCTGGATAAATACAGGCGATTTTTTCAAACAAAAGCCCCTTATAAAAGTTTTATCCATGGTTTAAAGTCAGGATGCCTGAAAACTTTGGACACAACAAACGTATGAAAAGACGCGCGATAATTTGGTTTCGCCAGGATTTGAGGTTACACGATAATGAAGCAGTTTCCACAGCGCTTCGAATGGCTGAGGAGGTTATTCCAGTTTATATTTTTGATCCACGTGTGTTTCAAGGAAAAACCCGCTTTGGATTCCCTAAAACGGGGAAATTCCGAGCAAAATTCATCCTTGATTGTGTAGAAAATCTGCGCAGCAACCTTCGGGGATTGGGATCTGATCTGGTGGTGATGCAAGGGCATCCCGAAGTTTTACTCACCGAACTGGCTAGCAGTTTGAAAGCATCCTGGGTGTTGTGCAACCGCGAACGCACCGACGAAGAAGTTCAGGTACAGGACGCATTGGAAAACAGGTTGTGGAACCATGGTCTCGAGCTGTTGTACACGCGTGGAAAAATGCTCTACCATACGCAGGATTTGCCTATGCCGGTTCACCACACACCCGATGTGTTTACGCAGTTCAGAAAGGAAAACGAACACATCACACCCGTACGCGAGCCCCTACCCTCCCCCAATGCACTTCCTCCCCTTCCAACGGATATCCAAACGGGTGAAATACCCGCACTCTCTGATTTTGGATATGAAAGTTTTGAAAATGATCCGCGGGCCGTTTTGGATTTCAAGGGTGGCGAAACGGCTGCTTTGCAGCGTTTGCGTTATTATCTGTGGGAAAAAGACCTCATTGCTACCTATAAAATTACCCGCAACGGGCTTTTGGGTAGCGATTTTTCTTCGAAATTATCTCCCTGGCTCGCACAGGGCTGTTTGTCGCCCAAATTGGTTTACCACGAAATCAAACGTTACGAACGCGAAAGGGTTAGCAACGAAAGTACGTATTGGTTATTTTTTGAATTGTTGTGGCGCGATTACCTCCGCCTGATGGGCAAAAAATACGGCAACCTCATTTTCAAAAAAAACGGACCACAACAAAAATCCATGTCCCATCTTAAAAATGACTTGGACAAAATGGCTTGGTGGATGGAAGGGAAAACCGGTGTGCCCTTTATTGACGCCAACATGCGTGAACTCAATGCAACGGGTTACATGAGTAACAGAGGACGACAAAATGTAGCGTCATTTTTGGTTAAGGATTTGAAAGTAAACTGGCAAATGGGCGCAGAATATTTCGAGTCGCTGCTGATTGATTACGATCCGTGCAGCAATTGGGGCAACTGGAACTATGTAGCTGGCGTAGGCAGTGATCCGAGGGAAGATCGTTATTTCAACATCCTCACACAAGCAAAAAACTACGATCCCAAGGGCGATTACGTACGTTGCTGGTGTCCGGAACTGGAAGCTGTTCCCGTAGAAAAGGTGCACCGACCCGATCTGCTCAACGAGAAGGAACGCAAAGCTATGGGTGTAAATGGTTATCCTTCACCAGTGGTGAATATGGAGAAATGGGCGCAATAAAAGCTCTTATCAGCGGTTTTTATCCTGTTTTTTCCGGTACGGACAATGCCTGCAGGCACTGCCACAGCAAGTACCGCGTTTCAGGTGGTAATGTTCTGTAAACACCCAATACCCGTTTTCAAGGTAATAATCTACACCTTGTTTGAGTGGTTCTTCCGCTTTGGGTTTGTCTTCTTTGCCCATTTAAAATAAAAAAATGCGTTGCCCGAAACCGAACGACGCATTTTGAACAAAACAGTTTAAAAAAAGTTGAGGCCATCATCCCACATCTTTATCGCTGTGTATGACAAGTACAGGAGTGCTGGTGTGCAACAACATGTCTTTGGACAAGCTGTGGTGCAACAAACTTTCCCAAAAAGTACGTTGGTGGGTGACAAAAACAAAAAGGTCACAGCGGTTTTCAAAGGCGTAATCGTGTAACTTTTCAACCACTTCGTCGCCAACCACTTTGTTGAAAATGAATGGCTTTTCCGGGTCGGAATAAACATAATTGATCTCGAACAGTTTCTTTTCCAGGTCGATGCCTGCTTCAGCAGGTTTTCCGACATGTACAAAGTGGAGTTGTGCATTGAATTTACGCGCAAAAGACACCGTTTGTTTGACCGTAAGGGAGTCAAGGGATTCAAAATTGCTGGCATACAGGATACGGTGGAAGCCCTTATACTGTGCGCCCGAAGGCACAAGCAATACTGGGCATCCTGCATTTTTTGAAACCGCAATGCTCACCGAGCCGAACAGTTTGCGGGTAATCGTACCCCTACCCGTTGTACCGATAACCAGCAAGTCTGCGCGTTTAGACATTTCAGAAATGACATCTTCTGGAAATCCAAAAGCAATGCGTGTGCGCAAACCACCAGCTTTGGTTGGTTCATGGTGCGGAAAATTCGAGACGATGGCGCCCGGACAAACGTTGCCTCCTTTGGCTGTAGCGTTTTTGACAAAAGCGTCCAACTCCCCTTGCATGGTTTTTTTATAGCCCGACAAAAAACCGGACAAAGATGGTGAATTACCTTCGAAAATGCTGTCCATAACATACACAACTTCCAAACTAGCATCAAACAACTGCGCCATTTTGCAGGCCATAAACAAAGCATTTTCGGATGCCGGACTTAAGTCAACGGCCACCAATATCCTTCTCAAACGGACAAGTTTGCTTTTCAGCAAGTGCCTGTTGTTCAACAGCTTTTTAATGTCCTCGACGCTTGGTACCTTTCCTTCTAAAACGATTTCACCATCAAAAATCATGGCAGGCGTATCGGTAACACCACTGGCATAAATTTGGTTGTACTCAGAAACCTCTTCAAGTCTGTATTCCACAGGACATTCAGCAATGGCCTGCATAAGATTTTCCTTAAGGCTAAGCATCTTGGAGTCACCCGTTCCGAGTATTTGAATGGAGGTCATATCACCTACTTTAATGATTTTTTGCAATACGTGCACCATGAGCAGCAATGTTGTTGAATTGACTTAGGCATTTGTTACATGCAAAATTCTACCAAAAAGCAGGTTTGTTTCATGATGATTCTCAACCCGGATGGTGATATCGGTCAACTTCTCATCTAAAATGGAAAATTGAAGGGGCAGTGACAATTCTGTCTTACCTTTAGGACCTGATAAACTGCCTTTGCTTATGAGAAAAATCCTGATTATTGAAGACAACCAAGACGTAAGAGAAAACCTTTCGGAGATTTTATCGCTTAGCGGGTTTCAAACCCTGTTGGCGGAGAACGGCAAAGTGGGCGTAGAAATAGCCCTTGCAGACACACCGGATCTTATCTTATGTGATGTAATGATGCCCGAACTCGACGGATTTGGAGTGCTGCATATTTTGAGTAAACAACAAAAGACGGCTGATGTGCCTTTTATCTTCCTGACAGCAAAAGCAGAAAAAGACGACTTCCGCAAAGGCATGTCCCTCGGCGCGGACGACTACATTACCAAACCCTTCGACGACGCGTTGCTTTTGCAAACCATTGAGGCCCGGCTTCAAAAAAGTGAAAGACTGCGTATCGCTTCCACCAAACAACAATCCAGCGGCGGCCTCGAACATTTCATCAATGAGGCACGAGCACTTGAAGCCATTCAAACCCTTTCTGAAAATCGGGAATTAAGACACTACCGCAAAAAAGCTCCTATTTTTCTGGAAGACGAAACCCCGCGTTGGCTTTACCTGATTGAAAAAGGCAACGTCAAAGTCTTTAAAACCAACGATGATGGTCGCGAACTCATCGTACGGGTAGCTACTGAGGGAGAATTCCTGGGCTACCTGGCGCTTTTGCGCGACAACCGTTATCCCGAAAGTGCTACGGCGTTGGAAGACTGTACCCTTCGGCTTATTCCCAAGGATGATTTTTTTGCCCTTGTGTACGGAAACCGCGACGTAAATGCGCGCTTCATCAAGCTGTTGGCAAGCCACGTTGCCGATCAGGAACAACAATTGCTCGACCTGGCTTACAATTCCGTGCGCAAACGCGTAGCCACGGCCATCGTGCATCTCTTCGATCAGGGATACCGCGAAATCAATTTGCTGCGGGAAGATCTGGCCGCTTTGGCAGGCACAGCCAAGGAAACAGTCATCCGAACTTTGACGGATTTTAAAACGGAAGGCCTGATCGACGTTCGCGATGGCATCATAGCCGTTCAGAAGCCGGACAAGCTTCGAAGTATGCCAAACTGATTGGCTAAAGCGTTTTTTCCATGTAAAAATGCGGGATGGTCACCTCTTCAAACTGCTCACCTACTTTGTGGTAGCCCATCTTTTCATAAAACGGTACAGCCGTTTCACGTGCGTTTAACACCATGGTTTTGAACCCGAGTTTCCGGGCAAGAACCTCCGATGCTTCCACCATTTTTTTACCTACCCCTTTACCTTGCTGGCGCGGATCAACCGCTACCTGCCGCATTTTAATTTTATCCTCATCGGAAGAGGTAAGGTTGAGGTAACCGAGCAACAGGCCGTTGTTTGCATACGCCGCCAAATGATGGTTGTCGTATTCAGCAGCCAGTTGCTCGGTTGTGTATTCCAGTCCCAAAGGTTTGCGCAACACTTCGTAGCGCAAACCAACGGCATCGTCGTATTCCGGAGTTGCAAACTGTATTTCAATAATGTACATCAGAGGTTGGTTCCGAAATGGTCAATGATGTCCGACGCTTCTTCTTCCTCGTTCAATCGGGTAACATCTGCAAAAGCGGCATACTGTGCAAGGGCCATGGCCGGAGCTGTAAAAAGGAAACCTACCCCAAGCAGAATCAAACCGGAAGCGGCTATCAAACCACAAACAATTAAAAAAACAAACATCATGAACCAGTTTTTGCCGATCAGGCGGCGACTTGTTTCCAATGCGGGCCATGGTTTCATGTTGTAAAACCAAACCAACGGCAACGACCAGGCATAGGAAATGCCGAAATAAAGCGCTGGAAGTAAAATAAGTAGAACCCCGGCTGCCGTCAGTCCAAAGTTTACATCGCCCACATCTCCCGAATCAAGACCTGCGAAAATACTCATTCCTAAGGTAGATATCAAAAGGATAATCCCGGGAAGCATGACGCCTACCAGAATCAAAACCTGAAGTAAATAGGTTAAAAACAGGTCGCCCAAACGATCAAATCCTTTGAAAAAAGCATTAAAATCAGGTGTTCTACCCTTGTCCATTTGGTGCGCCACATGCATGGGGCCGATGGTAAGCACCGGACTGATAACCAAAAGTGCAAGGCCTCCCACAAAAGGAATGAAGTTGAGCACCACGGAAATGAGCATGTAAATCAGAAAGAATCCAATGAAACCACCAAGGTTTGCTTGAATCAATGAAAATCCACGACTGATGTAGTCGCCCAGCTTGAACTCATAGCCGTTTTCGATGAGGTTGCGAATTTTGTTCGGACTGTTTTCCATAAGGTTTGGTGTTTAGGTTTTATTAAAGACCATAAAAATTTAGAAGGGCAAGAAACAAATAAAATTTGCTTTTTGCCCTTCGTGCCGTCCATTTTTTACACTAACCTAAAATATGTTTTACGCGCGGACGGTGCGGCGTGATGTCGCCCAGGCGTGCTTTTTTGGCATCTTCGTAATCGGTGTAGTTGCCTTCGAAGAATACCACCTGGGCATCATCCTCAAAAGCAAGGATGTGCGTGGCGAGGCGGTCGATGAACCAACGGTCGTGGCTGATGACCAATACGCAGCCGGCAAAGTCGTCGAGTGCATCTTCCAATGCACGCAGGGTGTTCACATCGATGTCGTTCGTCGGTTCGTCGAGCAACAAAACGTTTCCTCCTTCCTTCAAGGTAATGGCAAGGTGTACGCGGTTGCGTTCGCCACCGGAACAAACAGCCAGTTTCTTTTGCTGATCGGCGCCGGCGAAGTTGAATCTTGAAATGTAAGCCCGGGCGTTCACGCTGGCATTGCCTACTTGTATGAGGTCGTTTCCCTCGGAAATGATTTGATAAATGGTTTTATCGGGCAACAAGCCTTCGTGGCTTTGATCAACATAGCTCATTTTTACGCTGTCGCCGATAATCACCTCGCCAGAATCAGGCTGCTCCTTGCCCGTAAGGATGCGGAAAAGGGTTGATTTGCCAACGCCGTTTGGACCAATGATGCCAACAATGCCGTTTTTGGGAATGTCGAAATTGAGATTTTCAAACAAAATACGGCCGTCGAACGATTTGGTGAGGTTGCGCACCTCAATCACTTTGTCGCCGAGCCTCGGACCGTTTGGAATCCATAATTCGAGCTTGGCTTCTTTTTCACGGGCTTCTTCACCCGCCATTTTATCGTAAGCGCTCAAACGCGCTTTGCCCTTACTTTGACGTCCTTTGGCACCCATGCGCACCCATTCGAGCTCTCGCTCCAGGGTTTTGCGGCGTTTGTCTTCCGATTTTTCTTCCTGGGCCATGCGTTTGGCTTTTTGTTCCAGCCAGCTGCTGTAATTGCCCTGCCAAGGAATACCTTCTCCGCGGTCGAGTTCGAGAATCCAGCCGGCAACGTTGTCGAGGAAGTAACGGTCGTGGGTTACGGCAATAACCGTACCCGGGAAATTCTGCAGATACTGTTCGAGCCAGCCCACCGATTCGGCATCGAGGTGGTTGGTAGGCTCGTCGAGCAACAAAATGTCGGGTTGACTGAGCAGAAGGCGTGCCAGAGCAACACGGCGTTTTTCACCGCCCGAACATACCTTTATGGGTCGATCGTCTTCCGGGCAGCGCAAAGCATCGGTGAACAGCCCAATGCGGTGGTCGAGCTCCCAGCCTCCGAGATGGTCAATTTGTTCAAGCACTTCGGCCTGACGTTCGATGAGACGCATCATTTCGTCATCGTCGGTTACTTCGCCAAGTTTTTCACCGATGGTATCGTTTTCTTTCAATAGATCGACGATGTGCTGCACGCCTTCTTCCACGATCTGGCGCACCGTTTTGGTGTTGTCCATTTCGGGCTCCTGGGCAAGAAACCCAATTTTGAACTGTTTTTCAAACTCAATTTTGCCTTCGTAATTCTGGTCCAAACCTGCGATGATTTTCAGCAGGGTGGATTTACCGGAACCGTTGAGACCAAGAACACCGATTTTTGCTCCGTAAAAAAATGAGAGCCAGATGTTTTTCAATACTTGTTTGCTCGGCGGGAACGTCTTGTTAACGCCGGACATGGAGAAGATGATTTTTTCAGACATAGTGGCGCAAATATCGAAACCAGATCTCGCTTAATCGTTTTTTTCTTGATGAAATCTTTTGTCCACCTTTGTCAACCTTATGACAAAGGCTTTTGTTTGCACTTTATTAAAGCGTTACACACCAAAACCCAGTATCTGCGCACATGCTCAAATCGCTTCTGCCCTTCCAGGAAGTCAGGCAACTGTCCAAAACCGACATTGCTTACGCCACAGGAGATCCCGTACTCCGCCCGTTTTATGCCTACGAACCTCGTTTGGAATCGTTCACAGCAGCAATAACCGACCGCCAGGAACACAAGTATCCACGCGCAGATCTCAAAACTATTTTTTTAAAACAATACACCGCTTTTGAAAAAAGCGCATTGGTTTCGGCCAACATGGAAGCGCTTGCGCATGAAGATACCTACACCATTGTAACAGCCCACCAACCCAGCCTTTTCTTGGGACCCTTGTACTTTTTATACAAAGCGATTACCACCATCAACCTGGCCAAAACGGTGTCTGCAACTACCGGCAAACACATTGTCCCGGTATTTGTGCTCGGCAGCGAAGACCACGACCTGGAGGAGCTCAACAACATCAACCTGTTCAACAAGAAACTGGTTTGGAAACCCGGACTTGCCGGTCCGGTGGGCCCCATGCCCGGAAGCAGCATGGAAAAGGTGCTGGCCGAATTGCGCGAGGTTTTGGGCGAAAGTGAAAGCGCAAAATTAGTTTACGAACGTGTTTCATCTGCCTTTTCCCCCAACCGCACGTTTGCTGAGGCCAATCAAGCCCTATTGAACGATCTTTTTGGAAAATACGGCCTGCTGGTGCTCAACATGAGCGATCCACTGCTGAAACGCCATTTTGTACCCGTTATCAAAGCGGAAATATTGGATCAAGTGGCCCAGCCGCTGGTCATGCGCGACATTGACGGTCTGAATGCCCTGGGCTTCAAAACCCAGGCGACACCCCGTGAAATCAATATTTTTTACCTCTCACCGGGAAGCAGGGAGCGTATTGTGTTGGAAAATGGCATTTACAAGGTTTTGAACTCGCAGGTGACCTTCAGCAAGGAAACCATGTTGGAAGAAATTGAAAACCATCCGGAGCGGTTCAGTCCGAATGTGGTTTTACGCCCTTTGTACCAGGAAATGGTGTTGCCCAACCTCGCCTATGTGGGCGGCGGCGGCGAATTGGCCTACTGGCTCGAACGCAAGTCGTTGTTTGAACATTTTGAAACTCCTTTTCCCATTCTAATCCGGCGGCATTCGGTGATGTGGGTGGATCGCGACTCGGTGAAAAAGAAAGCAAAATTCAACCTGCACGCCGCCGATCTTTTGCGGGAAACAGATACCCTCATCCGCGAATATGTCGCGGCGAATGCCGAAGCGGAAGTTTCCCTATCGGCAGAAATGCATGAAGTTGATGTGATTTTCGAAAAATTAGCACAAAAAGCGGCCATTATTGATCCGACCCTGGAAAAAGCCGTGCTTGCAGAGGCCGTAAAATACCGTTCGGGACTGGAACAATGGCAAAGCAGACTGATGCGTGCTGAGAAACAAAAACACGAGGTCGCACTGCAGCAAATCAGAAACCTGATCGACAAGTTCTGTCCTGCCGGTGGCTTGCAGGAGCGCTACGACAACTTCTTGCCTTACCTTCTTAAATACGGTGATGGTTTTGTGGAAACACTTGTGAGCCAGCTTCAGTCCTTTGACAACGGTTTTGTTGTACTTGAGGATCTGGGTGAGGTTGTTTCCTGATCGCTTTTCAAAGATTATCCCAAAACTGTATAAGTGCGGCCCTTTGTTCCAAAAGCGCCACACGGCTAGGGTGTTTCACCGCACGGCGGGCTTCATACCAGCGTATAAAACTTTCCCGATACACCATTGCAAACCATCCAAGTACCGGCAGTAAAATGGCAAGTCCAATGATGAGGGCATTGCCGGAAAACAGGCTGATGCAAAAAACCAGCGGGAAATAAACCATTCCGGCTACAAACCCCACGCCCATACGAACACTACCGTAAAATTCATGCTTGGAGACTTTCGTATCGGCAACATATTTGGCAGCTCCCAGTACTGGATAGCACCCTACCCTGCCCATCAAAAAGGGCAAAAAGCCCCCCGCGAAGTACAGCAAACGCCAAAGGGATCCGCGGGTGGGATGGCAAAGTGCCTCGTCTTTCAATCCAGCTTCAGATAGTTTGTCATAATAGGCCTGTACAGCTTCTTTCAACGCCGTTTTGTTGTCCATCTTCATGGAATTCACGTTGTTGATCAGATTTTTTTCTTTCAAAAACTTGTTTTGGTTTCCATGTACTACCAATGGAAGCAACGGCTCCGGATGATTGCTGCGGTGCATCTCAAGCAATTGTTCAACCAGCAAATCGTCGGTTGGATCTTCTATGTGGAAAGAGACTACTTTCAGAGCTTCTTCAATGTCACGACAAAGGGCTAAAATGGCCTTACGCGGATTTTCTAGGTACATGTCCCAGTAATCCCGGACGAACATCGGAGGTCCGAAATTGACAAAAGCACTGGTGCGGGGTTGCCCATCGCCTGTAAAGTTGATTCCTGCTGGGATGATCTGAAGGTTGAACAAAGCGTGTTTTTCATAAGCTGCAAAAGCAATGCGCGCCAAACCTTTTTGTATGGGTCTAATTCGTTTGTCGCTGTGATGTTCTCCTTCCACATAAATGCACAGCACTCTTTTTTGGTGCATTTTTTCCACACAGAAATCGAAGACTTCATCGTTCCGGTCGCTTTGGGTGAAACCGTCGCGTTTGCGAAATACCGGGAACATGTTCAGGCCCTCCATCACTTTACGGAAAAACGGCTTTCGGAAAATGTCGCCGCGGGTCATGTTGTACAGGGGCGGATTGATGTGTGTACCCAACAGCATCGGGTCGATGAAGGCTGTGGGATGGTTGGAAGCCAACAGGACCGGTTGGTCGTCCGGAACTATGTTTGCATTGTACACGTACACTTTTTTAAAATAGGCCCTGTAAACCAATGGGGTAAAAGGTTCCAAGGTGTTGTACAACCTTCCTGAACTTTGTTTGCGCAAACTGAATTTCATGGTGCGAAGTTAGAATTCGTTGTTTAATCGGCAAGTGATCTAAAACATGCATTTTTGCAGGCTACTTTTATTGGGGCATTGAAGCATGGTTGATAAACACCTCATCATCATTGGCGGGCCAACGGCCAGCGGCAAAACAGCTTTGTCTTTGCGGCTCGCTTTGCATTTTCAAACCGAAATCCTGTCGGCCGACAGCAGGCAATTCTACCGTGAAATGTCCATTGGTACAGCCAAGCCTTCACCGGAAGAACTTGATGCCGTCAAACACCATTTCATCAACAGCTTGTCGGTAACCGAGGCGTACAGCGCAGGTGATTTTGAGCGTGATGCCCTTGCCTTACTCGAAAAACTCCATCAATCGCACGATGTGGTTTTGCTTGTAGGCGGTGCTGGGCTTTTTATCCAGGCTGTAACACAAGGATTGGATGATTTTCCTGCTATTTCTCAGGAAGTTCGCGACATGGTGGCCGAGGGCGAAACCAGTGGAGGGTTAGGTTGGCTTCAAGAACAGGTTTTACACAAAGACCCTTTGTATTACGAATTTGTTGATCGCCAGAACCCGGCGCGTCTTCGCAGGGCGCTGGCCGTTTGTTTGCAGAGCGGACTCCCCTATTCGCAGTTTCGCAACAACGAAGGTAAAAAACGTCCGTTTCATTGCCATTTCCTGCTGCTCGAATGGCCCCGTGATGTCTTGTACAAACGCATCGAAGCGCGGGTAGATGATATGATTGAGGCGGGATTGGAAGATGAGGCAAGGCGACTTTTGCCCCATCGCCATCTTACGGCGCTTCAAACCGTGGGTTACGAAGAGTTTTTTGCGTGTTTCGACGGCAAATACACGGTTGAAGAAGCCGTGACCAAGATCAAACAGCACAGCCGGAATTATGCCAAGCGGCAGTTGACGTGGTTTAAAAAACGCGGTGAATGGTCAGTTTTTCATCCGGAGGACACCACCGGTATCGATGCCTTGCTCAAAGAACGCCTTTACACACCCGATTGATTTCCGAGGCCGAAACGGCGATCGAGCGCTTTGCTATCGGCAAACCAAGGTTGCCGCTGAAGTTGCCAAACCAACAAAGCCAGCAGGATACCCATGATGCTGCCGCCAAGGACGTCGATCAGGAAGTGCTGCACCAAAAATACACGTGAAACACCCACGGTGATGGCGGTAAGGGCAAAAATTAATCCCCATTTTCTGCGGGTATAACCGGCAAACAAGGTCAATAAGGTGAACAACTCAAAAGCAGCCATGGTATGACCCGAAGGGAAACTTGTTTGTCCCGCAGCCAGTTTAACACCCGGTACAAAAACCAATTGGTCGTTTTTGCCGGACTTTTGGAAATGCGTTACAGGGCGATCGGTTCCAATCCGGTCTTTGGCCACATAAGAAACAGGAAGGGTAATCAATCCTGCTACAGCGATAAGCACGGCAAAGCGGAAACGCCAGAAAAGTGCGAAAAAGATGGCGACCACGAACAGCCAGACTTCGCCAAAAATGGTGGCCAGTTTAAAAAAGGTATTGAGTGGTTCTTCACGAAAATTATTGAAAAAAAGGATTTCCTGGCCGTGTTCTCTGGCCAGCAAAACCATCGTCCCCATGGTGTAAAACAGCAGTAAGGGGATGGAAAACCATGCATTATTCCACAAAATTTTCATGCTCCGACGACGGTTTCTTTTTTCTTAAACCTGCTGAAAAAACGCCGCGTAAGCAACTCTAACCTGTCGGTGTTCAACATTTGTGCGTCGTTCATGGCCTTGTTGGTGAGGAATGCACCGATGGGTATGAGAACAACACAGGGTGTCATGGCGGCCCAGAATGGCGTCAGGATGTACGATTCGGCAAGTTTTCGGCACATGATGGTAAGCATCACAAACGTCACAAAAAAGATGATGGAGACTAGAATCGGATATCCAAACCCGCCTTTTCTGATGATGGCGCCCATGGGAGCGCCGATGAACAAAAAGATGAAACAAACCAAGGCAAAGGCATATTTGATGTAGAGTTCATACCCCGTTTTTACCAATTCCCGGGTGCGGTTGTTCAAATGTGCTTTGCGTGTTTCTACGGTTGTTTTTGCTGATTTTGAGCGGTTCTTGGCTTCTTTGATGAGTCCCGGACGATCCGCAGCTGCAAAGGTCATTTCAAATGCCTGGTACGTCTTCAAGGGTTTATCCATGATTTGCACCGGGAGTTTGGGGCGTATTCTTTCCATGTTGGGGTTGGGGCCTTTCCCTTTGGCCAGGGTTTTGGCCATTTGAATACCGGCCTCTTTTTGTCGCAAAGAATCGACGGGCGAAACCCTTTTTTGTTCGTCTGGTTTAACCGGTTTTTTCCGTACGTTGATCAGCAAGTCGGAGGCAATGGCTTTTTTTGCGTCGCTGATGTTGGTGGACAACGAATCGAGGTTTGCGCGCAATTGGCTCATGCTGAGTGCCGAGCGTTGGGTTTTAAACCTGTCTTCATCCGTTCGGTTCATTTCAAACTCGCGCAAGTCCCATATTTTGGTCATGGAACTAAAATTGGTTCGAATGAACGGATATTTTTCACTTTTCCCCTTGGATCCGCCTTGTGTGCCAGGTTCCTGGTATTGGGTGCCGTCGAAAAGGTTCATGACAAAGTACCTGTTGTCGTTGGTGGTGTACATTTGTCCACTATCAGCAAGGATCTGATTGAATTTGACCCTGCCTGAGCTGGTTTGATCTTCAATCATGACGTTCCGGATGGTTTCGCCGTCTTTTTCCTTTTTTTCCACACGAATGACAAACTGACGAAAATCTTCATTAAAGATGCCTTCTTCTATGGTCAGGGCTGGCTTTTGTTTTCGAATGTCGTACAACCTGGATCTGAATTTCAGGTTCGCCCAGGGAATGATGAAGTCGGAACATACATAGGAAAACACAGAGATGCCAGCGCCTACAAAAATAAGGCTGCGCATGATGCGTATGAGTGACACGCCTGCCGCTTTCATGCTCGAGAGCTCGTATTGCTCGGCAAGGTTGCCCATCACCATAACCGAGGCAATCAGTACGGCAATGGGAAGGGCAAGGGGAAACATGGAAACGGAAAGGTAACCGATGAGTTCGATCAGGATGAGAACGCTGACCCCTTTGCCTGCAATATCATCGATGTAGAGCCAGAGGATCTGCATGACAAGCACAAAGAGGGCTATGCCGAACGATACCACAAATGGTCCGACAAAGCTGAACAGCAAAATTTTATCGATCTTTTTCATGCCACGTGTTAGTAATCGAACACGGCATTGAACGATTTCAAAGCTGCGATTGTTGCCACCGGATCGGTGGCGCCAAAAACGCTGCTGCCGGCCACCAGCACATTGGCGCCGGCCTGTAAAAGCGTTTCTGCATTTTGCAATCCAACCCCTCCGTCAATTTCAATCAACGTGGGAGCATTGAGGGCATCGATCATTTCACGCAGCTTGCGGGTTTTCAGCAAACTTTGATAAATGAATTTTTGTCCGCCGAAACCTGGATTTACCGACATAATGCACACCAGATCGGTAATTTCCAACACATCCTCCAACAACGAAACAGGCGTGTGCGGATTGATGGCAACGCCTGCTTTGGCGCCCGTCTCTTTGATTTGTTGTATGGTGCGGTGCAGGTGTGGACAAGCTTCGTAGTGCACAGTGATCACGTCGGCGCCGGCTTTGCGGAAAGATTCAATGTATTTTTCCGGCCGCTCAATCATCAGGTGTACATCGAGTGGTTTTTTGGCGAGTTTGGCAATGGCTTCTATGACCAGGAAGCCGAAGGTGATGTTGGGCACAAAATGCCCGTCCATCACGTCGAGGTGAAACCAGTCGGCTTCACTGCGGTTAACCATGTCTATTTCATCGGCCAGTTTGGTAAAATCGGCAGCCAGAACGGAGGGTGCTATGAGATGCTTTTTCATTATCTTTTCAAGTTGCTTGGGTACTGTGTCATTCGTCAATCAAATGACTCAGCACCCGGGTTTATTACCGAACAGAGACAAGTTGGTCGTTGCGAAGCAATGGTTGGCGTTTCATTTTCAGAAAAAGTTGAACCGTGGCGAGCACGTCTTTTTCGCAATAATGCGCAATGCGGTCGAGGTCACGGTCTTCCCAATAAACGCGGGCTACATCGCTGCCGCTCATATCGTCTTTGGGCGACGGGAAGCCAAACACGGCGGCTAGCAGACGCAAAGACGTGTAATTTTTAATGTCGCCGAATTTCCACAACTCGAGGGTATCTATTAGGTGTTTGGTTTCCCACGGCTTTTTGCCGCCAATATCGAGCAACCGTGGAAATGGAAGCTGGTTGATCATCATGCGGCGGCAGATGTAAGGAATATCGAACTCGCGGATGTTGTGGCCGCACAAGGCAAATTTGTTCTGATCGTTGAAACGTTTGTTGAGCAGATCAGCAAAATCTTCCAGCAAACTCGCTTCAACGTGGTTGGAGAATGATTTCAGGCGAAGTAAGGGCTCGTCGCTCTCGGGATTTTTGGTAAGAATGCCAACGGAGATGCAAACGATTTTTCCAAACTCCGCATAGATGCCGGCGCGGGTGCCATAAACTTCGGCCATTTCATCGTATTCAATTTCCTCCTCCGCAGGGCGACGAAGCAACTGCCGGGTTTTAATGCCCCAGAGTTCCTGGAGCTCCTCATCCAGAACATCAAAAGTATCGGTCCCGGGTACCGTTTCAATGTCGATGAAAAGTATGTTGTACAGATCAAATGCGTCGAGCATGGCGTGGCTGGACTGGTGAAGAAATGATGGTTTGGTTTCTTTTGCAAAGGTAGGATTTCCCCGGGGTTGCACCGGGTTGCCTGGAGATGTAATTTTTTTTCAATTCTAATAACTTATCTTTAACATTGATTATCAGTATTTTATGCAATATTTTAAAAATATTCTTACTTGATTATGATGTTGTTGATACAATAAACGATGCCGGACAGCGGTTTTAAGCCCATCATTATCAAACTGTACTGTAATTAGTCTAACATAAAAACATTAAGAAGGTGTTGCCTATGATCTTTCACTTGGACACTTCATTTTCAACGTTAAATCTTTCTTTTTACACTGTATGAACACACCCACCAATTTCAATCAGCCCACGCCGCCCTCCAATTTCGGTGGCCCTAACAACAACAACAACAACGATAACTCCAAACGTCTGGTGACGATCATGGGGGTCGCATTGGCTGTACTGTTAGGTCTAAGCATTTTTTTGCTGATCAGCAAATACCAAACAGGTCAAAAGTACGAAGCAACCGCTACTGAACTTGCCGAGCAAAAAACGGCATTTACGGAATTGGATGCCACGTACAATGAGGCTGTAACCCAACTGGAACAGCAAAAAGGCATCAATGCAGAGCTCGACGCCAAAATCAATGAGCAACTGGCTCAACTGGAAACCCAGAAAAACGAAGTCGCTCAACTCATCCGCGATAAGAAGAGTTACCGTGCGGCCATGACGAATCTGGAAAAACAAAAAGTTACCTATCTGGCCGAAATCGATGATTTGAAAAAGCAAAACGGTATTCTGACCGACGACAATTCCCGTCTTTCGACAGAAAACGTAACGCTCAACACATCGCTTAGCGATACCCGTACCCAGCTTGAATCGGAAAGCACCGCCAAAGCTGCACTGATTTCGGAAAAAACACAACTTGAAACCGAACGTACACAGTTGGTTAAAAAAGTGGATGTAGCTTCTGCCATCCGTGTTAAAAACATCGAGGTTAAATCCACAGATGTTCGCAACAGTGGAAAAGAGAAAAACAATGCCCGCGCCAAAAACGTGGACAAACTCAACATCTGCTTCTTCACCGAACCCAACGAAGTCGTGCCTGCCGGTCAGGAAATGTTCTACATCCGTATCGTTGATCCCACCGGTGCTCCCCTTGCCATCGAAAGCCTCGGTTCGGGCGTGGCTACCGACAAACGCAACGAAACAGACGTTCGTTACACCACTTCCGCTTCTACCGATTACGACAATGGTGAAAAGAAAGTCTGCGGCGCATGGCAGCCAGGTCAGAATTTCATCAAAGGAAAATACTCGATTGAAATTTACAACAAAGGCTACCTCGTTGGTACCAGCGCTTTCAATCTGAAGTAAGTTTAAAGTTTGAAGTTTAAAGTTTAAAGTTTAAAGTCGGCGTTCGGCTTGTAATTTGAATAAAAAAAATGCCCTATTGCTTATTCTACAAGTAATGGGGCATTTTTTTACATCAAATCCCAAGCCGAACGCCGACTTTAAACTTTAAACTTTAAACTTCAAACTTCAAACTTTTAATCTTGGTAGATCTCGTTGCGGCACGATTTCAACGTATTGATCATCAGTGCGGTTACGGTCATAAGACCTACGCCGCCAGGAACAGGCGTGATGTGACTGCATTTGGGTGCTACGGCGTCAAAATCCACGTCTCCCACCAATCTGCTTCCCGATTTTTTACTTGAGTCGTCGATGCGGTTCATACCTACGTCGATCACCACCGCGCCTTCTTTCACCCAATCGCCTTTGATGAAATGTGGAACGCCTATGGCAGCGACAATGATGTCGGCACGGCGAACTTCAGCGGGCAGGTTTTTGGTACGCGAATGGGTAAGAGTTACAGTACAGTCGCCAGGATATCCTTTCCTCGAAAGCAGGATGCTGATGGGTGTGCCCACAATGTTGCTTCTGCCAACCACCACACAATGTTTGCCTGATGTTTCGATGTTGTAACGCCGCAGCATTTCAATGATTCCGAAAGGTGTGGCGGGTAAAAATGCAGGCATGCCTTGTGCCATACGTCCGAAGTTAACCGGATGAAATCCATCCACGTCTTTGCGGAAATCGATGGCCAGGGTTATTTTTTCTTCGTCGATGTGTTTGGGAAGGGGCAACTGAACGATGAAACCGTCTACATCAGGATCGTTGTTGAGCCCTTCTACGATTTCAAGCAGTTCAGCTTCCGTTACGTCGGCCGTCCTTCGAATGAGGGAGCTTTTGAAACCAACTTGTTCGCAGGAGCGAATTTTACTTGCAACGTATACTTCACTGGCTGGATTTTCGCCCACCAGCACGGCAGCGAGGTGCGGAATTTTCCCACCACGTTGTTTGATAACATCCACCTCGGCTGCCAGTTCTGCCTTGATGTTTTCTGAAAGTAACTTGCCGTCTAATAATTGCATGTTGCTTGGTTTGAATTGCTGCAAACTTAGAACTTCGCAGCATTAAATCGTTCAAAAAAATGCTGGTACTGTGTTGCGTTTTTTTTGTTGGGTAAAAGAAGTTGGGTTTCTCAGCGCCGGCATTGTTTGCAATCCCAGACAAGGGTTATTGCAATTCCAAAAGACCAAAAATACCAGCGTCAATCCATCCACGGTTTTTGTCCTCTCCTTCCACCACCACATTGCCCATAAAGTTTTCACGTTCGGCGGAGTAATCGTTGTCGCAATAGGCCAGGGCAAAGCCTATTCTTTTACCCACTTTAAGCATTTTGGGAATGTTTTCACCATCGTCGGTGTACTGTTTGCCGTCGTAAAGTTTTACGGCTACTTCCCAGATACAAACCTTGCCCTGGCATTGGCGACGGGTGTAGCAGTGGTCGTCGAAATATTGAAACGAGGAGTCCGGCGCAACGTCCACTACCCTGCCGTCGAGGGCGATGTGGTATGCAAAAGCGTTGTAGTTGTATTGGTGGTTGCCGCCAGACGCATCTTCGTCCAGGAAAATTTCGAGGCAATCGTCGTCCCAATAACGGGTTAGCCCATCGGTCTGGATGTCGATCAGGGTATCGTCGGTGATTTCAGCCAAGATGTAAAGGTTGTTTTCGTCCCACAGCAGTTTGTACCGTCCAGAATAATCATCATTGGTGGGTTGTTTGCCGATCCAAAGCTGATCGAGCGGCAGCCATTCGGCATTTGCCCAGGCGGAGTCGCTGCCGAATCCGTCGACCAGTGGTGTGCCATTGTGGGCGTGAAACTGCAGTGTCCTGCCATCGGGTGATGTAGTCTGAACTTCAGGTTTGTCGCTTTTACAATTTGCAAACAGCATTCCGAAGGCAATAGGTAAGAGAAAAAGTACATGTTTCATGGTGATGATTTTGGGCAAATGTTGATAAATTTTATCGAATGGTGGTTTTGTTTTTTGCAAATAAATAAAAAAGCTGCCGTGCGGAATGGCACGGCAGCTTTTTTTAAGGTTTAAAACAAGGATGTTTAGCGTTGTCTTGAAAGCACGATCGTTTGAGTCATCGTTTTTTCCTCGTTGCGCAAGCGCAGGAAATAGATGCCTTCGCTGATGTTGCCCTCCGGACGCCACTGAAGCGTCATGTCGCTTGCAACGGCGCCACGGTGGATGTCGGCAACCGTTTGTCCAAGTGCGTTGATCACCGTGATCTGCAGGTCATCGGAAACGAACCCTTCAACGTCGATGTTGAGTACGTCGGAGAAAGGAACAGGGTAAGCGCGCAAGGTTTCTTTACTGGCACTTTCCTGACGGTAGGTGGCTTGTGGCCTCTGGTTGGCACAAATGCCTTCGAAGAACAAAACTGAGCCCTGGTTTGCCGAGGATCCGTTGTCGTCAGAAGGCATGCCTGCAACGATGGTACGTCCGCTGATGGCAACGGAAGTTCCGAGGTTGTCGTTGATTTGACCACCAACATCGGCAGGTTTGTCTACAACCAGCCAGTTGTCATCGGGCTGACGCTCGTAAACATACAAGCGGCCCGAACCCGAACCGTAGGGATTGTCGTTTCTAGCGCCTACAACGGCGTATTTGCCTTGGATGGCTACGCTGCTGCCATAGTTTTCGCCGGCAGATCCGTCGAAATCATACAGGATGTTGCGTTGGCCCCAACTGTCGTTGATGCCGTTCAGGTTTCTGAGGAACACGAAAGCTGCACCAGCATTGTTGCCTCTCTGGTCGTTCTGGCTTGCACCCACGATGGCGTAGTTGCCGCTGATGCCGACACTGCTGCCGAAATTATCATTTTCCCTGCTTTGCTGTGAGCGCATGCGAGCTACCTGGCCCCATGCATCAGGACCGTTCTGGTTGCGACCGAAAACATAAGCGGCGCCGGAGTTCTGGTAAAAACCATCAACTCCCGTTGCTCCAACTACGATATGATTACCATGAATGGCTACACTGACGCCCATATTGTCGTCGATATTGCCTGTAAGGGCAAGCAGTTTGGCTGCCTGGCCAAAGCTGTCGACGGCGACCAGATCTTTGGAAAAGACATAGGCAGCGCCTGCATTCTGTCCTGTTTCATCATTGTTGGAGGAGCCAACCACCAAGGTGAGGCTGTCAAGAGCCACACTTCCACCGAAACGGTCGCCATCACCTGCATCCGAAGCTTTGATTTTTTTAACAAAGCTCCAGCCGTCGTTGATGTCTTTGGCAAATACGTACACGGCTCCTTCGTCGCTTGAAGCGCCATTGGTACCAGGTGCGCCAACGACTGCGAAGTTGCTGTCGAGGGCAACGCTACTACCGTACTCGTCGCCTGCAACTACACCAGGAGCTACAAGTTGAGCGGAGGACGCCCAACCGGCTGAACCGCGTTTGAGGATGTGAACGGCATTGGTAGAGCTGGCAATGGCATAATCGCCATCAATGTCCACTGCGCCGCCGTAAGCCTGGTTTGTTGCACCGTTGGGAGCAAAAACTTTGGCTACGTTTTCCCAGTCGTCGGTTTCGTCCACCAATCCGTCGCAGTCGTCATCAAAATCGTTGCAGATTTCTGCGCGGGTATTGACTATTACTCTAAAGCTGCAATTGGATTCGTTGCCGGAAGCATCCGTTACCGTAGCAAAAACAGTGTTTATACCAGGTTCAAAAGCGGTGAAAGTCGGTGTGCTGTAATCCACCGTAAAGCCTGGGCAGTTGTCGCCGGCGCTGGCAGAGAAGTTTACGGTAGCGATGCAATCAAAATCATCCGTTGTTACTGCAATGTTGGCCGGACAAACGATGAACGGAAATTCGATATCGTTGACGTTGACCGTTTGAGCGCATGTTCTCGTATTTCCTGAATTGTCGGTTACGGTGTGAATGACCGTTTGGGTACCAACAGGCAGGTAACCAGGATTGTTGCTGCTGTTGGCTGCAATGCCGCAGTTGTCGGAAGCAGCAGCCTGACCTACCCAAGATATGGCGCGACCGCATTCACCCACATCGTTGCCCAATGTGAGGGTAGGAGGACAAGTGATGGTCGGCGCCTGGGCGTCATTCACCCTAACGGTGAACGTACAAAAAACGAAATTGCCTGCGGCGTCGATGGCGCGGAATACGTTGGGAGTGGTACCAACGGGGAAAAGTGCACCGCTGCCTAAGCCAGATTGTTGACTCAGGTTAACTACGCCACAGTTGTCCGTAGCTGTCGGAAGACTGAAAGTGGTGATT
>JBBSDH010000001.1:0-48727 GCA_038249605.1 Chitinophagales bacterium | reverse complement strand
CTTTAAACTTTAAACTTTAAACTTTAAACTTTAAACTTTAAACTTTAAACTTTAAACTTTAAACTTTAAACTTTAAACTTTTTCACATTCCAACGCCCACCACCTTGCTCGGCGCAAGCATTTCGTTGCGCACAGCCACCTGGCGCAGCACGTTTTGCGCCACTTTTAGAAAAGCTTCCGATTGGGGTGTTCCATCGATGATTACTGCCGGCTGGCCTGCATCACCGCTTTCGCGGATGCCCTGAACGAGAGGAACCTGGCCCAACAACACAGAATTGCTCAAGAGGGCGAGTTTTTTGCCGCCGCCTTGTCCGAAGATGAAGTATTTGTTCTCGGGCAGTTCAGCCGGGGTGAACCAGGCCATGTTTTCCACCACGCCGAGGATGGGCACGTTGATTTGCGGCAGCAGGAACATGTTCATGGCTTTCACCGCGTCGGCCAAGGCCACGTCCTGGGGCGTGGTGACGAGCACCACGCCGGTGACGGGCACCGTTTGTACGAGCGTGAGTTGTATATCGCCGGTACCCGGCGGTAGGTCGATGATGAGGAAATCGAGTTCCGGCCAGATGACTTCGTTGAAAAACTGCTTGATGACAGCAGCGAGCCTGGGACCGCGGAGCACCACTGCCTGTTCGGCTTCGATGATGTTGCCGATGCTTATACTGGGCATGTCGTAGGCCATCAGGGGCACCATTTTCATTTTACCGGTGACGTCCTGTACTTTCGGGCGTTGTCCCTGCAGTCCAAGCATGGTGGGTATACTTGGGCCATACACGTCGGCGTCCATGAGGCCCACGCGTGCGCCGAGTTTTTTCAAACCAAGCGCGAGATTCACGGCCACGGTGCTTTTGCCCACGCCGCCTTTGCCGGAGGCCACGGCGATGATGTTTTTAATGTGGGGCACAATGCTGGCATTGTCGCCGCTGCCCGGTGCACGCGCCACAAAATGCGCGTTCACGTTGGCTTGCGGATACAATTCCAGGATGGCGCCCATGCAGGCGAAATTGAGTTCGGCCTTGCCTTGCATTTGCAGCGACGGCACCATGATTTTGAAATTGACGTTGTTGCCATCGATTTCAAGATCCTGAACCATTCCTACAGCGACAACGTCCTGTCCGGTTTGTGGGTCGCGCACGTTGCGCAGGGCTTCGTATAATTTGATGAGTTCCATATCAGATCAGGATTCAAGGATTTGAAGATTTGCGGGATTTGTCCCGAATTTTTTATGAGGGATCTATTCAGGATTTAGGTTTTCCATTTAAATGCAACGCTTTGCAGGCATTTCGCCGTTTGTCCGTCGTCGGTTTGGCTTTCCAGAACCATTTGGCGGGCTTCGGGCATGTCGAACACGGCTTGCATGTTGCGGATGCGGGCGGCGGGTATGCCCGATTGGTTCATCAGATTGAGCCATGCTGCGGCAGTATCGCGCCGGAAAAGGTCGGCAAGATACGCATTCAGCAAGTCCCGGTTGCGCACACGATCGCTGTTGTTTGCAAAACGTTCATCGGCGCTTAATGTTTTGGATTTTAGGGCAGAACAGAGGTTTTTGAACTGCCGTTCTGTGCCCACGGCCAGCAACAGCGGTTCCCCGTCGGAGCACTCGAAAACATCACCGTAGGGGGCAATGTTGGGGTGACGGGTGCCCATGGGCTGCGGGATGTGGCCGGTCATCAGGTAGTTGGTGGCCTGGTTGGCGAGGGACGCAAGGGCGCTTTCGAGCAAGGATACGCTCACCATGCTGCCTTCCCCGGTGCCTTCGCGGTGGAGCAGGGCGAGGAGTATGCCTTCCTTAAGCTGGTGGGCCGCCAACAGGTCGATGAGGGCTACGGGCATTTTTACGGGCGGACGGTTGGGTTCGCCGGTCATGTACAAAAAACCTGCCTCAGCCTGGAGCACCACATCGAAGGCCGGACGCTCGTCGTCGGGGTCGGCAAAAGCCTGGATGCTGGCAAATATAAGGCGTGGATTGTCATGCCGTAAAGCATCAGCATCGAGTCCGTACCGTTTGGCGGCGGAAGTTTTGAAGTTGGACAAAACAACGTCGGCTTCGAGCGCCAGAGCGCGTGCCTGTGCGAGGTCTTCCGTGTTGTTCAGGTCGAGAAAGAGGTGTTTTTTACCCCAGTTTACGCTGGCGAAATACGCCGAATGTTTGCTTTCAGGATTTTCCGAAGGCAATTTCCAGCCACGGGTTACATCGCCGCCGGTGGTGGCGTTTTCAATTTTTACCACTTCGGCGCCGAGTTCGGCGAAAAACATACCCACGGCTGGACCGGCGAGTACGCTGGCGAATTCGACCACTTTGAGTCCTGAAAAAAATTTGTTTTGTTTCATATGCTTCAATGAAGGGTCTGGCCGATAAAGGGTGGCAGGTAAAGTTAGTGCTAAGACATTTGCCGATCCGGGATCAGGAAAATGCCGTACCCGAAAAGGGCAAGCAATAATTGGGGGTCGACACTTTCTTCTACAGCGTTTTTGCAGGTTACGACATTGTCATCTTGAATCGTTTCCATAGTGAAAAGGATTTGACCGGAAGCATCCAGCAAGGTGTAATATTTGTTGAAAAAACCTTTGGAAATGATTTGGAATATTTTTGAAATTCCTTCAGAATACTGCAATTCAACAACCATATCGCCCATCCATACAAACTCCAGGATTCCGATAATCGATCCATGGTAACGGATGTATCTGGGGGAATCCATCAACCACCATTTTTGATTTATTTTAATATTTTCGGCAAGTAGGTTCAGGGATTCTACGGTATTGGTTTCGCCTTCCTGATCTGTCATATTTTTTGCTGCCGAAGAAAGCAATTCAAAAACAGGTATGCCTTTTTTGTGGGAAAGGTAGTATTGAATGATTTCCTGATCAGGCATGAGGTAGTTGGTAAGTTTATGTTATTTAATAAGTTGTAAATAGTTTTTTTCCGAAAAGCCTCCAAAATCGGCGTTAATGTTTTACCAGTGCTATGCTATCTGTCAAAATTCTATTTTTGGTACATGTTGAATCCGTCAAAGTCATCCGAATTTTCAACCATTCTGGTTCAAAATTAAGGGTGCTTAGGATTTTGTTGTTGAACCAAAACAAATAATCGTAACGGCTGACCCATTCCAGGGAATCTGCACGTTCGTTAAGTCCGGTTGTGCAATCTTCTGTATTTTCAAAATAGACAGGTTTCAGCCCGCCATTGTGCATGTATGTACTTGTCGGCGCTTTTTTATAAGTGTTTTTTTTCCAAACATATGCGGTTATGGTGGAGTCTCCCAGGAGTTCTTTGGTAATGTCTTTTTCTAAATGGTTGGCAGATAAAATCACATTCAGTTTGCTGATTTTTTCCAACATTCCATTTTTTGGAAAAGCCCCATAAAAAGTGCCTTGTTCGTTCATGACTACCTCCGTCCAAAACCGGATTGCCACGCCGTTGGTTTTATTGGAATCCAATTGGTCAACAGTTTCCAGTTTGGCGCAAATATTTCCGGGCAAATTGTTCTGCTTTTCGTAATCCGTTCGAACTAGAGAATCCTTTGTATTTCTGACAACCAGGCGAATGGATACATCGTTGATGTTTTCATAGGCATTATCGGTGAGGTTGGGAAGTTTGAAAATGCAAGAACCAACCAAAACTGATAAAAGTAACAACGTTAGAATACTATTGGATTTACACACATCAAATGCCATTATGAAATCATGATGCTATTGAATAAGAGAGGCCTCACTTCCCCGGTTTATACGTCCGCTTCGCATTTTTCACCACATCTTCCCGGTAAAACAACACATCTTTGAACTGTCCTTTGCGGTACATTTCTCCCTGATCGAAAAAATGTTTCGAGCTTTCGTCGCCGCTTTGCCCGCCGGCGAGCAACGATTTGGCTTTTACTTTTTCACCAAATTCAACCACACAAACAAAACTGTTGCCGTGTTCGCCGTAGCGTTTTTTCGTATCGGGAAACGTGCTGCTGTAATAGCTGGGAAGCGTGCCCCAATTGCCGCCGGTATAGGCTATGGGTATGCTGGGTTGCTTGTCGTCAAATTGGTTTTGGATGTCGGATGAAATCCTTTGAAAACGGTTCACTTCGCCCCAGGGTATTTGCCAGCGGCCGTATTTGTTTTCCAGATCGCGGATGGTGACCAGCAAAGGCAACAACAAGGCTTTGGGCGATGCACGCTCCGCAAAAAGTTGTGTTTTTTGGACCCAATCGCCCTTTTCCGTGCGGGGTAAGGCGGTTTTGGCAATGTCGGGCAACAGGCGTTGTCCCCACTCCACAGCAAGCGTTGTGGCTAAGGATTTTTCTCCACATCGATAATCCCAACGTTGTAAAACAGCGACAGGACCGGCCAGCAAGGCAAACAAGGAATCTTCGTAGGGTACCTGGTTGAATGCCAAAACAAGGGCCGGAACAAGGATTTCAAACGCCGCCATCCGGGTGTCGTAACCGGCGAGGATGACGTCATCCATTGTGTAACTGGATTTTTCGTTGAGCAATCTGGCGGCGTTGATGCCCCGAAAATTTTCGCCATCGGGCGCCATGTAGTCGGGGTATCCGGCTTTTTTCGGACTATTCGCTCCTGCAACGGTAAATGGCGTCGAGTTACAGTTTTGCAACCAGCCGTTGGACGGATTGATGCAGTGTACGGTTTCCGACACATTGTGGTATCCCTGCCATTCGGTGGCGGTGGTAGTGCCGTCTACCGCTTTGCTCCAGTCGTATTTGACATCCCGCCTAGGAATCCTGTTCCCGTGCCAGTAGGCGATGTTTCCGGAAGCATCGGCGTACACGGTGTTGTTGGAAATGTTGCCTTTCAGGTCGAGTGTTTTTTGGAAATCGTCGAGTCCTTTGGCTTTGTTGCGTTGCCAGCACTGGATGATGCCGTTGGTGATGCGGTTGTCGGCCCGCAGGCTCAGCCACTGCCCGTTGAGTTTGGCCATGATGGGGCCGTGGTGGGTGTACAAAGCGTTGATGTGGGTGGTATCGAAACCAGAGGTGGTTTTCGCCAAAAGCGTGATCTTTTTGGAAACCACGGGTTTTTCTTTACCATCGTACTGATACACCCATTGATCACCTTTTTTGGAAACTTTTTCAATGTACGTATCGGCGGCGTCAACGGCGCTGCTGGTGTGCATCCAGCCGCAATGCTCGTTGAAACCCTGGTAAATGAAAAACTGTCCCCACGTAACTGCTCCGTACACGTTCAAACCCTCCTCGCTCACCATGTGTACCTCCGGTCGGAAATAAAACGTGACGTGCGGATTGATGTACAACATGGCTTTGCCCGACGCTGAAATTTTCGGTGCAAAAGCAAAACCGTTCGAACCGGTGGATTTTTCATCGGCATCCAACCCCGGAACTGCCGACGTTGATGGTGCTCCAGAATAAAAACTTTTCAGTTCGTTTACGGTCAAATCGGCCGTGCTGATGGCGCCTATGCTGCCGTCGGTCCACAAAAACGGGTGCCAGGGCTCGAAACGTGTGAGTAGGGCCGGTTTGACATCGGGGTGGGTATACAGGTAATAATTTACCCCGTCGGCAAAAGCGTTGCACAGTTTTTTCAACCACGCCGGCGCTTTGTCGTAGTCCTTTTTTGCATCATCGGCATCGATGATCATGCGTATGAGCAGGTCTTTGTACACCATGTCTTTTCCTTGTACTTCCGCCAAACGGCCCAGCTTTTCCACATAATTCATCTCCACGCGTTTGAAATCGTCTTCGCATTGGGCGTACAAAAGTCCAAACACAGCATCGGCGTCGGTTTTGCCGTAAATGTGCGGGATGCCCCAGTTGTCACGGATGACGGTGACGTTTTGCGCTTGTTTTTCCCAACGGGCAATGTCTTTAGGGGTAAAAGATTGAGACCAAAGGTGGAGGGGAAGAAAGAGAAATAGGAAAAAAGGTTTCATGCTTTGAAAAATTCGATTTTCGTAGATGGCCTGTTGAAACGTTGGGCTTTTCAGTTACGTGTCATCTATGGCGCAGGAGGAGGTGACACGTAACTGAAAACAATTATGAGGTTCTTCAACCGCACTGTGCGAGGTGTTACCTCCTCCTTCGTCGGAGACGACACCTCGCCTAAAAACCAAAGTTAGCGCCAAATTACCGGTGTGCACTCATAAAACCCCTACTTTTGCATCACCAATGATTGTCTCAGATTCTATACCACCTGTTGCTGTTCAGCCGGACTGCTTTACCCGCTTTCAGGAGCCCGTGCACGACGTGTCACTGCCCGAGCAGTTTACCTTTCCTTTCCAATACACGCCTCATCCATGGTGTTTGCAGGCTGCAAAGGAACTTCGGCAATACCTGGAAGCGCAATCGGTATTTGACCACAATTTTAGTTTGGAACCCGGTCAGGAAGGCTTGGCTTACGGAAAAATGTTTGGGGTTTTGGTGGTATTGAACCAACAAAACGAACTCGGTTATCTGTCTGCCTTTTCCGGTAAACTGGGCGGTAAAAACCACCATCCGGGTTTTGTTCCACCCGTATTCGATCTGCTCGATGAGGATGGTTTTTACCGGAAAGGAGAGGAGGAACTCAACGCCATGAACCGGCAAATTGAAAACCTTGAGCAAAACCCGTTTTTGCCCAAACTCCTCGAACTACTTCAAGCTGAAACCGCCGAAGCCGAACGGCAATTGGAGGCGGAAAAACAACGGGCAAAAGCCAGCAAACTCGACCGGAAACGTAGCCGCGAAGCACAGGGAAAGCTGCTTTCCCTGGAGGATTTTCAGGCACTTGACGAAGCACTGATCGAAGAAAGTAAACGCGACCATTACGTGCTGCGCGACCTGAAAAAGTACTGGAAACAACGTTTGGAGCAACTTCAAACGCAAATTGAGCCCATTATTGAGGAAATACAGACGTGGAAAGAAACCCGTAAAAGGAAGTCTTCTGCCCTACAGCAGCAAATCTTCGACCATTATTTTTTCCTCAACCGGTTAGGACAACAAAAAAGTCTGGCCGACATTTTCCAACGCAACGCAGCCACGTCGCCACCTGCAGGCGCAGGCGAGTGCTCAGCGCCCAAACTGCTGCAATACGCCTTCCTGCACAACCTCAAACCCGTCGCCATGGCCGAATTCTGGTGGGGCGAATCACCGGTGGGCGAGGTCCGCAAACACGGCCAGTTTTACCCCGCCTGCCGTGGAAAATGTGAGCCTATCCTGGGACACATGCTCGAAGGCATGGCGATTGATAAAAATCCATTGCTGGACGGTCGGGCAGACGCGCTCGAAATAGGGATTTTGTACGAAGACGAGCACCTGCTGGTGGTGAACAAACCTGCGTCGCTGCTCTCCGTTCCGGGCAAAAATGTCACGGATTCTGTGCTTTTTCGCATGAAACAGCGGTATCCGGAAGCTACCGGACCACTCGTGGTACACCGTCTCGACATGGGCACCTCGGGCCTGATGCTGGTGGCCAAAACCGCAGAGGTATACAAGGCCTTGCAAAGCCAATTCATCGAGCGCACCATTAAAAAACGCTACGTAACGATCTTGGAGGGTTTGATCGAAGTAGAATCGGGGACTATAGACTTGCCGCTGCGCGTTGACCTCGACGACCGGCCGCGGCAAATGGTTTGTTACGAGTACGGCAAACACGCCCGTACTACGTGGACCGTAATTTCACGGGAGCAAAACACAACCCGCGTGTATTTTTTCCCAATTACTGGCCGTACCCATCAGTTGCGCGTACACGCCGCACACCCGAAGGGTTTAAATGCGCCCATCCTTGGCGACGAATTGTACGGCAACAAAGGGAAACGACTGCATTTGCACGCCGACCGCATCGAGTTCTTGCATCCGATCAGCAAGGAGAGCGTGGTGGTGCAGTTGGATCCGGAATTTTGAGGATTTATTACTGAAGCTCCATCACCGCCACTTCAACGGTCGCCAAAAACGGCAAACTGTACAGGGTGATTTTGCAGTTCATGGAATCATCATTGCATGGGATTAACCGGTTTCATAACATTCACTAGACGCGACACTTGTGGTGCGAAACTGTATGTCATTCTCTGGACGCGGCACTTGTCATCATCCGGACGGCCGCAAAACCCATGTTGGCTAAACAGTGATTTTCCTTACTCATACGTCAATCCAAACCCAAACCTGTACAACGGGTTCCCACTGTCGTAAGGCACATCTTCTTTTTGTTTCGAAACAGCCTCCATGGAAGAGGGTAATTCAAACGGCAGTTTGCCCGTCGGTTTGAATTTGCCAAAAATAAGATCCAGGATGATGCCGTCCTGACTGCTGAAGTCTCCTACAACCGCCTTGCTTTCTGCATTGATTTCCGGGAAAACGGCGGGTCTTTCCAGGTTCATAACGGTGATGGTTGGTTTGGTTTTCATCAGTTTCAGCAACGCCGCCTTTTCCTCTTCAGGGAAATCGAGGCTTCCCTGGTGGAAAATTCGTTCCATCGGGTATTTACCCGCATCGGCATTGAAAGGTGTGTTCAATTTTAAAACTACCACGTCCGCATCTTCCATACGGTTTACCACGTTTGTATATTGTTGGGAATCTTCTTTGTTGAATCCCTGGAGGTATATTTTAGTGGCCGCTTTCAACGGTAAAATGTTGTTTTCGTTTTTCAATAAAACCAACGAACGCCTTTGCGATTCCCTGCCTTTTTCCAAAAAAGCCTCTTTTCCAAAAACAGATATGTTTTCTGCTTTCAAATAAGGATTGTCGAACAACCCCAAACGGAATTTCTCCCGGAGTATTCGTTTGACCGAAACATCGATGCGTGCTTCACTGATTTTACCCGATTGCACCAGATCGATCACCACTTCGGGAATCGCTTCACCTCCGAACATGTCACAACCGGCATCAATGATTTTGGCCACACGTTCGGGTACAGACAGGTTTTCCACACCATGCGCCGACGAGGGTTTCAAAACCACGCCCATGATGCTCATGTCGGAAACCAAACCCCAGTCTGTACAAACAATGCCGTCGAAATGGTATTTTTCCCGCAACATGCCCGTAATGATTTGTTTGTTGTACCCAAAGCCTACATCCTCGTTGGTTTGTCCAACCGGAATACCGTAATAGGGCATAATTTGGGAGACATTGGCAGCAAAAGCGCCTTTTTCAAAAGGAATCAAATGGTAATTGAAGTTGTTGCCAGGATACGCCTGTCTGCCCGGTGGAAAGTGCGCGTCCATGCCGTCTTCCTGCGGACCGCCGCCTGCAAAGTGTTTCACCATACACGCCACACTTTGGGTGCTCAAGCTGTCGCCCTGAAAACCCAGGATGTAGGCTTTGGTCATTTTTGCCGACAGTTCGGCGTCTTCTCCAAAGGTGCCGTTGATGCGTGCCCAGCGCGGCTCGGTGGCCAGATCGGCCATGGGCGACAAGGTTAGTTTAAAGCCGACTGCCAGGCACTCCTGCCGCGCGATGTCGCCGAACTCGCGCATCAGAACCGTGTCGCCGATGGCTGCAAAACCCGGCGGTGAGCACCAGGACGAAAAAAACGGCGTGTAAATGCTGGCGCCTACGGCGTTGGGCACGCCGTGGCGCGGGTCCGTCGCCAGCGTCACCGGGATGCCCAGACGGGTGCGTTCGGCCAGTTTTTGGATTTTGTTGTGCCATACAATCATGGCTTCGGGCGTGAGCGACTGTATGGTGTTGAAGTGGCTCATCTTTTTCTTCGCCACCATGGAAGCGTTGGATTCCAAAAACAGGGAAAATGGATTCATAACCGACGATACGTTGCTCAACGAACCGTCGTCGCTCATGCCCGCCATGGTGATGAACATCAGTCCCGCTTTTTCTTCGAGGTTCAGTTGTTTGGTCAGGTCGTCCACCCGACTGTTGATGTCGGCCCGATGGTCCTCATAAACATCCAGCCGGCCGTTTTTATTCAGGTCGCGGAACGACAAGCCGTCTGCGGAGAGCACAGGTGCTTCCTGGCCCAGCAGGGCCATGTCGGAAGAAGCTTTCCACGAGGATTTGAAGTATACAAATAGGGCGGTGAGCAGGACGATGGCCAGTAGTCCGCCAAAGGTATACGCCAGGAATTTGAGCGCTTTTTTGAGCATTGTCTTTCGTTTGAGCGACAATGTAGCAACACAAAACTATTTTATTCTGATGATTCTTTCTGCCCAAACGTCAGGCAATGCCCGTTGACATCCGTCACCGAAAATTCCCTTTGCCCCCAGGGTTTGTTTTCCAAAATGCCGTAATCGGCCTTCCGGGCGCCTTTGCCAGTGAGCTCCCGATACAATTCGTCGATGTTGTTTACCCGGACGTACACCATGTAATCGGATTGTTCCGGAATGACATGAACGTTGGGGTAAAAATGCACCTCCACGCCGTCACGGACCAGAATGATGTATTCTGGGTATTGAGACAGCAGTTTGAATCCGAGGATGTTGACGTAAAAATCGCGCGTAGCGTCGAGGTCTTTGGCCGGGAGTTTGGGTATGAGGGAGAGGAGCATGGTGGATAAAATTTGTATAAATTTGGAATTAACTGGTTCTTTCAACTGTTTCAAAAAAGATTACTTTCAAAGCTAAAAGTGAACAGTGCAAAAAACTACTGACAGGTACAGTTAGAATCCGTCAAACCGATGGCCGCTACGGTAGGGTTGCCAGTCGGTGTATCTGCCGGCGGACAAATTTGCAAAATGCCTGTGTTGGCATTGAAAGTTTGTGTTTGCTGCCCTGTAACCGAGCACGTATAGGTAAGGTTTAAAGGCGGTGTTCCTGTCAAATTCACCGTCAAATCCAAACAACTGCCCAGACAAACATCCCTAATTCCCGAAAAAGTCACCGATGGCGTCCGTCGCAAGTCGAGACGGTTGGGACCAGCTGGCATGCTGCCTCAACACGGCAATTAACCCCCGGATTAACTTCAAAAAGGTACAAAATAGCCTGGATTTGAGCCGATCCTTTGTTTTGGTATCAGGGGGATGCTGTCAGCAGCAGTGCTTTAAGTAGGGTGGAGTTTTTCATTGGTTTGTGTTGTATGGGTATGTGGAAAAAGTCTACCGTTTGTCGCTATTGTCTTGCCTGGCATCCGGGGTTTACCTAAAATCAACTTTTTACAACATATCGTTGGGTTGGTGGTTCATCCCATTTTTGGTATTTGGTGGTGTTCTTGGCTCGAGCTCTACGCACAACTGGCCGCATCGGTAACACTTATACTGCATTCGCTTGGCAGGATGTATATTTCAATTAGGTCTTCTTTCATTGGGGTTGTTTTTGTCTTTAATGCTAAGCGGCAGATGTAGATCAGCTAATTCACCATATTAAACATTCTCGATAATCTTGAAAAATGCCAAACAAACATAATGCGTCTCCGCCAAATCTCCAAAAATATCCCCAATAAATTTCCAAAAATGTCAGCAACCCATCATCTGATGCAGCTGTATTATGTCCACCGTTCCTCTATCCGCCCTTATACACCCCCAAAAAGCACCCCATACAACCACCAATGTACCACCGTGCCGCAGCCTTCGATGTGCGAAAGGGCCAGCGAATTGCACCCAAACAGGTTGTTGATGGTTTGTGGCTCGTAATTACAATGATTGCCTCTTCACCCCCAAATAAAAAGCCCCCGCCTCGGTACAAATGACCGAAGGCGGGGGCGCGTAAGGATCGCTCAGCTTGAAAATAAGCTTAGTGGGCCTATGAAGCCCAAAACAAACACAACATTTTCCTTACCAACTTTCAAAAAAATGCTAAAAAAATTGGGTTGGGAAATTATGTTTCGAAGCCATCACTTCCAAAGAAGGTTTATCTCATTTCTTCTTCAGTTCTGCTTAAATTGAAGGAAAGGCCGGCTGTCAGCATAGACAAACTGTTGCTTTCCTTGCCCAATCCTTCATACTCCAGCCTGACGCCGAGCCTATTGAGCTGCAATCCGGCACCCAATCCCCACAAAAAGTTGGTGGTGTTCTCGGAGTAGGAATACGTACCGATTTCGTTTTCGTATTTGGCAAAAAAGGCGCCTGCTTTGGCAAAAGCGAAGACTGGTCCGAGATTGACTTTTCCCCGTGCGGCAACATCAACACCGGTAATCTTGGTCCTCAATTTGCCGAGATCAACATCTCTTTTTGATTCTCCCAAATCGCGGTAACCGCCTTCGATGCCAAGAAATTTGGTGCTGTAACCTGCATATACCTTATAACCAAATGCGTTTTCATCCACCGTAAAGTCATCCCCGTTCACATCCTCCAGGTTTTTGTTGACGAAAGAGTTCCCGACGCTGGCGCCGATGTAAATCTGGGCTTGCAACCCAAAGGAGGCAAAAATAAATAAAGCGAGCGCAAATAATGTTTTGTTCATTTTGTTAGATTTTAATACTGTTAAGAATACGTGTATATAGGCTCTATGGATTAAAAAAGACAAGATACGAAAAAAAACGCACATCACGTCTAATGTAGGACCAATAAGATGAATGGTTGTATGCAAAAGTGATTTTGGAGCTGCCTCAATTTCTGCTAGGAAAGGGCTTTCCAAGACATGCATGAAACCTGTGGGAACAGTTACCTTCGTTGGTTGCCAAAATACAACCCACCATGAAACTTTTTACCACCTCCCAAACCCACGCCTGGGATGCCCACACCATGGAACACGAGCCCATCGCTTCGGTGGACCTGATGAACCGCGCCTCCACGGTGTTCACCACCTGTTTCAAACAATTGTACAACGATACCCAGCGGCCCGTGGCCGTTTTCGCCGGCCCGGGCAACAACGGTGGCGATGGACTCGCCGTGGCCCGGCTGCTACACCATGCCTTTTACGATGTACGGGTATTGGTTGTCAACTTCAACGGCAAACCTTCGCACGATTTTGAAGCCCAGCGCAAATTACTGCCATCGGATGTTCAAGTTGTTGAACTCAAACAACCCTCGGACCTGCCACCATTTCCCGATCGTACCGTTTTTATCGACGCCCTTTTCGGCAGCGGACTCAACCGCCCGCTCGAAGGGACATGGGCGGAGCTCCTCGAAAAGCTCAACGCCCTACCCAACGCGGTTGCCGCCATCGACGTGCCGAGTGGCATGTTGTGCGACGAACACACGGACGGCCCGATGTGGCGTGCTACCCACACATTCAGCTTCGAAACGCCCAAACGCGCGTTTTTTTTTCCGGAAAATGCAGATGTTTTGGGCGACTGGTCTTTTGGCAGCATCGGGCTGGATCCTGGCTTTGCCTCCGAAACCGATACGCCGTTCCATTACTTAACGTCTTACGACGCCCGAGCTTTGTACAAACCCCGTACACGGTTTGCGCACAAAGGCACCTTTGGTCGCGCCCTGCTCATTGCAGGCAGTTACGGCAAAATGGGCGCAGCAGTGCTCGCGGCCGGCGGAGCATTGCGGGGAGGCGCCGGACTGGTTACCGTACACGCCCCACGCATGGGATACCTCGTGTTGCAAACGGCCGTGCCCGAAGCCATGTACAGCGCCGGTACGCGTGCCCAGGTATGGGCCGAAGTGCCGCCAGAACTGGCGCGGTACGATGCGGTGGGCATCGGTCCGGGTATCGGCCAATCGCCGGAAACCGCCGATGCCATGGGCAAAACACTCGCACAGTGCAGCACGCTGGTTGTGCTTGATGCAGACGCTTTGAATTTGCTTGCCATGAATTCGGCGTGGTGGCACCTCATTCGTCCGGGAAGCATCCTTACCCCGCACGTGGGTGAGTTTGAGCGGCTGTTTGGAAAATGCAAAAACGGTTTTGAACGCAACGAACTTCAACGCCGCATGGCCGTAGAGCGCAAGGTGGTGATTGTATTGAAAGGCGCCAACACCTGTGTGGCTTTACCGGATGGAAGGTGTTTTTACAACTCAACAGGCAATCCGGGCATGGCTACAGGTGGCACAGGCGATGTGCTCACCGGGGTGCTCACGGCGTTGTTGGCACAGGGGTACACGTCTGCCGAGGCTGCTTTGCTGGGGGTGTATCTGCATGGGTTGGCAGGTGATCTCGCAGCACGGGAGATGGGCCAGGAAGCGCTGGTTGCCGGGGATGTGGCGGGGTTTCTTGGGAAAGCGTACTTGAATTTGGGTGCGTTAGGTGACATCTCATAAAAAAACGCCACCCAGGCAAAACCTGGATGGCGTTTTTCAAAAAAACTACAAAATCTTACGACAGCAGTGCATCGATTTTAGCTTGGAGGGCTTGTTTCGACTGTACGCCGACGATTTTTTCTTTCAGTTCGCCGCCTTTGAACACCAGGAACGTAGGGATACCGCGAACGTTGTAGTTCGTGGGTACTTCCGGGTTGTCGTCAACATTGAGTTTGCCGATAACGGCGCGACCTTCGTATTCTTTGTAAAGCTCGTCGATCACAGGCGTCATTTGGCGGCAGGGACCGCACCATTCGGCCCACAGGTCGATGAGGGTAACTTTATCACTTTCCAGAACTTCTGTTTGGAAGCTAGCATCCGTGAATTCGCGTGCCATATTGCTTAAATTTATGTTGTTTGAAAATATTTAGTATTAAAACACCTCTCAGACGTGTTTGGTTGCAAAAGTAACGCTAATTAGACAACCCGTGAAGGGAAAGTGGGGCATGTTGGACAGATATGTAATGGTGCGGACATTTGGTTCCCTGCGGGATGACAACGGGGATTGTCATCCCGTAGGGAATCCTCATTGTCATCCCAACAGGGAACCAAAATACACCTTCAACTGGTAAATGAAACTCAGGAAAAGCGCCGGTTTCAAAACCAGCGGGAACAAAAAGCCGAACACGGCCCCGTAAAAGTGCGCTGCGTGGTCGATGTTGTCACCGCCCTTTTTCGCCGAATAGGAACTGTAATAGAGGTAAAGCAACCCAAACAGGAAGCCTGGAATGGGTATTGGAATAAACATGAACCCAATACCAATGGTGGGATTAAGCAATATGGAGGCAAACAATACAGCCGCCACAGCCCCCGAAGCACCGATGCTGGCAAAACCCGGGTGGTCCTTGTGTTTGAAAAACGTAGCCGCCGAAGCAGCTGCGATGGCGATGAGGTAAAATACAAGGTACAACAGGTCGCCCACGCCGGGAAAGAGCTCGGCGAACCACTTTTCCACCAGCGATCCGAAGAAATACAGGGTGAACATGTTGAAAAACAGGTGCACGTAATCGGCGTGCAGGAAACCGGCCGTGATCCAGCGGTAGTACTCCTTTTCCCGTTCTTCGGCATAAGGCCAATGGCGGAAACGGTACATTATTTCGCCGTTGTTGAAGGCGAGCAGCGATACGCCGACGGTAACAGCGATGATAAGGTATGTGATCATGGGGCGAATGTAGTGAATTCATTACGGCAAAACAACGAGCGGCGTTTGGCCTTCGTACACCAAATCGTTGATGAGGAACTTGCGGAACAACTGGTCGGTCAACAGCCGTGATCCTTTTTGTACGACCAATATTTCCTCGGTTTTGTTGTTGATCACCTTTTTGATGTTTTCAAAAGGATTTTTCCCTTCGTAAACAGTGTAGTCGGTGTTGTATTCGTTTTTAAAAAAATTGGACAATTCAAGGAGTTGTTTTTCATTATCCTCGTTGTGCTCGTCGGGTTTTGAAAGGAAGAAAAAATTGATGTATTCAATACCGTCACCCAGGCAACCCAGGAATTTATGAAATGCGGAAATGTTCAGAGGGTATTTGTCGGTTACCGCTACGTATAGTTTTTTGGGGGAAAACCGGGTAACTTCCTTAGGAATGGCAACGATAACATTGTCAATGTTTTCAATAATCTCAACGGCTATGCTGCCTATAAAGATTTGTTTCAACAAACCGGTTCCTTTGAGGCCGACAAAAACCAGGTTATCATACGGTTCAGACAATAATTCTTTAAGATACAGATTCAAATGGTAATAGGTGACTTGGCATTTGATGTTGGTGGCATCGTGCAAAATAGAGCGACTGTATTCATTCAACTGATCAACAGCTTCGGAAATGTTTTGTTGAATGGTGTCATTCCTGATGTCCTCGCTCAATCGTGGAGAAACGAGCGTACTCGTTTGGTGTACCAGCAGAATTTCGGCATTCACTTCCTTGCTCCAGGAGTAAGCATATTTCAATAGGTTGGCCGAATATTCCGAAAAGTCGATGAGTAAGATGAATCGTTTTTGCATAATCGTTGTTTTCAAAATTTGATGTTTTGATAAAGATACAACGGTTGGCCGAAAAAAAATGGCATGGAGTGCGGACTTATTGACGTTTCAAAATAAAGCGCAATGAAGTTTTAAAATAGGGAAGAAAGTACAGGGGCTAAGGCTGTCTCATAACATATAGGTTACGCTTACCAAACCTTTTCAGGTTTGGTAAACGTTGAGCTACATTAAGGATTATGGTAAGGCTCGTTTTTCAAAATCGTCATCGCCCGGTACAGTTGTTCCATCAAAAACAACCGCACCATCTGGTGGGAAAAAGTAAGGCGGGAAAGTGAAATTTTTTCCTGGGCCCTTTCATACACAGCCTCACTGAACCCAAATGCGCCACCGATGAGGAAAATGAGGCGACGGGGGGACTGGTTCATGCGTTTTTCCATCCACTGCGCCAATTCTACGGAAGTATATTCCCTACCGTTTTCGTCCAGCAACACGAGGTAATCGTCGCTTTGCAATTTGGCTAGCACTTTTTCGCCTTCTTCCTTTTTTACAATCCGCGCATCGGAGGTTTTTACTTTGATGTCCGGGATGATTTGCCACTGAACAGGCAGGTAGTTTTTCAGCCTTTTTTCAAAAACGGCCATACCCTCGTCGAGGTAACGCTCGGAGGTTTTGCCGATGGCCCAAAGCTCTATTTTCACAGGTTGCCAAACATGGAAGTGACAGAGAAGCGTTTGTTGAATTGAAACAGCTCGGATAGGGTTTCCGACAAGGTATTGCGGTCGGGAAACTGTTTGACCAATATGCCCACAATGGTTTTTACCAAGGGAGTATGCCCTTGTTTTACCAGCGGTTGCAATTGATCGTGTACCCAGGTGGCTGCTTGCGGACCGAAGTGCTCGTTCAGGTAATCGCTCAAAAAATGCACGTACTGCTCCTGTATTAACTTGGTATGTACCGGCAACAACACAGCAGCAAATTGTTGAAGCAAAACGAGGTCGGGGTGTTCCTGAAGCATTGCAGCAAGCAGCAAGGTGTCGTTTTCGGCAGCAAGCAAGCTGGCTACAGCACGCAGGTCGCCCTTGGATTTCATGCCTTCCAAAAGGCGTATTTTTTCCTCTTGCCACTTTTCACCCGCCGCATTTTTCATTTTTTCCAACATCTCCGGTTGTCCGGACTGTAAATAACGCCTGCCCAAAAGTTTCATCAACAACGGCGTATCCTGCTGTTTTTCAGCGATCATCAGCATCAAGTCTTCTATTTCCCGGGTTTGACCGGCGTTGAACAGACCCTGTTCCAAAAATGCGTTTCCACAATGTTTGGCGGCATCCCAGGCATGCAGGTAATACAACTGCGCAATGGCATCTTTCACCACTGCAGGTTGCGCGGCGCATTCGTTGAGCACCCGTTTTACAGCCTCTGGACTGCTGCGAAGGGCAAGGGTGTATAGGTAAAGGTTGAGCACAAAAGTCGGGACAGGGTGGGGCGTTTCATCGAACCAGGCATTTATACGGTCGAATTTCGCAGCTTCACCCGTGCGCGCGGTGATGATTTTAAGCACATTGCGCGAAGACTCGGCAGGCACCACGCCATTTTTTGCATGGTCGGTAACGAAGGTCCAGATCTCGTCGTGCAGCTCTGGTGAAAGATCCCTTCCGGATAATTCCAACAAACTTTTGGAGGCCAGTTGGTAGTGGTACAGCAGTTGGCCACGTCGGGGTTCTTCCGCCTGAAGCACCAGGTTGCGCAGCTTGTACATTTTTGCAGAAGCCAACTGGAAAACGCGGCGGTAATGGCCTTGTTCCAGGGCTTTTTCAAGCTGCGATTCCAGGTCAAGCAGGGTTTTGCGCAAACGGCGGTATTCGGGCTCGCGCAGTTTGCCCGACTTGGGCGTCACAGTGTCGAGCAACAGCAGCCAGGGGTTGTCGGCATCGCTGAGCGAAGAGGCAAACCAGGTTTTGATGGCCAAAGAAAAATCGCGGTCGCGCCGGGCGTAGTCCCGCACAAATTCGGTCAGCGCTTCAGGGGGCACCTGGGCCAGCAGGGTAGGGATGTTTAGTTTTGCAGAACCTTTTTCGGTGGTGTTTTCGGCCTGCTTGAGCTGCCGCTCCTCGGTGCGCTGGTTGATGTACTGGCGTACGCGCAGCAGTACAGCAGCAATGTGTGGACACATAAGCCGTCGACCTTCACTCCAACATTCACAGGTGAACGCCTTGATTTTTTGCGGTGTGATCATCACCTCCACTTCATAAGGACCGCCCTGCTCTGGGTCTTCCACCAGAGAGACCCAGAAGTTTTTTTCTACTTCACGCAGGTTTTTCACATGCCCCGCCTGCACCAGGTCCTGCGCGGTGTTCCAGGTGGTTGGACTTATGAAAAACTCAAAATCTTTCAGCGCGCGTTTCAGCATGCTACTTTTGCATTTGGAAAAACTACAAAGCTAATCAGGATTTGCAGGATTAAGGGATTTTCAGGATAGGATTTCCTGATTTTAACAGGATTTGGGTTGAGTATTGGTTTGGTTTGTCAAGTTTTGAGGTCAAAAAGAAAAGGTAGCGTATCTTTGACCACCTGCCGAGAGCAGCAACAACATTGTATGCGAACGCTTTACCTGATACGTCATGCCAAGTCGAGCTGGGATAATCCCGGCCTGCGCGATTTCAACCGTCCCCTCAACGATCGTGGCCAGCGAGATGCGCCACTTATGGCCACTTTGATTGCCAAAATGGACATCAAACCCGATCTTTTGGTGAGCAGTCCGGCACGACGGGCCATTACTACGGCCCAGTTTTTTGCCGACGCACTCTCCATCGCCGACGATGAAGTGGTGCGCAACCAGGACATTTACGAGGCTTATCCGCAAGAAATCCTGCGCCTCATCAGTGAGCTGCCCGAATTGGCAGAAACCGTGTTTTTGTTTGGCCACAATCCCACTTTTACCGAAGTAGCCAACCGATTTACCGATGATTTTATTGAAAACATTCCCACCTGTGGCGTCGTGCGCATCGAGTCGCCCGCGGAGTCGTGGCGCTCGTTCTACGAAGGCAATGCCCGCGTGACAGCCAAATATTTCCCCAAAGAGGTTTTATGAGAAAAACCGGTCTTTTTTTGCCTTTGTTCGTGCTCTTGTTGCAATGCACACCTTCCGAACCGTCGGTTCAAACCGACATTCCAGACGAGAAGCTTTCGCAAATCATGTCCGACCTGAACGTCGCCGACGCTGCTACCAACGGTCTGGCAGGCTATGAAAAAGACAGCCTGATGAAAGTGTATTTCAATCAGATTTTTGAAATGCACGGCATCGAGCAGGAGCGTTTTGAAAAGAACCTGGAGGCTTTGTCTGCAAACATCCTGCGTATGGAATCCGTCGTCCGTGCCGCAGATTCACTGCTGGTGCAGAAGGATAGTTTTTACATGACAAGGGATACCTCGAAGTCTATACTTGGGAGATAAGGTTTGGGTACGTATTTCACCACAGCGTTGCCCTCACGTGAGAGCAACGCTGTGCTTTTCCTCTGTGTAACTCCGTGCAACTCTGTGGTGAAACGCGCAGCCAGACGAAAACGAGAAGAGCCACCCTGCGAATCAACACGGGGTGGCTCTTCTACCATAATCCGGAAACTTACTTCGCCAGCACCTTCTGCACCAAATCCGCAGCTTCCTGGAATTCCACAGCGCCCATCACTTCCAGGCCCGAATCGTCGATGATCTTTTTGGCGATGTCGGCGTTCGTACCCTGAAGGCGTACGATGACCGGCACAGGGATGTTGCCTATTTTTTTGTAAGCATCTACCACACCCTGGGCTACGCGGTCGCAACGTACGATGCCGCCGAAGATGTTGATGAGGATGGCTTTTACGCTGGGATCTTTCAGAATGAAACGCATGGCGTTTTCCACCCGCTCGGCGTCTGCCGTACCTCCCACATCGAGGAAGTTGGCAGGTTGGCCACCCGAAAGTTGAATGAGGTCCATGGTAGCCATGGCCAGACCCGCGCCGTTCACCATACAACCTACGTTGCCGTCGAGTTTGACGTAGTTGAGGTCGTAGGTTTGGGCTTCCACGTCGGCCGGATCTTCTTCGTCTGTATCGCGCAGTGCTGCCAGATCTTTGTGGCGGAAAAGCGCATTTTCATCGAGGGTTACTTTAGCATCAACGGCGATGATTTGGTCGTCGCTGGTTTTGAGGCAAGGGTTGATTTCGAACATGACAGCGTCGGAGCCGACAAACGCGGCGTAAAGCTTTTGCACAAAATCGACCATTTCCTTGAATGCCTTACCGCTTAAACCGAAGTTGAAGGCTATTTTTTGAGCCTGGAAGGGGCGCAATCCGAGCAGCGGATCAACAAACTCGCTGTATACACGTTCGGGCGTTTCTTCGGCCACTTTTTCGATGTCCATGCCGCCGTCTGGCGAATACACAATCACGTTGCCGCCGCGGCCACGGTCGGTAAGCACCGAGATGTAATATTCGCTGGGTTCGCTAGCGCCGGGGTAAAACACATCCTGAGTCACAAGTACTTTGCGCACGAGTTTGCCTTCGGCCGAAGTCTGAGGTGTTACAAGATGCATACCGATCATGGCCTGGGTGATTTCACCGGCTTGTTCGGGGCTTTTGGCGAGTTTTACACCACCACCTTTACCACGTCCGCCGGCATGTACTTGGGCTTTCACCACACACCAGCCAGAGTTGTATTTTTCTTTGATTTCTTTGGCCGCTGCGACGGCTTCTTCGGCATTGTAGGCAACGATGCCCTCCTGGATTTTAACGCCGTAAGATTTGAGCAGTTCTTTACCCTGGTATTCGTGTAAGTTCATGGATGGTGTAGGTTTGTGTTACTTGGCGCGCAAAAGTACGACGGAAATTTCAAACCGTTGCCACGCCTTCTTCATCTATAAGTTTTCCCTGGTTGACACGCACGATGCGGGCCGGGAAATTTTGCAAAATGCGGTAATCGTGCGTGGCGCAAAGTACAGCTGTGTTGTTTTGTTTGGCCAGGTTGCGCAGGAGCATGAGCACATCATCGCTGGTTTCGGGATCGAGGTTGCCTGTGGGCTCGTCGGCGATGAGCAAAACGGGTTTGTTGAGTAAGGCCCGCGATATGACAATGCGTTGCTGTTCGCCGCCCGAAAGTTCGTAAGGCATGGAATTGCGTTTGTTCAACAAACTTACGTCATTGAGCACCTCCTCGATGCGTTTGTTGATGTCCTCCTTGTCGGTCCAGCCTGTAGCACGCAACGTAAATTCGAGGTTTCCCTCCACGGTACGGTCGGTAAGCAAGTTGAAATCCTGGAACACAATGCCCAATTTGCGGCGCAACTGGTGCACATTTTTGCGGGTCACGGTGCGCAGGTCGATGCCGGCAACTTCACCGTGCCCTTTTTGCAGGGGCAGGGCAGCATAGAGGGTTTTGAGCAGACTGCTTTTGCCGCTCCCTGTTTTGCCGATTAGGTAGGTAAATTCCCCGTCGCCAATGCTTAAACTGATGTTCTGAAGCACGACGGAGTTGTCTTGTTGTAAGATGTCGGCCTGACTGAGTTTTACGATCGTTGCCATAACGGCGAAGGTAAAAAAAAGTCCGATGCTGCGGATTTAAAATGGATTACACAGAAAAAGGGTGTAGCGCGAAACCCTTTTTCTGTGTAATCCATTTTAAATCCGCAAGAAATCACTTGATCCCCAGCACATCCATCATATCAAAAACCCCTTTTTTCCCATAAATCCATTGTGCAGCCAAAAGTGCGCCCTCGGCAAAACCTTTGCGCGAGTTGGCTTTGTGTTCGATGCGGATGCTGTCCACCGAACTTTCGTAGGTGATGACGTGGGTGCCAGGCACTTCGCCTTCGCGGATGGCTTCCACAGGAATGTCGGCTGGGCCGTATGGATCAGGGACGAGTTTCCAGTCCGTTTTGCGGCCGAGCATTTTGATGGTGTCGAGGGTGAGCGTGAGGGCGGTGCCGCTTGGTGCGTCGAGCTTGTGGATGTGGTGTATTTCCTGAACACGGATGTCGTATTCGGGCCTGCCGTTCATGAGTTCGGCGAGGTAGCGGTTGAGGGCAAAAAACAGGTTTACACCCACGCTGAAATTGGATGCCCAAAGCAAGGCGCCTTTTTTTTCCAAACAAATGGCTTGCGCTTCGGGAAGTTGTTCCAGCCATCCAGTGGTGCCACTTACCACCGGAATTCCAGCTTCGAGGCACATTTTTACATTTTGCAAAGCGGCTTCGGGCCTGCTGAATTCGATGACCACGTCGGCTTGTTGCAACAATTCCGTGGTGAGCTCATGGTTGTTGTCGCGGCCGATGCGCCACACGAAATGCACCTCGCTGCCTGCGGCAACTTCTTCGATGGCGCGGCCCATTTTACCGTAGCCAAGCAATCCTATGTTCATGCGTTTTTAATGCTTGATGATCGATACGGGTGGTTCGGAAGCGCCGTTTTTTTCCAGATGAAGCCAATACATACCTGGTCGCAACTCGCTGCCAAAAACAATATGGCTGTTTTTTTCCTGAACTTCAAAACGCATCACTTCTCGACCCAAAAGATCAGTCAAACGCGCTGCATAACCGGCCTCCGGCAAATCTACAGTAAGCACGGTTTCGGAAGAGAAGGGATTGGGAGCAACGGAGGTGCCGGGGCTTCCGTTACGTTTGTGGTTGGGTTGTAAAAGCAGGGTAAAAGTGCTGTCTTTAACCAAAATCTGGTTGTACATGATGGCCATGCCGGTTGGGTCTTTGGAAGCCACAAGGTCGTAATAACCGGGCGACACGTCGGGGAAAAGGAAGTTGCCGAAAGCATCGGTCAAAGCACTGTATTCCAGCTCAACGCCGTAGAGGTACACTGTGGCGTCGGCTACAGGTTTGGGCCCGAATTTGCCGTCGCGCAACACCACACCGGTAATGTTCAGACTGCCCTCAGAAAACATCAACACATCCAGGTAACGCAGAACGCCATTTTCGAGGGATGTGGTGAAATGAGCATCCTGGTATCCTGACTTGGTTATGTTTACATCCACCACGGCTTCCGTTACTTGTCCGGATGCAAAACGGCCGTCGGGACCGCTGGTTGCACCCAAAAGTGGTATGCCGGGCACGGCGATGGTTGCGCCGGTGATGGGAAGCAGCGTTGCGGCGTCGCGCACTTGTCCTTCGAGGTAACAACCTTTCACATAGTTGGGTGTCACGATCCACAGTTCACCATTGTTGTTGGAGCCAGGTGCGCTGATGTTGGTGGCCATGATGTTGCCGGATGGGAAATGCGGGTACACGCCCCAGCAGCCGTTGAAGCCGCTGCCGGTTCCACCCGTGCCTACGTAAGTATCGTGGTTGCCGGTTTGGATGAGGTTGTGCGGACGGCTGAGATCTACAATGGTGAAACCATCTTTGTACCACGACGTTATGGCAAAATCGCCTTGAATGTGCGTGTTGTGCACTACGGAGTTGCTGCCCGGATTGCTCTGTATGCGGTCGAGTTCCTTGATGTCGGTAGGGTCGCTTACGTCGTATGCCGCCAAAACTGAGTTGTTCACTTCGTCGGTGGACAGGATGGTTTTACTGTCGTTGGTAGGCCAGGTGTTGTGGGTAAAGGCGCCGGGTGTGGTTTGGGTGGCCAGGAGTTGCGGATTGCTTTTGTCGGTCATGTCTACGATGGCGAACTGCCCTAAGTAGATGTGCCCGCTGTACAAAGTGTCGTTGTTCACATACCCGTCATGGATGTAACCGAGCTGGTCGAATTTACCGGCGTAAGTAGGGTTCCAGGGATCTGGATTGAGGTTGAATATTTTGGCGCCGCCGGAAAAAATATTGCCGCCGTAGGCGTAAAGGTAGCCTTGTGCCGTGTCGATGTGCAAGGCGTGGATGCGGTTCATTTGCCCTGCTACCGCGCCGTCGCCGGTGTAAAATTTGCTGGGCACGGTGGCGGATGGAAGTCCGGAAAGGTTGAAAATCTGAATGCCTTGGCCGCCTTCCGACACCACGTAGGCGTAATTGCCGTAGGTTTTGATTTCTTTCCACAGGCTGTTGGGCCCGGGGATCTGCGTGATTGCTTGCGGGTTGTCGGGGTTGGTCACATTGACGATGATGAGTCCCAGCGAACCGCCGAGCAAGGCGTATTCGCTACCATCTGCGCCGACGTATCCCCATATGTTCGCGAGGGTTTGGCCCGGGTACACAAGTTTGGACCGGAAGGTGGTATTGATGTTTTGCGCCTGGGCGCAAACGGTTCCAAGCAGCAGCAAAAGCAGCCAGTAGCAGTGTTTCATGTTCGGGTAATTTTTTTAGTCGCTCTAATGTAGTGCAATGTTACATCATCATTGGGTCATCTTGGAAAAAAGGCGTCTTCAAGATGGCGAATGGTTAAAAGACGACCATTTTGGAGAATGACGGCAATGATGTCGAAACGTATTTCCCATTCGTAATGGATGGATTCCATGTATTCACCGGCGGTGCGCACCACTACACGTTGTTTGCGTTTATTGACGGCTTCTTCGGGCCCACCGTAACCGTCGCCCGAACGTGTTTTCACTTCCACAAAAACAAGCTGGTCGCCCTCCGCCGTCCAGGCAATAAGATCAATTTCACCTTTTCCGGCGCGGAAATTGCGCACGGCGATGCGGTAGCCCTTTTTTGCAAGGTACTCGGCGGCGATGTCTTCGCCAAGGCGACCGGTGTCGAGGTGCGACGTTGTGCTCATTCTGGATACAAAAGATATTTGCTGCGCAAAAGGTTGTATTGTTGAAGGTCGTAAGCCCAGGTTGCCCTGATTTCAGCTTCGTTGCAACCGTCCTCAATTTGAAAACGAAGCTGCCTTGTGCCTGCAAGCAGATCAAAAAAATTGTTTTTTAAAAAAAACTTCCCCTTGTCGGGAAAATCACGGTAAGCATCAAGCAACCATTCCAGGTTCAGGGTGCGGGCGTGCCGCAAGCTGTCGACAGACAAATACCGCAAATCAAAACCACGGCAGCTTCGACCGTCCTGAGGCGGGTATTTCGAAGCTGCATTCGGGCGCGGTGTAAATCGGAATTCGCCGGACATCAGATCGGGATGCCCAAACACCTGGAATGGCCAGTTGGTACCCCGGCCCAAACTGAATGTTGTGCCTTCAAACAAACAAAGTGAAGGATAAAGTTGGACGGAAAGGTTGTTGGGTAAATTGGGCGATGGTTTCAGTGGCAGATCGAAATGCTGGTAATGGGTGTAGTTTTCACAAGGAATAACCGTCAGATCAAGGTGTTCTGCTTTGTTGAACCAATATTCACCGGCGAGAAGGCGGGCCAATTCTCCAATGGTACAGCCGTGTACAATGGGAATGGGCGCCACACCGACAAACGACTCGATGCGCATGTCGAGCACCGGACCATCTACGTAATGGCCGTTCGGATTGGGCCTGTCGAGTACAATAAGAGGAATGCCATTTTCGGCGCACGCTTCCATAACATAATACAAAGTGCTGATGTAGGTATAAAAACGCGCGCCTACATCTTGGATGTCGAACACCATGACATCGACAAACATGAAGTCGTCGGGCGCCGGTTTTTTCTTTTTGCCGTAAAGGGAAACAATGGGTGTGCCCGTTCGCTGGTCGAGGCCGTCGTGTATCTTTTCGCCTGCATCTGCCTCGCCTCGGAAACCGTGTTCGGGCACGAAAATGCGGGATACATAACTTTTGAGATTGTAGAGTGTGTCCACAAGGTGCGTCGTGCCGGTGAGCGAAGTATGGTTTACCACCAGGCCGATTTTTTTATCTTTCAACAGTGGCAGGTAATGCTCCAACTGGTCGGCGCCGGTGCGCAATGGAGCAACCACAGGTTCGGGAGGGCCCACGAACTTGATGGGAATCTGGGCAGCGGCTTGTGCGAAGAGCATCAAGAACAAACCAATCAAAAGGCTGCTGACGTTATTATTTAACAATTTATTTGATAAATATTTTTTTAAAAACAAAACGTTTTCTCAATTTTGCAAAAACAAGAATAGAACAAGTGCGGTGAAAAATCTGAAAAAATGCATTTTTTCGTAAAAATGACCGTTTTTGCCCTTTTTTCATCAAAGTTAACCTTTGTTAATCAAACCTGCTACCACACAGCCGTTGTCTAAATTTGCCATCATCGACGTAGAAACCACCGGAGGGTCCGCCCGTTTTGAACGTGTGACCGAAATCGCCATCGTTTTGCACGACGGCGAAAAGGTGATTGATACGTACAGTACGCTCATCAACCCCGAACGCAGTATACCCTGGAACATCACGCAACTCACCGGCATCACCGACGACATGGTGGCCACCGCACCGAAGTTTTTTGAAGTGGCGCGCAAAATTGTGGAAATGACGGAGAACGCCATCTTCGTGGCACACAACGTTACCTTCGATTTTGGTTTCATCCGCGAGGAATTTGCCCGACTTGGTTACCAATACACCCGCCAGCAACTCTGTACGGTACGACTGGCACGCAAGGTGTTTCCTGGTCTGCCGAGTTACAGCCTCAGCAACCTGAAAAACCATTTTGGCATTGCCGCCGCCCGCAGCCACCGTGCGCTTGACGATACCCTCGCTACTGTGCGCCTTTTCGAACACATCCTGGCCGAACAGGAAGGCGGCGCAAGCAGCATCAAAAGCCTCATGCGTGCAGGGTTGAAAGAGTCGAAACTGCCGCCCGGTATCACCATCGATAAACTCGACGCCCTGCCCGAAGCCTGTGGCGTGTATTACCTGCACGACCAGGAAGGCGACGTTATTTATGTGGGGAAAAGTTTGAACATACGCAAACGACTGTACGAACACTTCGCCGATCACACACCGAAAGGCGAAAAAATGCGCGCCGGAGCAGCCGATATTTCCTGCGAAGTGACCGGCAGCGAACTTGTGGCCTTGCTGCTCGAAAGCGCCGAGATCAAACGCCTGCAACCGCGCATCAACCGGGCGTTGCGCATGCGCCAGTACAATGCAGGCATTTACACCTACACCGATCAGCTGGGGTACCAATGCCTCGTAGCTGGCAAACCAGGCAAAAAAGCGTCGCCGGGTTTAACCACACTCATCGAATTGCCCAAACTGGAAAGTGCGCGTGGCTACCTGGCCAGCATCGTGCGCCAGTATGAACTTTGCCACCGCCTTTGCCACCTCGATTTTCACGAACGCGCTTGTTTCCATCACAGCATCAAACAATGCCGGGGCGCCTGTGTGGGGGAAGAAAGTGCGGAGGAGTACAACGCCAGGGTGGGGGAAGCCATGAAAGTGCTATCCCGCGCACTCACCGGTAATTTCCTGTACCACGAGCTCGGCCGAACACAGGGCGAAAAAGCCCTGGTGTTGGTGGAAGAAGGACAGTTTCTGGGGTTCGGGTATGCGGAAACCGAAGAAGAAGGTTTTCAAGTTGAAGACCTCCGTGAACGTGTATCGTCGCCCTATAAAGATCCGGATGCAGGTCGGATCATCAGGTCGTATCTGGAAGGAAAAATGAAGGGGAAGATTGTAAGGTTTTAAAAAATCCGTTTAAATCCGCGGTTGTTTGTCGAAGCGTATTTTGCCTGCAAATCAGTTTGCATGCATCCACCATTCTTACCTCAATGGCATCAATTGGGTGCACAGCATCCACAAGGAAAAAAGTGCAGATCGGAAAAAAACTTTTGCCGATTAACGACACTTACCGGAAAGGGTTTAAGGAGTTTATTGAAAAAAAATGATTCCACTATCTTTGGCAGTCCTAATAAAAAAGGACTCATTGCATGAAAAAATCGCTCCTCCCCGTACTCGCGCTTCCCGCCCTCATCGCCTTTCTCGCCTGGTTTCCCTGGGACAACAAACCTTCCAATTTCCACTCGGAAGAAGAGCTCGCGTTTTACCGAACCAAACTGGCGTTCAACCCACACGGCAGCGGTGAATTCATGCCCATCGATTCGAGCATCCTTTTCCCCAACGCCAAACTGTGCAGCGGCTGCCACGGCAAAGACCCGAACGGCATGGCCATGGTGACCAGCAACGGAACCGACGTGAACGTGTACGACGACTGGCGCTCCAGCATGATGGCCAACAGCGCCAAAGACCCGTTCTGGCGCGCCAAAGTGCGCCACGAAATGCTGGTGAACCCGGCGCACAGCATCGAGCTTCAGGACAAATGCACGTCGTGCCACGCACCCACAGGACATTACCAGGCCAAATTGAAAAACCACGCCGAGTTTTACACGCTCGCAGATCTTTACGCCGATACGCTCGGCCTCGACGGCGTGAACTGCCAGGCCTGCCACGCCCAGGCGCCCGGACCCAACGGCAGCCTGCACTCCGGTGCTTTGAATTTTGATACCAACTACATCCGTGTCGCATACGGTCCATACGAAACGGTGTTCGCGCCGCCCATGCACGAGTTTGTGGGCATCACACCCAAATACGGCGAGCACATTTCCGACGCAGGTTTGTGCGCAGGTTGCCATACCCTCATCACCAAATCAGTCGACGAAAACGGAACGTACACCGGCAACACGTTTGTGGAACAGGCCACTTACCACGAGTGGCTCAATTCGCGGTACGACAAGGACCAGGACAACATCACCTGCCAGAAGTGCCACCTGCCGCAAATCCCCGACGCGGTGGTCATTTCTTCCAACTATGCCTTTCTGATTTCCAAATTCCCCTACGGACTCCACGAAATGGTCGGCGCCAATACGCACATGCTCAAACTCATGCGCGACAACCGCGCCGATCTCGGCATCTCTGCTTTGCCCGAACATTTTGACAGCACCATAGCGGCCACTGTGCGCATGTTGCAACAACAATCGCTGGATTTAACCCTCGAAACGGGTGTGCTCAATGGCGATACAGCGCACTTCAGTTTGAATCTGCACAACAAAGCCGGACACAAATTTCCGAGTGGTTACCCCGCGCGTAGGGCGTGGGTGGAGTTCGTGGTGTTGTCCGCTTCGGGGGATACGCTTTTCCATTCCGGGAAAACGGACGCGCAGTACAGGCTGGTGGACGAAGACGCCAACTACGAACCACACTACCAGACGATCAACCGGCCCGATCAGGTGCAGATATACGAGCTCACGCCCGGCGATGTGTCCGGACAATTCACCAACGTGCTCGAACGCGCGCATTATGCGCTCAAGGACAACCGCCTCACGCCCGAAGGTTTCCGTATGGACCACCCGGTTTACGACACCACGCTCATCGCAGGACAAGCGCTCTCCGATCCCGATTTCAACCGCGATGCCCTGGGCGAAGAAGGTACAGGCGCCGATGTGTTGCATTTTGCCATTCCAGTCAACGGCTACACAGGCGCCTGGCGCGTGGAGGCCCGGGTGTGGTACCAAAGTTTGCCTTTGAAGTGGCTGGATCCCATGTTTGCTTTCCAGGCGCCTGAAATCCAGGCATTTGAAACCATGTTCAACGCGTCGGACCGGTCGCCGGTCCTCATTTCCGAACAGATTTTGGAAACGGTGATGGTTTCGCCTGTGTCGTCGAAAGAAGCAGCGTGGAAAACGGATGTACGCGTTTACCCGACCTTATCGCACGACGGAAGGGTATTTGTAGAAACCCCTGTTGGTCTGCCGGTACGCCGTGTACAGGTATGGGAAGCCTCCGGCAAAATGGTGGTGGATCAAAAAGGCGACGCGATGCCGGTTCAATTGCCAGGAAAAGCCGGCGTGTATTTTATCGCTGTGGAAACGAGCCGGGGCAGGGTAGTGGAACGGGTAGTCCGACAGTAAAGGATTCACGGAGAAGACTCACGCTTTTTCCAGCGTAAACCCGAACGTCGCACCTTGTCCCGACGTGCTGCGCACTGTCACCGTTTGTTTGTGCGCTTCGATGATGTGTTTTACGATGGACAGCCCCAGGCCTGTACCTCCTGCGTCGCGGGAGCGGCTTTTATCCACGCGAAAGAAGCGGTCGAACACGTGTCTGAGGTGTTCGGAATCGATGCCGATGCCATTGTCGCTCACTTCCACGAGCATGTAACTTTCCATGTCGTAGAAACTGAGTTTGGTCACGCCGCCTTCTTTGCCGTATTTGATGGAATTGTGTATCAGGTTGATGAGCACCTGGCGGACGCTTTCCTTGTCGGCCCGAACGCGGAAGTGCTGGTCGGCGCCTTCTTTAAAGGTTAGGCGGATGTTGCGTTCTTTGGCGCGTATTTCGAGATCAGAATACACGTCCTGAGCCAGGTCATATACGTCGAACTCGCGCAGGTCAAGCACCATTTGACCCGATTCGAGTTTGTTGATGGTTTCCAGGTCTTCGACGATGGCCTGGAGGCGGTCCACGTTTTTGGCGGCGCGGTTGAGGTATTTGATGTTGACATCCGGGTCGTTGATGGCGCCGTCAAGCAGGGTATGTACAAAACCCTGGATGTTGAAAATGGGCGTTTTGAGTTCGTGCGACACATCGCCGATGAAACGGCGGCGGTAAGTAGCGAGGCGTTCGAGTTGTTCGAGGTCGCGGTTGTGTTGTTCGGCCCATTTGCCCACTTCGCGTTCCACATCGTCGAGGATGTTTTGGTTCATCGGGATTTTACCCGCTTTGAAATCGGCGGGCAGTTTGTGACGGTGGATGATTTTGTAAATAAGTTTGATGCGCCGGAAGATGTAGTAGCGCACCAGGTAATAATTGGCAATGAAATTGGCGACGAAAGCCACGATGCCGATGAGGGCGACTTCCCACCAGGGGTTGGAAAGTATGCCGGTAAGTTTCAGAATGGCAAAGATGAAACTAAGCCCGAAAGAGGTTATGAGTGCAATGTAAAAGGCGAGCTGCTGTGGCGTCTGATTTTTAAACATCTAGAACTCGAATTTGTACCCAATTCCCTTCATCGTTTTGATGTATTCCTCACCCAGGCGTTCGCGCAGTTTACGGATGTGCACGTCGATGGTTCGGTTACCGACGATGACATCGGCGCCCCAAATTTTATCAAAAATTTCTTCACGGGTAAACACGCGGCCGGGTTTGGAGGCAAGCAGCCACAGGATTTCAAATTCTTTGCGCGGCAATTCGATGGGTCTCTCCTGTTTAAAAACCAGCACTTTTTGGCGGTCGATAACGAGGTCGGAGAGTTGGATGATGTCCTGGTCATCGGCGTTGGCGCGGTTGGCGCGGCGGAGCAGGGCATTGATGCGGGAAATGAGTACGCGGGGTTTGATGGGTTTGGTGATGTAGTCGTCGCCGCCTACATCCAGGGCAGTGATTTGGGAAAAGTCTTCGTCGCGGGCGGTCAGGAAAGCGATGGGCGTGTCGGCGAACTCTTTTTTGCTGCGCAGTTGGCGGCAGGTTTCAACGCCATCAAGCTCGGGCATCATGATGTCGAGGATGATGAGGTTGGGTTTTTCGCGTTCGGCAACTTCGAGGGCAAATTTACCATCGCTGGCGGTTACCACCGTATAGCCTTCCTTGCGAAGGTTGTACTGGAGGAACTCCAGTATGTCCGGTTCGTCGTCGACGATGAGAATTTTTTTCGGAAGCGCCTTGTCCTTCATGGTTTTTTTATTTGGCTCAAAGGTAGAGCAGGCATGGGTTGCGCGCTGTTTAAGAAGGGTTTAAGTAATTGTTAAGTTATGGAGCACAACACGTTGCGAATTACGGGAGAAAATGGGAGAAAAAACATTCTGGCAGACCTTCTCAAAAAAATGATGTCACATTTTTTTATGCCACATTCCGCATTCCGCATTCCGCTCACCACCCACAAACCACCTTCCTAATACTCTCAAACCACGTAATCCCAAGCAACTCCTTGATCTTGTTGTAATCCGCACACGCTTCGTCGCGTCGGTTCAGTTGCAAATAAGCCGAGCCGCGGTAGTAGAGCAGTTCGGTGTTGTTGGGCGACAAAGCCAGGGCCTCGGTGAACTTGGCGATGGCTTCCTCGGGTTTTTCACTTTCCAGTTGCAGGGCGCCGTCGTTGCTCAGGATCATGGCCTGGTCGAAACGTTCGTTGGCGGCTTTGCAGGCCGGTTTGTTCGATTTGAACAAAACACGCAGGGGTATGGTGCTCGTAACCGGTTTTTCCTGGTAAACGGCGGGTATCCACATGCCGTTGGTGCGGTTGGCGAGTTGCAGGGCTTTCCACTGGAAATCGTAGCCCAGGTTGTTGAAATCGATCTGGTTCACCATGTCCACCGATCCGTTGCCGCCTATCATCAGGGCCATTTCGATCACGCCAGTTTTGCAGCTGTCGAGCATGGCCGTAGGGTATTCCAGTCTGGTAAGAATGAAACGGTACAACGAATCGACGCCTCCGTCAAAGTTCGCTTCGGTGTCGAGTATGGTGTATATGGAATCGCCGGAATCAGAAACGTAAAAAGGAATGGGTTCTTCGAGCCGGAAACGCAGGGGCAGGGCGTGGCGCATGCGCACTGTTTTGTCTTCGAGTGTGGCCGGTTGCCATTTCAGTCCCAGTTCGTCGAGCGCTTTTAAAACGCGTAGGGCTTCGTCGCCGCAACCTTCACCGATGTCTTTGATGATTTTCAGGTTGCTCATTTTGCCGTTTTTTTCAACCACAAAACTGGCAACCACCGTGCCTTCAATGTTTTTTTGCCGCGCCGCTTCGGGGTAGCGGATGTTTTGAGCCAGGATGCTCAACAGGTAGTTTTCGTTGCAACGCCGCAACGAATCTTCGTTCCATCGTTCATTGTCACTTTTTTGGTCCTTACAGCGGTTGAAAAGCGGGTAAGGCATGGTTTCAGCCACATTGTAAATGGTGGTGTCCGACTCTTGGGCAACGACAGACGAAGCCAGAAACAGAAAAAGCGACAGTGTTAGCAGTATTTTATTCATCAGGTGCAGTAGGTGTCCTGTAAAAGTCGTGGCTTGTGATTTAAAACCGGATCAATCCTGAAAATCTTGCAAATCGGTTTAATCCTGATCGCAAAAGTACGCTGTGACCGTCACAAAAGCGTTGGGCACAAAAAAAGAAGTCCTGCCACATTTGGCAGGACTTCTTCAACATTATAATCCCATGAACATTTTCGAAAGTAGGTCTTATTGGAGTAAGCTGTTTTTTGGGGGCGATTAGTGCGCGTTGGCAACACGGATGGTACCGTTCTGAATCTTAATTGTAACAGGCTTACACATGGACACTGCAAATTTAATGAGTGAAAAATGTTAAAGTTTGATGTTACAAAGGTGCAACAAGGTTACAGACTCCACAATTACAAAATTTGCCTGTTGTGAAGACTTTTTTGCAACATCAAATACGTAAAGATTTGAATGTTTGGTTTTTAGCGTGGTTTTAAAGGTTACTTTGTGAACCAGCGGAGGCGCCTTTAATAAAAAAGAAAGCCGCGTCGCGGTAGTTGCGGCTTTCTAAAAGGGTAAAAACCCATGAACATTATTCAATTTTTTTATCCCGGATGTTTGTAGCATCGGGAATTGTATCCTACTTTTGGGCCATACAATAGACCAGTAGCCTGAAATTAGCCATAACTTTAATCCACTCTTATGGCATTAGCCCGTTGTAATCCCATGCACATTCTCCGGTAAGGAAATGGGGGTCGACCATCTCGGTCGACCTTTTTTTTTAGGCGCAAGCGGAAAGCCGCTTACTCTAAGCGGCTCCCCGGGCTTTTCTTTGCGTCTGGAAGTAAATCCCATGAACATGTCCAAAACACGACTCCAACCTCTTTAGGCCGGACATGTGTGTTTTTTCATGTTACAAATGTGCTGCTTCGCAACCTCCTACAGAATTACATTTTTACCCTGTTGTGGATAAATATATATTTTATTATAAATTTGTAAATTGCTTTTATACAATAAAATAAATTTAAAAATAACCATATAAATGTGAATTACCAACAGAGATGTTTGGAGCTTTTACCCTTTGGTTTCATTGCTGTTATGTCAGCTACACGTCACTTTGGCCCCACACAACCCTCCGAAAAATCATAGCCACGTTGAATTATTGACTTCCCGGCCCTAACTTTACGTCCAGACAACACTTACCCTGTATGAAAAATCTGCTCATCATAGGCGCCGGACGCTCGGCAACCGCCCTCATCAATTACATCCTGGATCAGGGCAAAAAGCACAACTTTTTCATTACCGTAGCAAACGCCAGCATCGAACTGGCACAACGCAAGGTAAACAACCACCCCAACGGCCGCGCCATCTGGCTCGACGCCTCCAAACCCAGCGACCGCCATGACGTCATCCAACGCCACGATGTAGTGGTTTCCCTGCTTCCTCCACAAATGCACCTGGAAGTTGCCCAGGACTGCATCGTGCTCGGAAAACACATGGTGACCGCAAGCTACGTCTCCAAACAGGTGTTCCGCCTCGGCGATGAAGCCCGGCAACGCGCGCTTGTGTTTATGAACGAATTGGGCCTCGACCCCGGCATCGACCACATGAGCGCCATGCAACGCATCAACGGCATCCGAAACAAAGGCGGCAAAATCACCGCCTTTTACTCGTACACGGGCGGACTTGTGGCCCCGGAAAGCGACGACAATCCCTGGCACTACAAATTCTCCTGGAACCCTCGAAACGTGGTGCTCGCTGGCCAGGGTACCGCACAATTCCTCGAAGACGGCAAACTGAAATACATCCCCTACCGCCGCATCTTCCGCCAATACCGCATCATCGATATTCCAGGTTTGGGGAAATGGGAAATGTACGCCAACCGCGATTCCATGATGTACCGCGATGCCTATGGTTTGCAGGACATCAAAACCCTCCTGCGCGGCACCATACGCCACCTCGGTTTCTGCGACGCCTGGAATGCCCTGGTGCGCATCGGCCTCACCGATGCTACTTTCCCCATCGTCGATTCCGACAAGCTCACGTACCACGACCTTATGGAAGCCTTCCTCGGCATCAGCCAGCACACCGGCTCGGTGAAAGACCGCATCGCGAAACTGGTCGAAACCGAACCCGGTAGCGAAATCATGCAAAAACTGGAGTGGCTCGGACTTTTTAGCAAAAAACGAATCAAAATCAACAACGCCACACCATCGCTGATCCTCGAAAACATGTTGCTTGAAAAATGGGCCCTCCAACCCAAAGACCGCGATATGGTCATCATGCAACATGTATTTGAATACGAAATTGGACGTAAAAAGAAAAAACTCACCTCCACGCTGGTCATGAAAGGCGACGACGCCGAACATACCGCCATGTCGAAACTGGTGGGACTCCCACTCGGCATCTTCGTCAATCTCCTGTTGCAGGGAAAAATTTCGCCCACAGGCGTCAACATCCCCATCATGCCGGAAGTATACGAACCAGTGATGGCGGAATTGCAGAACTTCGGGGTTGTTTTTGAAGATGTTGAAGAGTAAAAGTTTGGCGTTCGGAGTCGGCGTTGCGTTTAATATTTCAATAAAAAAGAATGCCCAATTGTTTGTAAAACAAAAGATTGGGCACGCTTTCGGACTTCGGACTTCGGACTTTAACGTACGAGTCATCCCGAATTTTTCAGAGTGACCCAAGTTTAAACCGGTCAGCAGACAACGCGCAGCGCGCATGTACTCCGGAGCTCCTGCTCCGGAGCGCTCTTTACCAGGGAAAACACAACGCCACATCAAACTGCATGCCTTACGTTTAATTATTACTTATTGCGCGTCGTGGAGTGCTCCGGAGATGGAGCTCCGGAGTACGTGTGCGCTACGCGCGTGAAGCGCTGCTCGTTAACCAGTTGAAAAATGGGTCACCCTGAAAAAATTCGCGATGACACATGTTTTCGGACTGCCGACTGTCGACTGTCGACTACACCAACGACCCCAACATCTCAATCACCACATCATTCAACTTATCTATAGCCAGCGGCAGATCCCAGGCTTCCCGGTTGCGCTTTTCTACACGGTTGGAGATGCTTCTGATTTCCACGAACGACACGCCCGATTGAAGACAGGCGAAAAAAAACGCCGCGCCTTCCATACTTTCAACGCCCACATCGGGGTATTTGGTTTTTATGGCTTCGATGGAAGTTTCGGTGCCATGTACGCGGCTCACGGTGAGTCCGCGGGCAGTGGGTAAAAAATCGTACACCACTGCGGCTGGATTGTGAAGTATGCCGTTGATGTACGGCGGTTCGTTGGCTTCAGTGAGTCCGAGCTCAAACACATCGGTAAAACTTCCGTCGGCTTCCTCAATACCCACGTCCCCCCAGCGTTCCGAAGCCACATGCACCACGTCTCCAAGGTTCAAAGCGGGATCGAAGGCGCCTGCGATACCAGCCTGTATGCACAGGTGGGGCAGGGGAGAGGCATGGAATCGGCTGGCGAGTGCCCAGGTGGTGGCTACGGGCCCGATGCCAGTTACCATGACCTCGAATGTAGACTCCCCGACGACGAATCTTCCCTTTGCATCGGGAACGCCATTGCTTTCCAGCCAGCCCATCAAAGGCGCTATTTCATAAGGCGTTGCGGCCACGATCAAAATTTCCATACCATCTTTTGACCGCCAATGTAAAAAACCCGTTTTAACTTACCCGCATGAATACCGAAACTGTGCAAAAAGAGTGGTTTACATCCTGGTTTGACTCACCTTATTACCATACATTGTACAAGGATCGCGACGATAATGAGGCGCGAGGGGCCATCGACGGCTTGTTGCAGGCGCTTCAGCTGCCCGAAGGCGCGCGCGTACTCGATCTTGCCTGTGGCAAAGGTCGCCATGCCTTGTACCTGGCGGAAAAAGGGTTTGATGTTACCGGGCTGGATATTTCCGAAGCAAGCATCGGTTTTGCAAGGCAGTACGAAAGCGATAACCTCGCGTTTTACCAACACGACATGCGCCTGCCATTTCGAATCCGTTATTTCGATGCGGTTATGAACTTTTTTACCTCTTTTGGCTATTTCGACAACGACCTTGATCACCTTAGGTCGTTGAAAAACGTGGCGGCTGGTCTTCGACCGGGTGGACGTTTTCTGTTGGATTTTTTCAACGAAAATCACGTGCGCGATCAATTGGTCATGCAGGAAGAAAAAATCGTCGACGGCATCACTTTCAGCATCAAACGGTGTTTGTTGGAAGGGTATGTGATCAAAACCGTAGCGTTCAACAGCAAAGGTCAGGAATACCATTTTCAAGAAAAAGTACGCCTGTTCACCCTGGAAGATTTGGAGTCATTGTGTACCAAGGCAGGATTAAACGTATGCAAACGTTTCGGATCCTATGATCTTGAGGCTTTCGATCCGGAGGTTTCGCTCCGGCTTATTCTTATCGCTGAAAAAACAACAAGCCTATGAGTTGGTGGACGGTCCTCAATGGTTGGGATACCGCCGTATTCCAGGCCGTGAATGCCGGGATGAGCAATGCCTTGTTTGACGCAGTGTTGCCCTGGTGCCGCGAACGTTGGTTCTGGGCGCCGGCTTATGTTTTCCTTGTTGCTTTTACGGTTTTGAATTTTGGAAAGCGTGGCTGGCTGGTGGTCCTGGGTTTGGTACTTGCCGTAGGGATCGCCGATTTCACAAGCAGTTCGATCATCAAGAAAAACGTTCAGCGGCTGCGGCCCTGCAACGAACCCGCCCTCGAAGCGGTGGTGGTGGAAAGGGTGCCTTGCGGGGGAGGTTACAGTTTTACATCTTCGCACGCAACCAACCATTTTGCCGCGGCATTTTACGTCATCGGCTTGTTCGGCGCAATGGCGCGTTGGATCCGGCCAGCCGTTATTGGATGGGCGGCATTGATCGCATTTTCACAGGTGTATGTAGGCGCGCATTACCCTTTGGATGTAATGGCGGGCGCCGTATTGGGTATGCTCATTGGAAGCGTCGTATCGCGGTTGATCCTGCGGTGGGACAGAGTTGGAATATTGGTTCGGTAAGGACTTTTATTCTTTGCCTACGGGCAAAAACTTTCCTACAAACTTGACCAGGCTGATCAAAACGGCAGCCTCGGGCACTTTCCACTCACTTTCTTTGGCTTCTTCCTCCGAAGCCATTGTTTTTACCATGACTTCATTTTCCAATCCGTAGGTTGCTTTCAGACAAGCATCGGTGTTCACATAAAGAAAAGAGGAAAAAGCCACGCCGGCAGCCAACAATAAGACGTGTTTGGGCAAGATTTTGTTTTTCATGGTTTGTGATTTGAAGCAGAACAAAAGTAACAGTAATATTGGCTAACGATAACGTTTTACCGACGAATAAGACAAATTAACAGACAAGATGTTACAACGAAAGGTTGCACGACAGCTGTTTTTTTTCTCAATAACGTTTTATAGGTCGCTTCCGTTCCTGGATTATGACAAAAAGCATCTTTTTTTTCTCCCATCTAAGCACCCAATTCCCAAACCCTAATTCATACACCAAAGCCCAGGGCCCAAAATCCAATCCAATCATCCCAATCCCCAAATCCCAATAAAATCCCAATCCAGAAAATCCCTAAAATCCAGGTCAAGACAGACAAAAAAGACCCGCCCGGCGCGTATCGCCGGACGGGTCGTATCGTCAAACCAAAATTCTTCCGAAAGGAAAATTACTGTTTGAGGCCGCCGCTGCTTGCAGGAACAACTTCCTGGGTAGCAGGAGCTTTAACATCACCCTTGATGGTCAGGGTTTTGGTATCTGCAGCTTCGTTGGTGGTGATGGTCACGGTTTTGTTGAAAGCACCTACACGCTGGGTATCGTAACGAACTTCAATGAAATTGCTTTCGCCGGGCATGATGGGTTCCTGCGGGTATTTAGGTACGGTGCAACCACACGAGCCTTTGGCATTTTTGATGATGAGGGGCTCATTACCCGTGTTGGTGAACTTGAATTTGCGCAGAGGCTCGCTGCCTTTATCGATGTTGCCATAATCAACGGTTGTTACGTCGAAGGTCATGGTAGGACCGCTTTGGGCAACTGCGTAAGTTGTGCCGAGGGCAACAAAAGCAAGAACAAAGAGAATTTGTTTCATGGATACTTTTTTTGATGGATAGTCAGAAGGATGGTTTTAAGTTCGAAAACGCTATTTTACAAGCGTCTTGATTTGCATGGGACAAAAGTATGTCTGTCTAAGTTGTGCTGAAAGGCTTTTGCTGTTAACGATAACCAAACAAGTATTAACGTTTTTCTAATGCCACCTCAATTGGTCCATCCGGCGAACATTTGCTCGGAAATCCGGCGCAAAAAGCTCTTGTCGTTGGTGATGATTTCAGCAGTGCCCTGCAGCTGCTGTTCAAACTCAATGACCCTGTTGTGGTTGGTGACGAGCGCTTTAGGCAGGTCTACAAAAATCAAATAGGCATTGTCTTTGGGTACCAGCGATTTGGCGCGAACGGTTCCAGTGAGCGATCCGAACTCGTAAAATGGATAACTGTCGAGCTTGATGATCACTTTTTGTCCCTGCGAAACTTTGCCGCTTCCGGAAACCGGAAGCGTAACACGCCCAATGATCGAATCGGTTTTAAGAGGCACAATGGCCAGCAACTGGTCGCCGTCGCGGATGTATTGCTGCGAGCTGTAAAAGGAAGAATTGAGCGACACACGGCCTTCGATGGGAGCGCGCAACAGAAAACTTTGTTTCCAGCGGTCGATGCTCCCACGCAAAGTATTCAGGCTGTTGAGCAGTTGTGCCTCGGCAGTGTTGCTACTCTCACTGCCGCTGAAGGTCGCTTCACTGCTGTTTTTGCGCAAGCTCAAAATCTCGTTTTGTTTGCGCAGGATGTTATCGTCCAACTGCTCGATCTGACGCTCCAGGTCGGCAACACGTTGTTTTTCTTTTTCAAGTTCCACCCTAGATATGATGCCTGCATTAAAAAGCTCTTGTTGCTTGCGCAAATAATCACGGGCCGACTCAAGCTGGTCGCGGGTACGCAACAGCGCATTGCGGTCGAAAACGATGCTGCTTTCCAGTTTTTTGATCTGGGCGTTGTTGCTGCTCACGTTGGCGCCGATGGAGGCTGATTTGTCGGTTTGACCAAATTTGAATTGATCGAGTTTTTGAACAAAATCGGCGTATTCACTCTGCACTTCACCCAGATCAAGGTTTGCAGGTGCCTTGATGCGCACAAAGGTATCTGTGTTGCTGAGCATCGACCAACTCATGGCGAGGGCATCCAACATCAAAACATCTTCGTAATCGGCGGTACTTTGCAAAACGGCCAGCAATTGGTTGCGTTTCACCACCTGGGTGTCTTTTACGAGCAGTTCCGACAAATGGCCGTTGGTGCGGGCTACCACATCCACGGGAGGCGTGGCGGTGGTGAGCACAATTTTTGCAGGGATCACATCGGGGTAACGCACGGCGCTGCCCACCAGAACCAGCAGGATGAAACACAGCAACACACTCATGGTACCCCAACGCACCATCCATCCGGGGGGCGTACCCAGGATTTCGTGTACTTCTTCGGAGCGCAGCTCAACGTATTCGCGTTCTTCCTTGCTGTCGCCTTTATCGATGGTTGGGTTCACAGGCCGAGTTCGAGTTGATTTTTGACCAAATGGTAATAAGCGCCTTGTTTGAATGTCAGCTCCTCATGGCTGCCTTGTTCCACCACTTCGCCTTTTTCTATCACGATGATGTTGTCGGCGTTGCGCACCGTACTGAGCCTGTGTGCAACTATTATGACGGTTTTGTTGCGGAAGGCGTGTTGCAGGTTGTGCATGATCACGCGTTCGTTGTAGGCGTCGAGGGCATTGGTTGCCTCGTCGAAAAAGATGTACTCCGGGTTTTTATACACCGCCCTTGCGATGAGCAGGCGTTGTTGTTGCCCCTGGCTCAGGCCCACGCCTTCAGCGCCAACTTTGGTATTGTATCCCAGCGGCAACGATTCGATGAAAGTTTGGATGTTGGCTACTTTGGCGGCGTACAACAGCCTGCGGCGGTCGATGTAATCTTCACCCAGCGTAATGTTGCGCGCAATGGTGTCGGAAAAAACAAAGCCATCCTGCATCACCACACCGCAGTTTTCCCGCCAAAGTTTGTTTTGGATGTTGGCCAAATTCAAATCACCAAGCCGTATGGCACCTTCGTTGGGCTGGTAAAAGTTCAGCATCAGTTTCAACATGGTGGTTTTTCCACTGCCACTGGTGCCCACAATGGCCGTGGTTTTGCCCTCCTGAAAGGCTACGTTTACGTTTTTCAAAACCCAGGGGTCGTGCGGACCACCGTAGCGGAACCACAGCTTATCAAACACCATGTCGCCGGTTGAAGGCAAAACATTCACTTTGGGGTAATCGGAAGGCTCTTCGTCGGGCTTTTGGTGGATCTCGTTCATGCGTTCCAGACTGATCTTGGCTTCCTGGGCGGCGAGCATGAATTGCACAAGGGACTCGAGCGGACCGTTCATGTGTCCGATCATGTATTGAACGGCGAGCATCATGCCGAGGGTCATGTCGCCCTGGATGACGGCTTTAGCCGCGATGACCGAAATGACGATGTTTTTGGCTTCGTTGATGAATGCGGCGCCCGCGCGTTGCCGCTGGTCGGTGGCCAGGTAACTTTCGTTGATGCGGAACAGTTTGGCTTGTATACGTTCCCAGGCCCAGCGTTTCTGGCGTTCGGCATTGTGCAGTTTGATCTCCTGCATGCCGTTTACGAGTTGTATTAGGGTGTTCTGGTTTTCGGCCATTTGTTCAAACCTGCGGTTGTCGAGCACACGTCGGCGTTGCATGAACAAAGCGATCCAACCGAAATAAAGGCCTGCGGCCAAAAAGTAGATGGCAAAAATGAGGATGTTGTAAAAAAGCAGGACGATGCCGAAAACGACAAGGTTGACGATGGAAAACAGCGTAATCAGCGAATTGGACGTGAGGAAACGCTCCACACGTTCGTTGTCGTAAATGCGTTGCAACAAATCGCCCGTCATTTTGGTATCAAAAAACGCCATGGGCAGGCGCATGAGCTTGATGAGGAAGTCCGACACCAAATTGATGTTGATCCGCGCCCCGATGTGCAACAGGATCCATCCCCGAATGAATTCCACGGCAACCTGGCTCAAAAAAAGCATGGCCTGAGCGCCAAGAATGAGGTAAACAAAATTGAGGTCGCCGAGCTGAACGCCTTTGTCCACCAATGCCTGCATCAAAAATGGGAACACCAATTGGATGGCGCTGCCAAGCAGCAAACCAAAAAACAACTGCCACAAAAGGCGTTTGTACCGGGCCACATAAGACCACAGGAAGTTGAACCCTGCCCGATCGGTTTTTTCACCGTCGCGGTTGTAAAACTCAGGCATCGTTTCCAGCAGCAACAAGATGCCCTGTGGTTCGGCATTCACCACGTCGCTGATCCAGCCTTCAAGGAATTGTTGTTCGGAAAGTCGCAATTTGCCCACCGCAGGGTCGGCTATGTACACTTTGTTGTTGGCAATGCGGTACACCACCACAAAGTGGTTTTGCCGCCAGTGTGCGATGCAAGGCAAGGGAATGTCTTTTTTCATCCTGCCAAATCCCACCTTTACCCCCAGCGACCGCATGCCTATTTTTTCGGCAGCATCGGATATGCCCATCAACGACACACCCTCACGGTCGAGGTATGCCGTTTCACGCAAATACTCAAGAGAATAATGTCGCCCGTAACTCCGCGCAACCATGCGCAGACAGGAAACACCACAGTCCGAAGCGTCGTGCTGTTTGTAAAAAGGGAAATTCTCGAACAACATCGCAACAAAGATAGTCTTAAGCAGGCAGGAGGCAGTATTTTTATGGATGAGCAACCAGCTGGCAGCAGGCAGCAAAAAAAGGAATGAGGCTGTTCAATTAAGAATGTCAGATTTTTATTCAAGTCCGCTGCCCGCTAATTTACAGTTCCCTAACCCAGATGTTGCGGAAGCTCACCAGGTCGCCGTGGTCTTGCAGTCGGATGGGGCCTTTGAAGTGCGCTTTGTAGGATGGCAAACCAATGTATTCGGTTGATCCTTTGATTTCGGTGTTGAGTTGTATCAAAACACCGTTGATCAGGGCCGTTATACGGGCCGGGGCTGTCAGAATACCTTCGTTGTTGAACCTGGGAGCGGTGAAGATGATGTCGTAAGTCTGCCATTCACCGGGTTTGCGGGCCGGGTTGGCAAGTGGGATGGTTTGTTTGTAAATGGCGCCCAACTGTCCGTTGGCGTAGGTTTTGTTTTCGAAATTGTCCAGCACCTGAATTTCATAGCGGTCCTGCAGAAAAATACCGCTGTTGCCGCGTCCTTGACCTTCGCCTTTGACCACTACAGGTGTGCGAAATTCCAGATGCAACTGAAAATCGCCGAATTCGACTTTGGTCACGATGTCGCCGGATTTGGGTTTCACGGTCATGGCACCGTCGGCCACATCCCACGGTGCTTTGCCGCCGTCTTTGTAATTTTTAAAAGCATCGAGGTTGGCGCCGTCAAAAAGAATGGCGGCATCGGAAGGCGGTTTGGTACCCTCACCCGGCGTTACCACACGGGGTTGAGGTTCCCATACTTCAGTTGCCTTTGGGTCGGTGATTTGTGCCGGCAAAGTCGACGAAAAAAGGATCAGGCAAAAAAGAGAAAACAAGGAACGTTTCATGGCAAATTTTATGGACGGTTGGTGACAAATGCGTTGTAACTTTTGATCAGGGACTGGTACAACAATTTACCCTGAGCAGCATAACCGTTGATGGAATAATGGACCGAGTCGTGCGACATCAGACCGCTTTTTTTCCACATTTCAGCCGATTTTTCTCCACCCGATTGGGTAAACAGGTCCCAGACCGCGCAGTTGTTTTCCAGAGCGTATGTTTTAATGACCTGGCTTGTAGATGCCATGTAGGGATTGAATCCTTTGCCGCGCAGGTACGAATCGGCAGGCGTGGTAAACATGATTTGTGCATTCGGCGCTACTTCCCGGATACGGATGATCAGTTGGTTAAGTTGTTTGTACAGGTAGCGTTCTTCGGTTTTGCCCTGGGCTTCGTTGGTGCCGAAAGACAAGATCACCAAGTCTGGATTGAGCTCGCCCAGTTGGGTGGTAAAATATTTTGCACGCAAAAAGTCGGTGAACCGGGCGCCGTTGATGCCAATGTTGTGGTAAACCACGCCTGACAATTCGTTTTCCAAAGAAACGCCGTCGATGCTCAGTTTTTTCTGGTCGGGAGAGGTGCGGCGCGCGGAGAGTATGGCCTGTTCTACGGGTTTGTTGAAATAAAAACAACGGGCGTATTCGTTGTTGTCGAATGACTGTGCGATTTGCCCGCTCACATCATCGCGAACCTCCAATTGGTATTGGGCTGGTGAAGCCCGCTGGAACACGGTCACCTTCGTAAAAAGACGCGTTTCTGCAGTGGTGGTATCCTTCAGGCGAATCGTAAGTTTTGCAGTGGATGCTGCACTTTCCAGTAAAAAACCGGAAATACCGAAAGGTGTTTCGGGACTCAGGTCTTTGTGGCAATTGCCGCTTTGCCATTTGGATTCGCTTGCGAACTGGTAATCGCGCGGACCGTTGGATCCTGCGAGTTTGTAGGGAAAAACAAGTCCGCGCCCGGCTTCGCCGAAAGCGATTTGCAACCGTTCGCGTACTTCTGCCGTAAGGAAATTCCCCAAAACATGAGAGTCGCCAAGGTGAACGATGGTTATTTTTTGCCCACCCTGAACACGTTGCCGGTACATTTTTTCAAAAACGGAAGCAAGCACGCGGTCGTTGAGCAGTACGGTGCTGTCCTGGTTTAAAAAGGCATAACCCACCGTGTCGCGTTCGGTAATATCGACCTGCGGCGGCCTGAACTGCGATTGGCAGCGACCGATAAACAAGAGGCTGCAGACTGCGCAAAGCAGCCACCGCCACAGGTTTATCCGCGGTATGTTGGTCGATAAGTAAAACATGCATTAATTTTAAAAACGTACAAACAATGCAAAGAAAATGGAAATGGGGACAATGTGGTTGGTCGGGGCGAAGAAAACGACTTATTGAAGTGGAAGGGCCGATTTTCCGGTTTGATGGCGGCTGTATTCCTTCAAAAAAACCGTCGCAAGCCGGTGCCCCATCACTTTGCCACCAGCATGCGTCAGGTGGGTAAAATCTTTTTCGGCCAGTGCAGGTTTTTCCGAAGCAAAACGCACCATCGTACCTTCTCCGCCCATGTTTCTGAACAGATCAAAAAACAACATTCCATTGGCACGTGCCACTTCGCGCTGCATGTTGACGATGGCCGGCACGCTGATCATGGTGCCGAGTTCCTCACCAACCTTCCCGCCGCGGTCGCCCACACTGATCATAAGTATGGGGCGTCCGGGGAAACAAGTTTTAAGATGTTTTACCGTTCGTTCCAGCTCCACACGGTACCATTGGATGTTGTTCAAAGAATTGGTCACAGCATTGAGTCCTACCTGAAGTACAATGAGATCGTAACCCATCAATTCATCGAATGCTTTTGCAGTGGATGGCTGTATGAATTTGAGCGCACCTCCGGTGTTGCCTCTAATGGCAAAATTATCAAGGTAAAAACCTGGCCCGTTTTCCAGGCTAACGCCGTACACCGGAAGACTGTCGGTGTACGGAAACCGAAATGCGACGCTTCGAATGCTTTGTTGATGGTATTCAAAAACGGAAATTTTGTTGTCGGAACCGAGAAGTGGTTCAGGGCGCCATGTGCCGCCATTCACCTGAAAGACCATTCCGCTGTCGGAGGCATGGCTGTAAAAAAGGCGCAGTTTCGACCATTGTCCTGTGTGCCTGAACTGTGAAGTGCCTTCGTACCGGATAGCGGCCTCATTCCTGGGGTAATACACAAAACCGTTGATGCCGTAGGGTGGATTGCCGCCGTTGCGCTTAACGATGCTGTGTGTTTTCCAGTTGCTGTACGTATGCTGCAAAGAACGCCTGAAACGCGCCACTTCAGATGTGATGGGCACAAAACCTACCCCTTCACCTCCCCAGCGGGTTTGCAACGTGTCGCGCAGGTTGCTGAGAATGATGTCGCCTTCAACAAACGAATCGCCGAAAAAGGCCACACGCACGGTGTTTTTACGCGAAGTGATGGAGTCGATGGCTGCAAAAAATGCCTGTAGCCTTGTTTGTCCAGGAGAGTAGTCTTCAAACAAAACGCCCATGTCGATCGAATCAATGGCCGGTATTTCAACCAATGTAGCTTTGAGGTTATCGGGCAGTTGAATCAACAAGGTGTCCTGAGCAGGGGAAACATCCTCTGCGGGCATGGCTTCCGAGCGTATGTCGGACAAAATATCCATGGCACGCAGGGTACGACCGCCGATGCGGAGACCGGAAGGGAGAAATCCCAGAGCGATGAGCATGACCGTTACAATCAAAGCGAGCGCCACTGTTTGTCCAAGGTAATTTTTCATACAACGCAAAGTTACATGACCTTTGAAAAACACCTACTTTTAATCCTTCAAACGCAAACTTTGTGAAACAGGAAATCACCAACCAACCATCCCCGCAAAATTATTTTTTGTTAAAAATACATTTAAACATATAGAAGTGTATGTATTTGTTTCTGAAGCTGGGCAAAACACGGTTTTAAAACTCCAGGCGCTTGCAATGTACCCGTAGTTCACCTTTTTTGAAGCATGCAACACTGCCTTTTGAACCATTTTATCCTTACAAAATGACTTCACAAATACATTCACTGGAAGAATACCATGAAGTATACGCCCAATCGGTTGCCAATCCCGAAGCTTTTTGGGATGAGCAGGCGCGTACGTTTTTATGGCGCAAACCCTGGCGCGAAACACTCCGCTGGAATTTCCGCGAACCACGCATCAAATGGTTCGTAGGTGGAAAACTGAACATCACCGAAAACTGTCTCGACAGGCACCTGGCCACCCGTGGCAAACAAGTTGCCATGATCTGGGAACCCAACGACCCGAAACGAAAGGCCCGAAAAATCACCTACAAACAACTTCACGGACTGGTTTGCCAGTTCGCAAACGCCCTGAAGGCCCAGGGTGTCAAAAAAGGTGATCGTGTATGCATTTACATGCCCATGACGCCCGAATTGAGCATTGCCATGCTCGCCTGTGCGCGCATCGGCGCCATTCACTCGGTGGTTTTTGCTGGTTTCAGCGCCATATCGGTGGCCGACCGCATCAAAGACGCCCAATGCTCGGTGGTTATTACCTCCGATTACAACTCGCGCGGTCCCAAAAACATCCCCGTCAAACAGGTCATCGACGAAGCTTTGGACATGGGCTGCGAATCGGTAAGAAACGTGATTGTTCACCAAAATACCGGCGACGCCCTGAAAATGACAGAAGGCCGCGATTTGTGGTGGCACGAAGTGGTGCATGGCAAACGCAAAAGCTGCAAAGCCACGGCGGTGGACAGCGAGGACGAGTTGTTTATCCTTTACACCTCCGGTTCTACGGGCAAACCCAAAGGGGTGGTGCATACGCAGGGCGGTTACATGGTGTACTGCGAATACACGTTCCGCAACGTTTTCCAGATTCAGGAAGGCGACGTGTATTGGTGCACGGCCGACGTGGGCTGGATTACCGGCCACTCCTACATCATTTACGGTCCGCTGCTGGCTGGCGCCACGGCACTCATGTTTGAAGGCATTCCCACGTACCCCGATGCCGGCCGTTTCTGGGATGTTATCCAGCGTCACAAAGTGAGCATATTTTACACCGCTCCCACCGCCATCCGCGCACTTATGGCCGCCGGCGACCAGTGGGTCAAAGGACGGCGCATGCCCAGTTTGCGCATCCTCGGAACGGTAGGTGAGCCCATCAACGACGAGGCATGGCACTGGTACAATGAAAAAATAGGCAAAAAACGCTGTCCCATCGTGGATACCTGGTGGCAGACCGAAACTGGCGGCATGATGATCAGTCCGCTCGCTGGCATCACGCCCCTCAAACCTTGTTTGGCAACCTTGCCTTTGCCGGGCGTACAGCCATGCCTTGTTGATGCCAATGGCCGCGAGATACAGGGCAACAACGTGGAAGGCATGCTTTGCATCAAATTTCCGTGGCCGGCCATCATCCGCACCACCTATGGCGACCATGAGCGCTGCCGCCAGACGTATTTTGCGACCTTTAAAGACAAGTATTTCACCGGCGACGGCGCCCGCCGCGATGCCGACGGTTACTACCGCATCATCGGTCGCGTAGACGACGTGATCAACGTTTCGGGCCACCGCATCGGTACTGCCGAAGTGGAAGACGCCATCAACAAGGCGCCCATGGTGGTCGAATCGGCCGTGGTGGGTTTCCCGCACGACATCAAAGGGCAGGGCATTTACGCCTACGTCATTACTTCTGTGCCCATCGCCGATGTGGCCGCCTTCAAAAAAGCTGTACTCGATACGGTAACCAGGGAAATTGGCCCCATCGCCAAACCCGATGTGGTACAAATCGTGCCCGGATTGCCCAAAACCCGATCGGGTAAAATCATGCGCCGCATTTTGCGCAAAATCGCGGAAGGCGACACCAGCAACCTCGGCGATACCACCACGCTGCTCAATCCCGAAGTGGTGGATGAGATCAGGGAAGGCAGGTCGTCTTAACCAGGATTTTGGGGCCCCATACTTCGCTGGGATGACAAAAGGGATGGGGATTTTTGGGTCCCATGCTTCGCTTGTGTAACAAAAAAAGATTGGGAAAATTTGAAATTGTGCTTTATATTTACTTACTCAAGCCAGTACCACATGAACCAAATATTTCCCCTTGTATGTCAGCCTTCTCATTGCGTGAATCCAGCCGGATTGGTTGGTTTCACGCAACTGGCGGGTGCGCCAATGGGATCGGGGAGTTGCGTAAAGCCAACCTATCCGGCTGGTTTTACGCAACTGGCGGGTGCAGGGATATGGGCGACAAAGCGGGTTTTCACGCAATAGAGCCTATAGGGGGAGTTGACGAACAACCATAGTT